>JBBRIE010000245.1:0-4238 GCA_038221545.1 Lysobacterales bacterium
GTTCGCGAACAGAACGTCGTTGTCGGGCGCGATCGCGGGCACGGTGTAGCTAGCAGGATCGCCGGCCTCGGCCACGCCAAGGCTGCTGATGATGCCGAATGCGCGTCCATCGGCCACGAAGCTGAAGGAGAACAACGTTCCCCAATCCAGTGCGTTGCCTGCGGGCGCAGTCCAGGTCACCCGACCGTCGCTGACCTGGCTCACCCAGTTGTTCGCCGCATTCGAGTCGCCGTCGTCAAACGACACGCTGGTGATGTTGTTGGCGCGCACCGGTACCGAAAAACTGTTGAATCCAAGGTTGCGCAATACTTCAAAATTCGGCGGCGTGCCTTGCGTGACCGCGCGCGCGAAATCGACGTTCATGACTGCATAGTTGTAGCGAAAGCTGCCACCTCCGAGATCCAAAACCTTGACCGCAACCTTGGCGTGGCCTTCATCCGCAGCGAGTTCCTGGTTGCTCTGAAGCGGATTGAACACCCCGGGGTTCACCCAGCGATCGATTGCCGGACCCAACTGAAATGGCGTTCCGTTGGTGGAACTCCAGGAATTGCTGGCGGCGTTGTAGGCGCTGTTGAATGGCCGCGTGGCCATCGTGTTGTAGACGTTGATATCGTCCTGGACGATGTACCACGACTCGAACAACCAGGTTGCGCCGGGGTTGCCGGTGGCATTCACCGCGGACTCTCGCACCAGCATTCGGCGGTCGAAGGGCCCTGAACTCACGTTGTTCTCGACGCCGTCGCAGTTGGTGTCGAAGATCGAGCGGCAGCGCCCGAACTGACCCGTCGCCGGAACGATCTCACGACGCGGCCCAAGATCGCCGGGATTATCGTTGTTGCCCGTGCCGTAAGTGTCGCTGCAGGAGCGCCCGAGGATGTGGCCTCCATTGCTGTTGTCGCAACCCGAGCCAGTGTTGATCGTCAGGAACGCGTGCTTGACGCCCGAACGTCCGATCTGCACGAGGCCACCGTTCGCGTCGAGGCGGTACAGGTTCCAGATCAGGTACGGGTGCTGGTCGTTGCCCGGGTAAGGATACGACCATGGGCTGGTGGTGAATTTTTCGTACCAGGACACGTCCGCCGTGTGGAGTGCGGTGCTGGTGCCGAGGGGGTCACCGGGAATCGTCGCGATCGGGGAGCCCTGGTTGCGATTGTTGATGAGCGTCGACGAGGGCACGAACTTGATCTGGCCGTCGCTCGCGCCACCGGGTCCATCGCACGAAAGGCAACCGCCGTAGCTGGCGGTAAAGGCCTGCATGAACACATCCGCCTGGTAAACGCCACCCGGAACGCCAGCGACCGCTTCGCCGTGGAAATTCGGATTGCCGGGTGCCTTGGGAACTGTGCTCTGGGTGCGCGCGGTGACGGGTGCGAGGACACGGATCTCTGCCGCCAGCGCGCCTTCCGCGTCGAGGCGGTCCAGTCTCTGCGCGAGCTCGGCGCTGATACGCAGATCCGCGCTGCGGATCCGGAACTTGTCGCCGCCGTCGACGAATTCGTACATCAGCTTGTCGGCGTAGAACCAGACGCTGCCGTCGTCGCCGACGAAATCAATGCGCACCGCTTCGCCAGGGCGCACGACGAACCGCGGCGAACTCCAGTCGAAGGTGCCCGCACGTCCGGACAGGCGGAACCCGCCGGCGAACTGGCCGCGGCCGCCCGCTATGCCCTCGATGGCGATACGGTTGCCGTCGATCGCAAAGCTCGTTTGCGGCGTCAGCGCCAGGTCGAAACCCTTGGCGTGATGGGTTGTGTTCGACTGCAACGCGCGAACCTCCGCGATGCCGAACTCCGAGAGCAGCGCGTGGTTCCAGCGGACGCGGACCGCACCGCCTCCGGTAACTGCGCCAGCGTCGCCAGCCTGCAGGACCTTGATTGGGGCCGCGGAAAAGTAGACATCGGTGGGTGCGACCGGATCGGCCGGAGGGGTTGCCGCCAGCGCCACGCCCAAACCACTGGCCAGTCCAGCGGCGGCGAGGAATCGAATGGACGGACGCATGCGCGGACTCCAGCAGGTCAATCGCAAAATGCTACCGGTCTTTCGGTGTTCCCGCTAGGTGAACGATCCCGACTGCGACCGGCGTCGCAGAGCCGTCGAAGACGGGCGCCCGCGGGACTATCATTCATACCGTCACGGCAGGCGGACAGCCCGACTTCATTCCGCAAGCACAGGCACCAGTGCCGTCGATTCCTCGACCGCCGTGACCTTGATCTCCCCGTCGACCACGTCGATGTCGACGCGGCCGCCCGCGACGAGCTTGCCGAAAAGCAGTTCATCGGCCAGCACGCGCTTGACCCGCTCCTGGATCACGCGCGCCATGGGCCGCGCGCCCATCTGCGGGTCGAAGCCGTGTTTCGCGAGCCACTGCCGGGCCTCGGGCGAAGCGCTGAGCGAGACATGCCGCTCCTGCAACTGCGTCTCGAGCTCGATCAGGAACTTGTCGACCACGCGCAGGATGTGGTCCATGTCGAGCGCACGGAACTGGATGACGGCGTCGAGGCGGTTGCGGAACTCGGGCGTGAAGCTCTTTCGGATGACCTCGAGCGCGTCCCCTGCATGGTTCTGCTCGAGAAAGCCGATCGTGCGGCGCGACGCGAGCGCGGCGCCGGCGTTGGTGGTCATCACGAGGATCGCATTGCGGAAATTCGCCTCGCGCCCATTGCTGTCGGTCAGCGTGCCGCGGTCCATGACCTGCAGCAGCACGTTGAAGACATCCGGATGCGCCTTCTCGATCTCATCGAGCAGCAGTACGCAGTGCGGATGCTTGGTCACGGCCTCCGTCAGCAGTCCGCCCTGGTCGAAGCCGACGTATCCCGGCGGTGCGCCGATCAGTCGCGACACCGAATGCGCCTCCATGTATTCGCTCATGTCTAGTCGCACCAGTTCGATGCCGAGCTGCATTGCGAGCTGTCGGGTTACCTCGGTCTTGCCGACCCCGGTCGGACCCGCGAACAGGAAGCAGCCGATGGGCTTTTCCGGATTGGCGAGGCCCGATCGCGCCATCTTGATCGATGCGGTGAGCGCCTCGATCGCCTGCTCCTGGCCAAACACGACCATGTTGAGGTTGCGGTCGAGGTTGCGCAACACGTCGCGATCCGTGGCGTTGACCTGTTTCTCCGGGATGCGCGCCATCTTGGAGATGATGTATTCGATTTCCGCCACGTCGACGCTGGTCTTGCGCGTCTCCGGAGGCAGCAGGCGCTGGCGCGCGCCCGCCTCGTCGATCACGTCGATGGCCTTGTCCGGCAACAGGCGGTTGGCGATGTGGCGGACCGAAAGGTCCACCGCCGCCTTGAGCGCGTCCGGCGTGTATTCGACCGAGTGATGCTCCTCGAAGCGGCTCTTAAGGCCCTTGAGGATCTCGAGCGCCTCGGCGATCGAGGGCTCGATGATGTCGATCTTCTGGAAGCGGCGCGCGAGCGCGCTGTCCTTCTCGAACACCTGCCGGTATTCCTGGAATGTGGTCGAACCGATGCAGCGCAACTCGCCGGACGACAGCACGGGCTTGATCAGGTTGGAGGCGTCCATGGTCCCGCCGGATGCGGAGCCTGCGCCGATGATGGTGTGGATCTCGTCGATGAACAGGATCGCCTGCGGATGCTTCTTGAGCTCCGCGAGCACGCCCTTGAGTCGCTTCTCGAAATCCCCCCGGTACTTGGTGCCGGCGATGAGCGCGCCGAGATCCAGGGCATAGATCGTCGCGCCACGCAGTACCTCGGGCACTTCCTTGTCGACGATGCGCTTGGCCAGGCCCTCGGCGAGCGCGGTCTTGCCGACGCCGGCTTCGCCCACGTACAGGGGGTTGTTCTTGCGGCGGCGGCACAGCACCTGGATGGTGCGCTCAACCTCGTCGGCACGGCCGATCAGGGGATCGATCTTGCCCTGCTTCGCGAGTTCGTTGAGGTTCGACGCGAACTCTGCGAGCGGGTTGGTCTTGGCCTCGTCGGCAGGATCGGCATTCGGGTTCTGGGGACTTGCTGAATCGCTGCTTCCGTCGTGCCCGAGCTTGCCCACGCCGTGCGAGATGAAGTTGACGATATCGAGCCGACCCACTTCCTGCTGGCCCAGGAAAAACACCGCGTGCGAATCCTTCTCGCCGAAAATCGCGACCAGCACGTTGGCGCCCGTCACCTCTTTCCGGCCCGAGGATTGCACGTGGGAGACCGCACGCTGCAGCACGCGCTGGAACCCCAGCGTGGGCTGGGTGTCGCGCTCGATGTCATCGGGGAGCACCGAGA
>JBBRIE010000246.1:0-4204 GCA_038221545.1 Lysobacterales bacterium
GCTCGAGGGCAGGCGCGACCTGCTTGCACTCGCCGCCGCGCATCCGCAACGGTACCCGCTGCTGCTCGAATCGAGCGCGCAAGCACCACGCAGTGGACGCTTCGATTGGCTGTTCCTGCACGAAGGAGAGGTCCTGGAAGCCGTGGCACCCGGCGAAGGCGAGCGCTTCCTGCAAGACCTGGAGAACCGTTTCAACCGCGATCACGTTCCAGGCGGGGACGCGGATGGCTCCGGCACCGGTGCGACGCCCGCGTTTCACGGTGGCTGGGTACTGTTTCTCGCATACGAGATGGCGATGGCATGCGAGCCACGCCTGCGGCTTCCGCTCGCGCCTGCGGGAATGCCCACGGCATTGGCGTTGCGTTGCCCGGCCGCGATTGCCGTCGACCGGGAACTCGACTGCACGTGGCTGATCGCGGAGCAGGGGGGGCGCGAGGGCCTCATCGATACCCTCCGTGCCGACCTCGATGCGGGAATCGGATTCTCGCCAGATTCGCTGGGCCGCGTGTTAGTCGTCGAACCGTCGGAATCGACGTTCATTACCGCCGTCGATTCCGTCCGCGCTTCGATTGCCGCGGGCGACGTCTTCCAGGTCAATCTGTCACGACGATGGGACGTGGAATTTGCCGGGGCGCCCGATCCCGCCGACGTACACGCCGCCTTGCGGCGCTCCAACCCATCGCCATTCGCCGCGTTACTGCAGTGGCGGGGCGGGTGGATCGCGTCGTCGTCGCCGGAACGGCTGGCTGCCCTCTCCAACGGCGTGGTGAGCACGCGACCCATCGCCGGTACCCGGCCGCGGATGCCCGGCGACGACGATCGCGAGCGCCGTGAGGAACTCATCACGCATCCGAAGGAACGCGCCGAGCACATCATGCTGGTCGACCTTGAACGCAATGATCTCGGGCGCGTATGCGTCGCGGGGTCCATCGTCGTCGACGAGATGATGACGCTCGAAACGTACGCGCATGTCCACCACATCGTCTCGAACGTGCGTGGACGGATGCGCGCGAACGTGACGCCCGTGGACGTGATCCGCGCCGTATTTCCGGGGGGCACCATCACCGGCGCGCCCAAGGTCCGCTGCATGGAGATCATCGGGGAACTGGAAGGCGAGGGCCGTGGCGCGTACACGGGATCGGTGGGATGGCTCGACCGGACGGGTTCGATGGACCTCAACATCCTGATTCGCACGATCGAAGGCAGCGGAACCCATGCGCGTTTTCGTGTTGGAGCCGGCATCGTGGCCGACTCCAGTCCGGCGGCAGAACTCGCCGAGACCCGGGCCAAGGCGCTTGGCCTGCTGCAGGCCCTGGGGCAGCCGTCTTGACGACCCCCGCCCATCTCGATGGCGACGATTTCCCCGGATTCCGATCGATCCGGAGGGGACTCGCGTACGGCGACGGCCTGTTCGAGACGATGCGGGCACGCAATGGCGAGGTCGCCTTGTGGTCCGGCCACATGACCCGCCTGCAGTGGGGATGCGAGCGCCTCGGACTCGACGCGCCGGACGCGTCGCAGTTGCAGGAGGAACGAGATCGCTGGCTTGTGCGGTACCCCGATGCGGTACTCAAGCTGATGCTCTGGCGTCGCGACCGCGGCCCGGGTTATGACCCGTCGGGCGAACGCGGGACCCATCTCTGCTGGACCGCCTCGGCACTGCCGACTCAGGACCCCGCACCCTTGCGGGTGCGCTGGTGCGACTTGCGCTTTGCGCGACAACCAAAGCTTGCGGGCATCAAGCACCTTAATCGACTGGAATCGGTGCTCGCACGAGCCGAATGGAAGGCGGGCGCGTGGGACGAAGGCTTGGTATGCGATAGCGCCGGAGAAGTGATCAGCGCCGTTGCGGGCAATTTCTTCGCGGTCCTGGACGGCCGGCTCGCGACGCCCTCACTCGAGCAATGCGGGGTTGCGGGCGTGCTGCGTGCATGGCTGCTCGAGCGGGCCACGCTGTCCGAGCCGGTGGAAGTTCGGGCTATCCTGCCTGCCGAACTCGACCGGGCCAGCGAAATGTTCGTGACCAATGCGGTTCGGGGTATCCGGACGGTGGGCAGGCTTGCGGACCGCGAATACGCGCATGGCCCGGTGACTGCCACGTGGATGGCGCGTGCGCGCTCGGCGCGCCTGATGGATGACGAGGACTTCGCAGGATGAGGGTATTGCGCAATTTCCTGTTGTTGCTGGTCGTCGGCGCGATCGCGGCGACGACATGGGCGTGGTTCGACTATCAGCGCTTCCTCGCGGCGCCGCTCGCTGTCGGCGACGTGCCGCGCCTGATCGAGGTCGAGCAGGGCGATTCGTTCATGCGCGTCATCGGGAAGCTGTCCGCGGCGGGCATGACGAAGGCGCGCCCGTGGCGCTGGCGCCTGCTGGGGTGGCAGAGCGGCACCGCCCAACGACTGCAGGTTGGCGAGTACGACATCGCACCCGGAACGACTCCGGCGGCGCTGCTTCGCCAGTTGCATGAGGGCCGTGTGCGCCAGTACCGATTCACCATCGTCGAAGGATGGAACATGCGCGAGTTGCGCGCCGCTCTCGCGCGTCGGGCCGATATCGGACAGACGTTGCCCGAGCTGGACGATGCGACGCTGATGCGGGGCCTGCAACGGCCGGGTGTGCATCCGGAGGGCCGTTTCCTGCCCGAGACCTATGCGTTCGTCCGGGGCGAAACCGACGTCGCGCTGCTGCAGCGTGCCGCTGCCGCGATGGACCGGGCGCTGGCATCGGCATGGTCGCGTCGGACCGACGCATTGCCGCTCGATTCTCCGGAAGAGGCGCTCGTGCTGGCGTCCGTGATCGAAAAGGAAACCGGCGTCGCTGGCGAGCGCAAGCGCATCGCGGGCGTATTCGTCCGACGCCTGAAAATGGGCATGCTGCTGCAGACCGATCCCACCGTGATCTACGGCATCGGCGAGGCCTACGCGGGCAACATCACTCGCGCCCACCTGGTCACCGATACGCCGTACAACACCTACACCCGCGCCGGCCTGCCACCCACGCCGATCGCGATGCCGGGTGTCGCCGCGATCGAGGCGGCGGTCGATCCGGCGGACGGCAACGAGTTGTATTTCGTCGCGCGCGGCGACGGCAGCCACCAATTCAGCGCCAGCCTGGCGCAGCACAATGCCGCGGTGGCGCGGTACCAGTTGGGGCGGCGATGAGGCGCGGCTGCCTGGTGTCGTTCGAAGGAGGCGAAGGTGCGGGCAAGAGCACGGTGCTCGCGAGGGTGCGGGCCCGGATCGAGGCCGCGGGATTGGACGTCGTGCAGACGCGCGAACCCGGCGGAACCCCGATTGGCGAATCGATCCGGTCGATTCTGCTGGACGGCGGCAACACGATGCTCGTGGACGAGGCCGAGCTGCTGCTGATGTTCGCATCGCGAGCGCAACTGGTCCGCGAACTGATCGCGCCTGCGCTCGAACGGGGTGCATGGGTGGTCTGCGATCGATTCACGGATTCCTCTTTCGCGTACCAGGGTGGCGGTCGCGGCATCGACCCCGGTTTCATCGCAGAGCTCGAGGCGAGGGTGGTTGGCATCCAGCCGGACCTCACGCTGCTGCTGGATGTCCCGGTTCGACAGGGACGCGCGCGCATCGAGGCGCGCAACCAGGCGAGCGACAGGATCGAAGTGCAGCAGGAAGCGTTTTTCGAACGGGTACGCCGGTCTTATCTCGAGCGGGCGGCGTCGGATCCGCGCAGGTTCCGGGTGCTGGATGCGAGCCGTAATCCGGACCAGGTTGCGGATGCGGCCTGCGCCGAGGTTGCGCATTTGCTGTCTGCAGGGTCTTCACTCGCGGCAGTGAGCGAGCCATGACCGGGGGTTGGCTGACGTTGCCATTCGCGCGCTTCGTCGAAGGCATCCAGGGCGATCGCCTCGCCCATGCGTGGCTGATCGCCGGACCTGCCGGTCTCGGCAAGCGCGATCTTGCCGAGCGCATGGCAGCGGCAACGCTGTGCCTCGACCGACCTGAAGGCGGCGAGGCCTGCGGCCAGTGCCGGGGCTGCCGATTGCGCCTTGCAGGCACCCACCCCGATCTGCACCGCGTCGGTCTCGAACTCAACGACCGCGGTACCCCGCGTTCTGAAATAGTAATCGACCAGATCCGTGGCTTGTGCGAGCGCCTGGCACAAACCAGCCACGCGGGCGGGCGGCGGGTCGCGCTCATTGACCCTGCGGATGCCATGAACCTGAGCAGCGCCA
>JBBRIE010000247.1:0-4199 GCA_038221545.1 Lysobacterales bacterium
CGCAACAATCCACGCAACTTGCGCGATGGCAGGAAATAGGGTGCGTGGGCGCTGATCTCGCGCGCCCCCACGAGATCCGCATGCAGCCTCCTGGCCAGGCTGGCGCTTTGGCAGCCGGGACCAGGCAACAGCAATTGAGTGGGCTTGGCTTCCGCGGCGCCCCCGGGGCATGTCTGCAGGAACTTCCGGATCGCACCCGCCTCGAAGTTGGCGAGCGCCCACATCCGGTTGAAACTTTGCCGGATGGAAGCGACGACCGGCCCGCGCACCTCCAGGGCGAGATCTCGCCAGCCGCTTCGGACCCCGTCACCCATCTGCTCATCGGCGATGTTCAAGCCTCCGACGACGGCCATGTCGTCCGCGACGACCAGCTTGCGGTGGTCACGAAAGCTCCAGCGCAGGAACCGGAGTGGATTGAACCAGCGCACTTCGCCACCCGCTTCCTCGAGATCGGCCCAAAATTCACCCGTTACGTCCTTTGCTCCGAATGCGTCCAGCAGCACCCGCACCCGCACGCCACGGCGTCGGGCGTCGGTGAGCGCATGCCTGAATCTTCGCGCCATGACGCCGTCGTTGCAGATGTAGAACTCGAGTGCCACGGATCGTCGGGCACCTTCTATCAGCGCCAGCATGGCGCCGAAGGCAGCGTCCCCGGTCGCGAGCCAGCGGAAAGAGTGGCCGTCGTCGACACGCGGAACTCGCGCGTTGCCGCTAGCCATCGTCCAAAGTCCCGGTCAATGCTTCTCGTTGCCTGCAGGCAGCGCGGTTGACTTCGATCGGGTGGCGCCACGACTGCGGCATGTTGCCCGAAGTGGCACGGAAGTCTCGGATAACAAGGTTCCCGATCGACCCGCCGCCGGTCAATGCCAACGATCCGGACCCAACCGCCGCAACGGACTGTGGTTGCCTGACCATGCAGTTCTCTCGAAGCCCCGTCAAGCCTACCGTGATCGGGCTGAGCGGGCGCGGCAGCGACTGATCGCAACACTGCACTTATTGACATGGGTCAGCCCGGATCAATCCGATTGGTCCCAGCATCCATCCTTCCCCATTGCAGTGAAATCCACGCACATGCGGATTCCTGCTGGCTATCAATGGATGGGTTCCCGCGACGGGCGTCGGTTGCGACAGCTGGCCGGATGCCGATGCAGGGACAGGGCGGGTCAGCGCGAACTGGAAGGTCGGCGCGGTACAGTCGGTTCGAAGCGCGTGACGTCGACGAGAAACTCACGGCGTGAGTGGCGGCATGATTCCGGCCCGGGTCATGGTCGCTGTAGTCAACTGCAGTCGTTCGTTGCGGAGGTACACGCAACGCAAGTGGATTCCATGGTGCCTTGTTTGTCCTTGACGCAGGGCAATGCAATCGGCGTCCATGGATCGTCACAATAGGCGAGGTCCAGATCTGGAGCGGCCCATGTACAAGCGGATCCTGTTGGCGACCGACGGTTCAATCCTCGCGAAAGGCGGGGTGCGGCAGGGCATTCGCCTGGCTTCCGCAACGGGCGCGGCGGTCGTGGTTGTGTACGCATCGCCAGCGACTTCCAGGCTGGGAGCTCCTGTCGCCGACTCCGTGGTTGCGCGCCATCTGAACAGCGTACGCGCCGAAGCACGGCGTGCAGGGGTCGAGTGCACCGTGTTGCACCTCGAGGGTCTAAGACCCGCAGATGCCATCGTTGCGTCCGCCAGGGCGGAGAATTGTGACCTCGTGGTGGTGGGCTCGCACGGCCGCAGCGCGCTCGAGCAATTGTGGCTCGGATCCGTCACCACCCGGGTGCTTGCGACTTGCTCCGTCCCCGTGCTTGTCCATCGTGCCGGAACGCCATCGCGCGCGGACAACGGCGATGCCGTGAAAGCGTTTCGACGCATCCTGGTATGCACGGACGGCTCCGCACTTTCCGCACTGGCCACGCGACACGCGCTGGCACTGGCGCAGGACCTTGGCGCCAGCCTCCAGGCGATCTACGTGACGCCACCATTCCTGCCACCACACGGAGTCGAGAATTCCCCGATGCTTCCGGCGATCCGGAAGCACATGGCCGAGGCCCGCGCGGGGGCCAGCCGCCATCTGGGAGTCGTTGCGAGTGCCGCCGAGCGCGCCGGTGTCGAGTGCAAGACGCATCACCGGGGTGGGCTCGCCCCGGCAAAGCTGATCGTCGAAACGGCACGGCGAACGCGCTGCGACCTGATCGTAATGGGGTCGCATGGACGCGATCGCATCAAGCAGGTCTTGCTGGGCTCGGTCACCAGCAGGGTGCTCGAGACGAGCAGCATTTCCGTGCTGGTTGCGCGTCGTCCCGTCGAGACGCCCCGCCTGGGCGAGAAGATCGCCCTCGAGCGGAAGTATGTGCCCAGGAAGTAGGCGATTTCGCCAAGGCCGCCGATTGGAAATGCTGATTCCGCGCATCGGCGTGCAGCGAAAGCTCGATGCGCCCGGAAAGCAGTTGTCGCGGCCGCATCGAGGCGGCTCACCGGGCAGCTGAAGTCGTTCCGGCCTCAAGGACGCTAGACTCACTCATCCAAACAGTCGGCGACATCCATGGCCAACCTCGGCGCTCTCCTCAAGAGCGAAATCACACGCCTGGCTCGACGGGAGGTCAAGGCGCAGACCCAGCAACTGCGCAAAGCCATTGGCACCCATCGTCGAGACATCGCCGCCCTCAAGCGCCAGGTTGCCATGTTGTCGCGACAGGTAAGGGCAGGGAGTGTTGAGCGCCGTTCCGCAGCAAAGAAGGTGACGGAGGCGAGCCCGACCCGTTTCGTGGCCAAGGGCCTCAAGTCCCTGCGCGCACGCCTTGGCCTGTCGGCGGAGGCTTTCGCCAAACTTGCCGGCGTCAGCGGCCAGTCCGTTCATAACTGGGAGAACCGAAAGACCACGCCGGGAGCTTCACAACGCGTAGTCCTGGCGTCGCTGCGCTCTCTTGGAAAGCGGGAAGCGCAGGCACGCCTCGAGGAGATGGAACCTGCGGTTCGCAAGCGCAGCAAGCGATAGGTTGCCGCGACGCAGAGTGCGAGGGCGGGTCAGAGGTTTCAGCCGGTTTGAAGCAGGGCTTTTGTAAAATGGTTGCGTTCTGCAGCTCGCCGCCACACCGATCGGGGTCCGTGAGCGACACAGGCGGAAGACGGCAGCTTGTCACTCAAGGTGAGCACCAATCCACAGGGGAGGAAAGTCATGACACGCGACAAGGTACCCACGCTGCAGGAATTCGTCGAAGGTCTGGAAAAGCGCAATCCGGGACAACCGGAATTCATCCAGGCGGTAAAGGAAGTCGCCGAGGGCGTGCTCGAACATGTGCGAGACCATCCCAAGTACAACGAACACCAGATCCTTGAACGCATGGCCGAACCCGATCGCGTCATTTCCTTCCGGGTTTGCTGGCACGACGACGAAGGCCACGTTCGGGTCAATCGTGGTTACCGCATCCAGAACAACAATGCGATCGGTCCCTACAAGGGCGGCATCCGCTTTCACCCGACGGTCAACCAGAGCGTCCTGAAGTTCCTGGCGTTCGAACAGACTTTCAAGAATGCCCTTACCGGCCTGCCGATGGGTGGTGCCAAGGGCGGCGCGAATATTGATCCGAAAGGCAAGAGCGACGCGGAAATCATGCGCTTCTGCCAATCGTTCATGACCGAGCTGTATCGACATCTTGGCGAGGACACCGACATCCCGGCTGGCGACATTGGCGTCGGTGGCCGCGAGATCGGCTACATGTTCGGGCAGTACAAGCGCATAACCAACCGCTATGTCGGCGTACTCACCGGCAAGGGCATGGAGTTCGGCGGCAGTCCGATCCGGGTCGAAGCCACCGGCTACGGTGCGGTGTACTTCATGGAAGACATGCTCAAGCGCGTCAACGAGGCGATCGAGGGCCGTACCTGCATAATCTCGGGCTCCGGCAACGTTGCGCAACATGCCGTCGAGAAAATTCTGGCCCTCGGTGGGAAGCCAGTCACGCTTAGCGATTCCGCCGGTTTCATATTCGACAAAGACGGCATCACCACAGAAAAGCTGGCATTCGTAAAGAATCTGAAGAACAAGCGTCGTGGCCGAATCGAAGAATATGCAAAGGAATTTGGCGCCGAATACCATGCCGACAAGCGTCCCTGGTCGGTACCCGGTGAACTCGCTTTTCCCTGCGCGACGCAGAACGAAATCGATGAGGACGATGCCAGGGTGATGCTCAAGAATGGTGTCGTGG
>JBBRIE010000248.1:0-4140 GCA_038221545.1 Lysobacterales bacterium
GGCATCAAGGTCATCGACCTCATGTGCCCGTTCGCCAAGGGCGGCAAGGTCGGCCTGTTCGGCGGCGCGGGCGTCGGCAAGACGGTCAACATGATGGAGCTCATCAACAACATCGCGAAGCAGCACGCGGGCCTGTCGGTATTCGCGGGCGTCGGCGAGCGCACGCGGGAAGGCAACGATTTCTATCACGAGATGAAGGACTCGAACGTCCTCGACAAGGTCGCGATGGTCTACGGCCAGATGAACGAGCCGCCGGGCAACCGCCTGCGCGTCGCGCTGACCGGCCTGACCATGGCCGAGTATTTCCGCGACGACAAGGACCCGGCGACCGGCAAGGGCAAGGACATCCTGTTCTTCGTCGACAACATCTACCGGTATACGCTGGCCGGTACCGAAGTGTCCGCGCTGCTCGGCCGCATGCCGTCCGCGGTGGGCTACCAGCCGACGCTCGCGGAAGAGATGGGCACGCTGCAGGAGCGCATCACCTCGACCAAGACCGGCTCGATCACATCCATCCAGGCCGTGTACGTGCCGGCGGACGATTTGACCGACCCGTCGCCGGCGACCACGTTCGCGCATCTCGATGCGACGGTGGTGCTCTCGCGCAACATCGCGTCGCTCGGCATTTATCCGGCGGTAGATCCGCTCGACTCCACCTCGCGCCAGCTTGATCCGAACGTGATCGGGCAGGAGCACTACGACACCGCGCGCCGCGTGCAGTCCACACTGCAGAAGTACAAGGAACTGAAAGACATCATCGCGATCCTCGGCATGGACGAGCTTTCCGAAGAGGACAAACAGTCGGTGTCGCGCGCGCGCAAGATCGAGCGCTTCTTCTCGCAGCCGTTCCACGTCGCCGAAGTCTTTACCGGCTCGCCGGGCAAGTACGTGACGCTCAAGGAGACCATCCGCGGCTTCAAGATGATCGTCGACGGCGAGTGCGATCACCTTCCGGAGCAGGCGTTCTACATGGTCGGCGGCATCGACGAAGCCATCGAGAAAGGCAAGAAGATGAGCGCCGCGTGATCGCGGCATGCCTGTGGCGCGGCGACGCGGCATGGGCAATCTGTAGGAGCGCCGCAAGGCGCGATCGGAAATCACGGGAACACGAGTCATGACCACCATCCGCGTCGACATCGTCAGTGCCGAGGAAGAAATCTTCCACGGCGACGTCACCCTGCTGGTCGCCACGGGCGAGCTTGGCGAGCTCGGCATTGCGCCGCGCCACGCGCCACTGATCACGCGGCTCAAGCCCGGCCAGGTGCGCGTCACGCTCGAGAACGGCGAGGAGAAGTCCTTCTATGTTTCAGGTGGCATCCTCGAAGTGCAGCCGCAGGTGATCACGGTGTTGACCGACACCGCGATCCGCACCGAGGACCTCGACGAGGCCTCCGCGCGCCAGGCAAAGGAAGAAGCCGAACGCGCGCTGGCCAACCGCAGCGCCGCCGTCGACATCGCCGAAGCGCAGAACCAGCTCGCGCAGGCCATGGCGCAGTTGCAAGCCCTCGAGCGCCTGCGCAAAAACCTCAAGCACTGATCCCTGCTTCGTCCCGGTAGTTCTCGATTGGCCGCATTCGCGGCGGCTCGCCGCGAGGCTGCTAAACTGCTACTCCTTGCGATCTTGCGCGCAAGCAAAGACGCAACGCACGCGATGACGTCTTCACGGGTTTCGACGGGAAATGAAAATAGGTCGACAACTGGCGTTCGGCGCATTGCTCGGCGTCCTTTCGACGCTTGCGCTTCCTGCGTACGCACTGGGCTCGCCTGCGGTCAGTGGCCAGGTTCGGGATCGCACCTCCCAGGCTCCCCTCGCAGGCGTGACGGTAGTGGTCGGGCGCCTCGTGTTCGCGCCGCCGTTCAGTCTTCAATTCGAAGCGGACGCGCAGTCGACGACGCAGAGCGACGGCAGCTACGCGATCACCGGATTCACGCCGATGACGAATACCCGCTACTTGATCATTGCGGGCGGAGGTGCGTTCGAACAGGTACTGCATCCGGACCAGCCCTGTCACTTCGGCTGCGTCTTCTCCACCGGATCGCCATCGATGTTCCTGCCGGCGAGTGGGGTCCACTTCCTGACAGCCCCCGCGGGTTCCATTCGCGGCCGGGTAACGCGGTCCGACACGGGCGCTCCCATCAGTCTGCTGGTCTCTCTTCGACGCGCCGCCGCGCTGGGAGATGTCGGCCTGGTGCAGTCGGATGCCGATGGTGAGTTCTTGATCCAAGGATTGGCTGTCGAAGATTACTGGGTCGAAGTCGGGGTGGGGAACGCACCGCCCGACCTGACCGGTCAGCTCTTCCCGGGCATCGATCTCGACATCACCCGGACGGTGTTCACCGTTGCGAACTCCGGCATGCAAGCGCCGCTGCGCGTGAACGCGGGCTCCGCGAGCGTCGCGAACTTCGCCTTGAATCGCGGGGGTTGCCTCTCGGGGCAGCGGGTGAGCGCCCTCGACGGCTCGGCAGTCCAGGCACGCGTCTTTCTCAAGCGCACCGACCCTCTGTCCCATCCGACTTACGCGGACAGCTTCACCTCGTCCTTCGGTGGAATCTTCACGATCGACAGGCTGGTTCCCGGCACGGTGAAGGCATCGTTCGGCTTCAACGATCGGTTCCAGCCGAACTTTCACCCGGACCAGTTGAACGAAAGTTCCTCGACTTCGCTGGCGGTCGTTGCGGGCACCTGCACCCATAACGTCAACGCAACGCTGATCCCACGGCAGGTGGTTCGGGGAACCGTGCGCGAAATGGGCACAGGCCTTCCGGTGCCGGGGGTCGAAGTCCGCTACGGCGGCTCGAGCTCGCTACTTGCGAGCACGACTTCGAACCAGGCAGGGGAGTTCATCATCCAGGGCATCGACCCGCAGGTTTCCGCGTGGCTCACCACCAGCGACCTGCGTCAGTATTTTGCGCAGGCCTTTGCACTGCTCCCGCCGCTTGCGCCTTTCAACTCATGGACCCGGTTCGACGTGGCTGCCGATCAGTCGATAGCCGGCATGGACTTCGCGCTGCACAGCGGCGCGTTCGTCTCAGGCACAGTGACAGGTCGCATTGAAGCCAACTACGACACGACCGTTGAAGTGCTCGACGAGGCCGGCGTGCGTGTCGGGTTCGCGCGACCACCTGGTGCGCAAGGCGCGTACGCCACCAAACCGTTTGCACCCGGGAGTTACCGTCTGGCCGTCAAGCCGGGGCTGGGCTCGCATCGCTATGCATACCCGGGTGTCTCGTGCCGGGGCACGGGCCCGGGCACCGGCATTCCGCTGTGCGCCGTCCCTGGAGCCCAGTTGATCTCGTTCTCCGCGACGGGGGAGCATCCGGGGTATCACTTCGATGTCGACGCCATCGATACGCTGCTGCGCAACGGCTTCGAATAGTGCATACCAGAGCACATCAAATTCACGGATAATCGCGGACCTCGCGTGCAGGGGGTAATCCACCATCGAAACGCGTTTTTCACGGTGGGCTTTCGTCTGTGCGCTCGTTGCGGCGGCCGCCGCGGCCCAGGAGTGGCCCGCGTACGGTGGCGACGCCGAGGGCACGCGGCATAGCGCGGCCGCGCAGGTGACGCCGGCCAATGTCGGCGAACTCGAGGAGGCGTGGCGCTTTCGCACCGGCGAGCTCGGCGAAGGATTCGCGAACAGGGACGGACTGACCTTCGAGGCGACGCCGATCCTGGTCGGCGACACGCTCTATTTCTCGACCGCGTTCGGCAAGGCGTTCGCGATCGATGCGACGACCGGCCAGCAGCGCTGGCGCCACGACGCGAAGATCAATCCCGCAGTGGACTATTCGGAGACGGCGTCGCGCGGCGTGTCCCATTGGCGCGATGCGACGGCCGCTGCGGGCTCGAAATGCGCCGAGCGCATTTTTTACGGCACGCTCGACGCGCGACTGATCGCGCTCGATGCCGCGACCGGCAAGCCCTGCGAGGCCTTCGGCGAAGCCGGCTCCATCAACCTGCGCCGTGGCGTGCGCTCCGTCGAGGAAGGCGAATACACCATCACGTCGCCGCCGACGCTGGTCGGCGACACGCTGGTCAGCGGCTCCGCGATCGGCGACAACGGCGCGACCAATCTCGAGCTTGGAGTTGTGCGTGGCTTCGACGCCCGCACCGGAGCGCAGCGCTGGGCCTGGGAT
>JBBRIE010000249.1:0-4083 GCA_038221545.1 Lysobacterales bacterium
TCGCAGATTGGCGCGGAGGCGTTGGCGCTGTCGGAGGCCCCGAGCGACCGCAGCGGCGAGACGATCGACGAGTACCGGTTGCTGCGTCGGGTCGGGCGCGGCGGGATGGGCGAGGTGTACCTGGCGGAACGCACGGGCGGGGATTTTGCGCAGCGGGTGGCGCTCAAGCTGCTGCGGCGCGGGGTCGACACCGAGGACGTGATTCGCCGGTTCGTGCAGGAGCGGAGCATCCTGGCGCGTCTCGAGCACCCGGGGATCGCACGCCTGATCGATGGCGGGGTGGGCGGCGAGGGCCTGCCGTACCTGGTCATGGAATACGTGGAAGGCGAGCCGCTGACGGCGTACGCGCGCAGCCACGACCTCGATGTGGAGGCGCGCCTGCGGTTGCTGATCGCGGTGTGCGAGGCGGTCGACTTCGCGCACCGCCGGCTGGTGGTGCATCGCGATCTCAAGCCGTCCAACGTGCTGGTGGCGACTGACGGCAGCGTCAAGCTGCTCGATTTCGGCATTGCCAAGCTGCTCGATGCCGACATCGGCGATGAGGCGCTTACCGGCACCGGCATGCGCGTGCTGTCGCCGGCTTATGCGGCGCCGGAGCAGTTCCTCGGCGAGCCGATCGGCACCGCGACCGATGTCTACGCACTCGGCGTTTTGCTGTTCGAGCTCCTGACCGGGGAGCTGCCGCACCAGCGCAACTCGCGCTCGCTGGACGTGCTGGCGCGGGACGTGACGCAGGAGCGGGTGGAGAAGCCGAGCACGGTGCTCCGTCGGCAATCGCACACGGAGATGGCGCGTCGCGCGCGCCGCATGGAGGGCGACCTCGACACGATCGTGCTGACGGCGCTCAAGCGCGAGCCGGAGCGGCGATATGCCTCGGCGGCTGCGTTCGCCCGGGATTTGCGCGCCTACCTCGACGGGCGTCCGATCACGGCGCATCCGGACACCTTCGGTTATCGCGCCGGCAAGTTCGTGCGTCGCAACCGCATCGCGGTGGGCAGCGCCAGCCTGGTGCTGCTCGCGATCCTGTCGGGGCTCGGCATCGCGCTCTGGCAGACGCAGGTCGCGCAGGCCGAGGCGCGGCGCGCTGACCGCGAGGCCGTGCGCGCGACCAACGAAGCGCTGCGCGCCGAGCAGCAGCTCGTGCTCGCGGAGACCACCAGAGGATTCGTCGTGAAGCTGTTCGAGGGCGTGGACCCGGTGATGGCCCGCGAAGGCAGCGCGCTTACGGCAGAGGATTTCATCCGCGATGGCATCACGCGCCTCGATACCGATCTCGCAGACGCGCCGATGGCGCGCGCGGAACTGCGGATCACGCTTGCGCGTTCCCTCAACGGGCTCGGCAACTACACGCTGGCGATCCCGGAACTCGAACGCGGCATTGCGGAGTTGCGTGGGCTCGGCGAAGGCACTTCGGCCAACACGGCCAATGCGCTCAATATCCTGGCCGGCGCGCACATGCGCACCGACCGCATCGATCTCGCCGACCAGGTGGCGCGCCAGTCCCTCGCCATGTTTGAAAAGCTTGCGGGCGACTGGCGGGCTGAGAAGATCCAGTGCCGCACGATCATCGGCAACGTCGCGACGACGCGGGGCGATACGAAGGCGGCGCTGTCGATCCACCTCGCGAACCTCGCCGATCGCCGCGCGCTGTTCGGGGCGGATGCGGTTGAGACCGCCGTGGACCACAATAATCTGAGCGCCGTCTTCAACGCACTCGACCGACCCGTCGAGGGCGAGCGCGCGGCGCGACAGGTGCTCAAGTTGTTGCGTGGTGACCCGAAGTCGCCGATGGCCCGCCAGGCCTGGGCGCTCTCGGGCATCGCCCGTGCGCTGGTGGCACAGGGACGCTACGAGGAAGCTGCGGCGGTCTACGCCGAAATGCGGACGCTGCTCGCGGCCACGCTTCCACCCGACCATGCGATGCAGGGCAGTCCCGACAGCGGACTGGCGCGCATCGCGATCGAGTCCGGGCAGTACGAGGATGCCTACGCAAGGCTGGCGCGCACGACGCGACTCTACGCGGCCACGAAGGACAAGGACCTCGGCACCGACTCGATGGTGTGGGGCTACGGATTGCTCGAGCAGGAGCGCAACGCGGAAGCGGAAGCCAAGCTCGGTTTCGCGGTGGCGCAATTGCGCCGTACCCACGGGGACGATGCGGCCGTCACGCTCAAGGCGCGTGCCGGGCACGGGCTTGCGCTCGCGCGGACAGGCCGCACCGCGGAAGGGGTCGTCGAATCGGCAGCAGCACTCGCCGCATTCGCGCCAGACCGGGATAAGCGGGGTTCCGTCTTTGGCGACGCCGCCCTGGCGCACGCGGAGGCGTTGCGGCGCGCCGGCCGAACGGCGGATGCGGCGCAATGGCAACAACAGGGCTTCGAGGCTCTCGAGCGCGTGCTGGGCAGCGATCACCCACGCCTCGCGCGGCTGCGGCGGCGCTCGATCTAGCGGCGAATGCAGACGCCGGGGGTCGCGATGGGCGGCGCCGCTACACTCGCACTCGACCTTCTTCTCAAGGGTTCGCGCGTGGCATTGCCTTCACCGTTGCTGGACGTGCTCGGCAGGGCACTCGAACAGATCCTCAATCGCGCGCTGGCGCTGGACCCGGGCGCGGCGGCACGCCTGCGCGTGTTGTCCGGGCGTTCGGTCGAGCTGACATGGAGCACCGCGGACATCGGCTTGCGCCTCGGCGTCGAGGACGGGCGCATCACGGTGGGTCCGCGCCAGGCGCCCCGCACCGCGGACCTCGGCATCAGTGGATCGCTCGCCGGGCTGTTGTCGCTGGCGGGCCTCGGGGGAGGCGGCGTCGGTCCGGCGCAACGCGTGGACGTGAGCGGCGATGCCCAGCTGGCGCGCGAGATCGAGAAACTCGTTCGCGAAGCGAGACCCGATCTCGAGGCCGCGTTGGCGGATCGACTCGGCAACGTCGCCGGGCCGGTCGTCGCCCGCACCCTGCTCGGCGCCTGGCGCTGGACGCGGGAGTCCGCGGCCAGCCTGCGTGAGGACGTGGCCGAGTATCTCGTCGAGGAGAGCGGCGACGTGGTTGGCGAAGTGGAGATCGGTGCGTTCCATCGTGACGTCGATAACCTGCGCGACCGCGTGGAGCGCCTGGAGCAGCGCGTCGTACAAGCCCGTCGGAAGAGCGCCGGATGATGAATGCAGTTGTCGAAGGGTCCTGCGCCTTTACCCCCGCCCCTGTGAAGGCAGGGGAGGGGTGTCGCCACGCGCGAAAAGCAACAGAGGCCGCGCGATGAAGTCGGCGCTGCGCGCATGGCGCATCGGGCGCGTGCTGTTGCGCTACCGGCTCGACGACCTGCTCGACGACACGCCCGTGGAGCGCTGGCTGGCGCTGGCGCGGCCCTTCGTGCCGCGGGCGTCGAAGGAAATCGCCGCGTTCTCGCGCGGCGCGCGATTGCGGCTGGCGCTGCAGGAACTGGGGCCGATCTTCGTCAAGTTCGGTCAGATCCTGTCGACGCGGCGCGACCTGGTCCCACCCGACGTTGCAGAAGAGCTGGCGCAACTCCAGGATCGGGTCGCGCCCTTCCCGGGCGAGTTGGCGCGCGCGCAGATCGAGAAGTCGCTCGGTCGTGGCATCGACATCGCATTCCTCGCGTTCGAGACCGAGCCGCTGGCGTCCGCGTCGGTGGCGCAGGTCCATGCGGCGACGCTTGCGGACGGGCGCGAGGTCGTGGTCAAGGTCCTGCGACCCAACGTCGAGCGCCAGATCGGCGCGGACATCGCATTGCTCAAGAGTGTCGCCGGAGTGGTCGATCGCGCGCATCCGGCTGCCGACAAGGTGCGGCCGCGCGAGATCGTGAGCGAGATCGAAGCGACGCTGGCGGCGGAAATGGACCTGCAGCGCGAGGGCGCGAATGCATCGGTGCTGCGCCGCTTCTGGCTCGGTTCCGACGACCTGTACGTGCCCGAGGTCATCTGGAGCCACACCGGCGAACGCGTGCTCACGCTCGAACGCGTGCGCGGCATTCCGTCCGACGACATCGCCGCGCTGGATGCGGCCGGCATCGATCGCGCCGCACTCGCCGCCAAGGGCGTGCGCGTGTTCTACACCCAGGTGTTCCGCGA
>JBBRIE010000250.1:0-4014 GCA_038221545.1 Lysobacterales bacterium
GGATCCTCCAGAGGCAGGCACGAGCCCCGCACTCCGGGGACTTCGGGCAACGATCCCCGGTCGGAGGTGACGACCGGCAAGCCGAAGCTCAGCGCTTCCAGCACCGGCCAGCCGTAGCCCTCGTAGAGCGAGGGAAACAGCAGAACGGAAGCGCGGCGGTACCAGTCCACCAGCACGGCATCATCCGGATCGTCCAGCCATGTGACCCTGTTTTCCAATGCAAGCGAACGCATGGCATCGAGCAGTTCGGAGGTGGGCGGCGGTCCGAGCATCACCAGCCTTCGGGCAAGCGCGGCATCCATCGCCGCGAACAGATCGAGCACCTGCACCCTGTTCTTGTAGAAGGCATTGTTGCCCACGTGCAGCACGATGCCCTCGTCGCGGGCATGCTCTGGCGCACCGGTCACGCGTTCGAGCCACGCGGCGAGCGTGGGCCGTATCGGCAAGGGTACGACCTCGCATCGATCCCGCGAGACGGAGAACTGTGCGTGCACGTCGCGGGCCGTGGCCGCGCTATCGCACACGATCCTCGCGGCACGTCGCATCGCCCGCCCGTTGCTGCGCCATAGGGTCCGGCTGCCCCAGCCCACCGCATCCGCCTCCGGGAAGCGGCCACGGGCCTGCAGCCAGGGTATGACGTCGTGGGAAGTGATGATCGTGCGGGCACCGGGCAACGCATTCGCGAGATACGCCCGGCTACCGTCCAGGATGTGCCAGAGGTCTGGTGACCGGCGACGCTGCCCGCGGAACCGGAAGGGCATCGCCAGAGTTTCCCAACGCATCGTGTGAGGGTGCGTCGCGACGCTGGGCCCGAGCTCGACACGTTCGGCTTCAATGTGCGGGAGAAATCGGTCGATCGCATCGCTCAAGGTATCCGCGTACGCACGCATGCTGCCCGGGTGGGCAGCGGACGCGGTCGACACCAGGGCGATCCTGATTCGCTGCGCTTCGTTCAAGTGAGTCGATGCCGTGACGGCAGGGCCAGACCAACTGCAGGCCGGCCGCGCGTCGCGACCTTTGCCGGCATCGGAACCGCAACCGCAACCGCAGGATTCCGGGCGGTGGACAGTACGAGGCCCACCATCATGCCGAGGAACAACGCGATGAACGGATCGGCGAGGATCTGGCCCGACACAGTCAGACTGCCTGCGTTGGCGATGAAGAACGCGACCAGGCCGGCCGAATACAGCGCGTCGGGCGCGAATGACTTGAGCTGCTTCACCGTCACCCGCCACGTCCCGGCGATGATGGCCACGACCACGGCAAGGAAACCGAGCGAGCCAGGCACTCCCAGCTCGACCAGAATCCGGCTGGGACCGCTCTCCTGCCAGGTATCGGGTCGATCGACCTTCAAGTGATGGATGCCGGGGGTTGCAGATCCCAGTCCCGCACCAAAGAAGCCGTCCTGCCGATAAGTTTCGATGAGTGATGAAAATCCGTGAACTTCCAGACTCGACAACGTCTCGTCCGAGGTCGAGGTGTAATAGCGCACCTGCATGCCATCGTCGTCGCCCATCCAGTCACCGATGACGACCAGACTGATCACCGGCACCGCCAGAAGTCCGAGCAGGGACACCTTGTGCATTTTGCGACCCGCCTGCCAGTACATGTAAGCGAGTGCGATGACGAAAACGGGCAGCATGTAGACCATCTTGCGACGTCCGCACAGCAGCAGCGCGACGACCCCGAGGCCCGCGATCGCGGCCCAGAACCAGCGCTTGCGTCCCTTGGCCGTCGTGGCGAGGATCACCGACAGGCAGCTAACGGTGGCCGCATGCCAGCCCATCACGTCGCCGCTGCGATAGAAGCCACAAATGATGTCGACGACGTAGCCGCTGCCGTACCGGATCCAGTTGTATCCCATCGCCTCGTCGCCGAGGGCGCGCCAGCTGCCGAACCAGCCCATGTACTCGAACACCGTGCCGGTCAGCATGATGCCGTGAACGATGCAGTAGAACCCGAGCAGGTGACGGATGGTGTAGCGACCTTTGGGATAGTGATAGCCCGCAATCATCGCGAGGAAAATGATCGACATGGAAAACGTCCCAAGCACTGTCAGCTGCCACGAACCGGGACCGTACGTCAGGGAGATCGCCGCGGCGGGCAGCGAAAGGACAACGAGGGCAACGAGTGATTTCCCGATCGTGGGGTTATTGCGCTGGAAAATGCCCCACCACCCACGAGTGGTGATCATGGAAGAGAATATGAGCGCGAAGAATATCGGCGCCGTCGCCAGCACCATGAAGCCTGGGGTGCCCTTGACCAGCTTGCGCATGGGATCCTGGATCGCTGCGACGAAGATGATGAACATCATTCCGCCACGCCAGTGCGCCAGTGCGCGCAGGATTGAGACCCCGATCAGGGTCAGGAAGCTGTACAGGATGATCATGCGATACGCGTCGCGTCGCGGGGATGCCGGCCGCCAACATACAGAATCACGGATCGCATGGCTTCCATCTACTGTCGCCTGAGTCCGGAAGCGGAGGCCGGCGCGACCGGAGGCCGGAGGGTGAACTCGGCCCGCAAGCCCTGCGTGATGCGCTGCCCCCTCAGCAGGTGCCTGACCTGCCGCCGGGGCCAACTGTCCGCCTTTCGGTAGCAATCCGCGTACGTATTCTGGTCGTGTATCCGATACAGCCCGCCGGCGAAGGGCACCGACTGCAGCGCCTGCCCCTGCTTCGCCATGTGCCGCGGCAGGAAGCTGTGGAACACCAGGCGATGCATGAAATGGTCATCGATGTTCACCGACAGGTCGAGTTTCGCGGGGAACGGCGCCCGGTCCGTACGCAGCACCAGGCTGCTGCCGCACTCTTCGAAGAAATTCGTCCGGCGCACGACCCAACCCGGCGAGCGCTCGTCGAAGCGGAACCCCTTGTCGATGAAATAGCCGTCCGGATGATCGGTTTCCAGGCAATGCCGCGCGAGGCGCGAGGAAACCAGGTCGTCCGCATCCACGACCATGAAGTAGCGCGAGCTTTCCGCTTTCGACTGCGCCACTGCCTGCAGGAGCTTGCGACCCTTGTCGGTCCTCCACGCACGCAGTCGTTCAGCGTCCGGCATGCGCAGGGTCGCCGCTGCAGGCGGCTCGAAATCCACGCTGACCCAACAGCACCTTGATGAATCGAAGGAGATGTCGGGCTTCTCGTGGCAGACGACCAGGACCCGGATACGCGGCTCGTCCGAATTGAGGATCGATGCCAGCGTCTGTTCAAGCAGCCTGCACACGGCAGCCCAGTCCCGGGTCGTCGAGCGGGCCCGGAAAGGAACGATGAAATCAAATTCCGCCATCGGATTCGCGACGCCCGCCTAGGACCCTGCCGCGGAGCCGAGCGCGAACTCGGTGCGAATGGTATTCGTGAGTGGCTGGCCGGTGAGCAGCTGGCGCGCGTACCGCCGGAGCCATGTGTCCGCGCGCCGGAAGTCGCCGGCGTAGCTGTTTTCCTCATGGAACCTGTAGATGCCAGCACGGAACGGGATTGCGTGGAGGGGATGCCCTTCCTTCGCAAGGTGACCCGGCAGGAACCCGTGCCGGACGTAGCGGCGGATGTAGTGGTTCTCCAGGTCCCACGAGAAATCAGGCGCGGGCGGGAACGGCGCGATGGCCGTGCGCAGGACGATGGAACTGCCGCACTCCTCGTGGAACTTGCCACGCCTGCAAAGCCAGTCTGGAAATCGGTCGTCCATCCGGAATCCCTTGCGGAAATAGTACCCGCCGGGATCGTCGCGATCGAGGCAGTATCCAACCACTTGCGATGAAACGAGATCGTCGGCGTCCAGGACCATGAAATAACGCGAACCATCCGACCTCGTCCTGCGCACACCCCAGAGCACCTTGCGGCCCTTGTCGGACATCCACGAGAAAAAGCGTCGCTCGCCGCCCCAGCCGATCGTCTCCGCCGGGGGTGCGTCGAAATCGACCTGCAGGAACTCGCAACGCGACTTGTCTACAGCGATCGGCGGGACTTCGTGGCACACGACCAGCACCCGGAACCGGGGATCCGTTGAATTCCATGC
>JBBRIE010000251.1:0-3996 GCA_038221545.1 Lysobacterales bacterium
ATCGCCAAGGAGCCGATCTCGATGGAGACGCCCATCGGCGACGACGAGGATTCGCATCTCGGCGATTTCATCGAGGATTCGAACGTCGAGTCGCCGGTGGATTCCGCGACCACCACGGGCCTTACCGAGACCGTGCGCGACGTGCTCGCGGGCCTCACGCCGCGCGAGGCCAAGGTGCTGCGCATGCGCTTCGGCATCGACATGAACACCGATCACACGCTCGAGGAAGTTGGCAAGCAGTTCGACGTCACGCGCGAGCGCATCCGCCAGATCGAGGCCAAGGCGCTGCGCAAGCTGCGGCATCCCTCGCGCAGCGAGCAGCTCCGGAGCTTCCTCGACGTCGAGTGATCGCGGCGGCGTACCCAGGTTGCGCAAGCACCCTGGGGCGATGCTCCGACCAAGCGCTGTTTCGGGGGGCTACTGCGGTTTCGCGGCCTTGACGTCGGAAATCTGTTCCGACCACGCACGCCAGGCGTTGCCGTCCTTCACCATCACGAGGGTGAAGTGTTCGCTACCAGTCTTCGGGGTCGCGTTTTCTTTGCCGGGGTTCACCGTCTTCCAGGCGATGGTGCCTGTCGCAACCGCCATGTCGCCCGCGATACGCACGCGGTCAGTCGTGGTCGAGAGATCGAGCGTGCGTTCCGTGGCATCCTTGGTCTTGATCCATTGGATGGCATCCGCCTTGGTCTTGAGTTCTCCCTCGACGAACACGCGGTAGTCCGAGTGGAAATTCTCATCCACGAAGGCCACGTCGCTGGCCAGGTAAGCGCGGTCGTAGGCGTCGATGAAGTCGATCACCGACTGCTCCTCGGGCGTGCGTGCCGCGGCAGTGGAGGCGACTAAGGTGAACAGCAGGGCGTTGAGCAACAGGCGCGGCGTTTTCATCTTGAAGTTCCTTGTTTGCGGTTGAGGTCGGATGTTCCGGGCGGCGATCGCAGGATCGAACCGGCGGACGTCGCACTACCTTGTTCAACGCAAACCGGTGCCTGCGAGTGCCACCGCAGCCCGCTCCCTGCTTGACCGCAGTACGCCACGATCAAGGGCTCGTGCGGCCCTGCAGCACGCCTTCCGGCTCGGTGAGCCGCAACCACTGCGCGACGCAATGGAAGCACTCGCCGCACTTGGAGACGATCGGAATGACCCCACCCGATCGCCGGGGGCGCGGTGTCTCAGCGCTGCTTCGCCCCGGACCTGCGGGCGGTGGCGGATTTCCTTGCTGCGGTCTTTTTCGCGACAGCCTTCTTCGCCGGCGTCTTGCGCGCGGCGGACTTGCTGGTCGCTACCGCCTTGCGAGCGGCGGGCTTCGGCGACGACGCGCCGTTGCGTGTCGACCCAGCGGAGTTCTTTAAAGTTGCGGTCTTCGCGGGAATGGGGGTTCGCGGACGTGCGGGCGTCGGCGACGACTTGTACTTGAGCGCGCCGCCCGGCTTCACCGACGTGCCCTCCGACTTGCCGCGCAGGCGGATGAGGCGATTCTCGCCCAGGTACTCGTCGTTTTTCGTGACGCGCGCGACGATGAAGCTGATCGCCTTGCCGACGGCGGAACTCGGCCCGTCCCAGTATTCGGCGGTGGCGACGCTCACGCGTACCAGCGTCAGGTTGCGATCGGTGGGCCCGTTCGGGAAGAAGGCCTTCAGGGCATCGCTCCAGAGCTCGTTGATCATGGCCTGGTCGCGGGTGACCTTTGCGTCGCCCGTCACCGAGACGTAGATGTTCTTGTCGGGAGAGGCGTAGGCGACATTGACGCGGCCATTCCTCCGGACCTCGCCGATCTTCGGACTGTCGGCGCGCGTCATGAACCAGAGCACCTCGCCGTCGAACTCGACCTTCTGGGTACTGAGAGGGCGGCTCACCGGATAGCCTTCCGGGCTCAGCGTCGTGAACATCGCGATGTCGATGTCCTGGATGAGGTTGCGGAGCAGGTCGCGTTCTTCGGCCTTCGTTGCCATGCGGATTTCCTCGTAGTGGAAGTGGGTCGTGGCCCGTGTCGCTCCCGCGTCTTGCGGAGACGTGTCGGATGCAGGATCGAAATCTCGCGCGTCGCGCGTGCATGTCGCGTCAATCGGACGTGCACGCCCGTGCCCTTCTGAATCGGGGCGCTCCCTGCGTTCAGTCTGCGCCGCGTAACTTCCCGCCATGAATCCGGACATCATCGGCTGGGCGGCATCGGCCGTACTGCTCGCGACGCTCTGTCGCCAGATCCATACGCAGTCGCGGGACAAGGACGCGAAAGGAGTCTCGCACTGGCTGTTCGCCGGGCAGATCGCCGCGTCGATCGGCTTCATCGTCTACAGCGCGATGGTCGGCAATCGGGTCTTCATCGTCACCAATTCGCTGATCCTCCTCACCGCGGTGGTTGGGCAGGTGGTGGTATCGCGCAAGCGCGATTGACCGCGGTTCATCGAGACCGTAGTGCGGCGCTTGCGTGCACGACAACACGGGCAGCAACCCATCATGGCGCGGCACCCGCGAAGGGACCGCATGGCTGCGCGCCAACACATTCAGTAATCGTTGCGCCATCGAGTCCTACATTGCGCGCCCCCAACGAGCGCGAGGATTCGAGATGGCGAAGAAATCGGACTACGACAAGAAGCAGGTTCGCGAGTTGCTGCTCCAGGCACTGGAAACGGAGCGGGGCGGGATCAAGATCTACGAGAACGCGATCCAGTCGGCGCAGAACGACGACCTGCGCAAGGAATGGAAGGAGTACCTCGACGAGACGCGCACGCACGAGCAGGTGCTGCTCAACGTGTTCGCCGAACTCGGAATCGATCCGGAAGAGCAGAGCCCGGGCCGCGCGGTGGTGGCGCACCAGGGCGAGTCGCTCGTGAAGGCGATCCAGATGGCGCGCGCGAATGCGTCCCCGGTGGCCGCGGAACTCGTCGCGGGCGAATGCGTCGTGCTGGCCGAAACCAAGGACCACATGAACTGGGAGCTGATCGGCCACGTGGCCGAACACGGTGCCGGCCCCGAAGCGAAGGTGCTGAAGGCGGCCTTCGATGCGGTCGAGCAGGACGAGGACCACCACCTCTACCACACCACCGGATGGACCCGGGAGCTGTGGATCCAGTCGCTCGGTTTCCCGGCCGTGTTGCCGCCGCCCGAAGAGGTCAGGAAGGTCGAGACAGCGATTGGCGCCTCACGCGCCGAGCAGGCCCGCGCCGAGATGCTCTGATCGCCGAGGCGATTCGGTCGACGACGGCGCACTCGCGCTGCCGTCGCCGCCGCGGCGCTCTGTCCGGTTGTCGCCCATTCGCGCGGGGATGCCGTGGCGACCGCCATCCGCTGGTCCGGCGGTAGCGTCCCGCTCGCCTGGTGGTGGGCCGGAGGGTGTTGTACCCATTTGAAGATCGGGACACACTCCTTGCGTCGGGAGAGGCAGGCGCATGTCCAAAGCGGGGGAAAAGGCGTTGCTCGAAAGGAAGCTCGCGGTGCTGCGCGCCGAGCGCGATGCATGGAAGGAGCGCTCGCCACGCAACTACGAGCTGGCGTCGGCGCTCGTTGCGTCGATGGAAAATCGTCTGCGCCGGCTCGATGAATCCGGCAACACCCCGCTCCCACCGACCCGGACACGCCGGCCGTCATGAACCGCGCAACGCCCGCTGGCGGCGCGCTGTTGTTACGATGACGACTCGGGCCTGTAGCTCACTGGATTGGGCCGCGGACTCATCGACAAGGTGACACCGATACCGGAAGGGTCGGATGACAACGGGATGAAAGCACGGAAACCGTAGCGGTCCGGCCGACGGCAAGCCTGAGCCAAACCGGCGGTACACCGCCGGAAGTGTGAGCGGGGATCTGTCGCGCCACTGGTGCGACCCGCGAACGCCCGCACGGGGAAGTGCGTGACGGCGCCCGGCACCACGCACGGTGATTCGCGTAGTCTGCGCGGGCGACTTCCGGGGCCTATAGCTCAATGGTTAGAGCAGCGGACTCATAATCCGTTGGTTCCAGGTTCAAGTCCTGGTGGGCCCACCAATCGACACCACGCGTGCT
>JBBRIE010000252.1:0-3972 GCA_038221545.1 Lysobacterales bacterium
GTGTCGTCGTCGCTGCGCGGCGTGGCGCTGACGCTGCCGGCGCCGTTCGCAAAGTCGCGTGCCGCTGCGTCGCCGATTTCAGTCGACGTCGACCTGCCATTCGAGCGGGGCGAAGTCCGTATCGAGTTGGGCAGCAAGCTGCGCGCACGCGCGCGGGCCGGCAACGACGCGCGCCCATTCACCGCGCACTTCGCGCTCGGCGCCGGCGCCTTGCCCGAACTGCCCGCCAGTGGCGTCCGCATAACCGGCTACGCGAGCGAGGTCGATGTGCTCGGCTGGTCAGGGCTCCTGCGCGAACTCGACGAGCATGGCGATCAGCTCGCGGTCGCAGGGCCGACACAGCCCGCGCCCGCGGTGCGCCCCGCCGATGCGGCACCCACTGCAGCGGGTGCCGCACGTGCGTCCGACGCGGCCTCGATTGCGCCGCCGCCCGCGGATGCCTTCAGCGCTCGCCAGCGATTCGCCGGCATCGATGTCGCCGCCGACGCGTGGCTGCTCGGCAGCCGCCGCTTCGGCGCGCTGGCCGTGAAGGGTGAAGCGGGTGCCGACGCGCTGCGTTTCACCGTGGCCGGCGCGGAAGCACAAGGCGAAATGTCGGTTCCGCTTGCCACGCAACCGGCGCCGCAGACACTGAGCGTGCGCTTCGATCGCCTGCACTTGCCCGAGTTGCCGCCGGGCATCACGCCGGGGCCCGCGTCGACCATCGACCCGTCCACGTTGCCGGCACTGGTGGTGGACGTAGACGATTTCCGGCTCGGGCGCGCACGCCTGGGCAAGCTCGCGCTGCGCACGCGCCCGCTCGAGCGGGGCATGCGCATCGATTCGCTGACCGCGAAGAGTTCGCGGCTCGCGATGGATGCGGAGGGTGAGTGGCTGCGCGACGCGGGCGGCGAGCGGTCCCGGCTGCTCGCGGAGTTCCGCTCCCCCGACATGGGCGAGCTGCTCGGCGCGCTGGGGTTCGAAGGGATTGTCGCGGGCGGCGCCACCCGCGCGGAATTGAACGGCCAGTGGCGCGGCGCGCCGATGGATTTCGCGTTGTCGAAGGTCGAGGGCACGCTGTCGGTAGCGGTGGGCGCGGGCCGCATGCTCGACGTCGAACCCGGCGCCGGCCGCGTCTTCGGCCTTGTGAACCTGCAGGCGATCCGTCGCCGGCTGGCGCTCGATTTCAGCGACTTCTTCACGCCCGGCATGGCCTTCGACAGCATCGACGGCGATTTCCAGATGCGTGCGGGCAACGCGTACACCGCAAATGTCGTGTTGCGCGCGCCGGCAGCCGAGGTGCGGGTTCGCGGACGCACGGGACTCGCCGGCAAGGACTACGACCAGCAGGTCGAAGTGCGGCCACGCGTGGGTAGCGCGCTGCCGGTGGTCGGGGCGGTCGCCGCAGGTCCCGCAGGCGCCGCGCTCGGCTGGGTCATGCAGCGCGCGCTCGAGAAGCCCCTCGGCTACGCGGCGAGGACGCGATATCGCGTGACCGGACCCTGGAACAAACCGGTCATCACGCAGCTGCCGCGCCTGCCGTCGATGCGGGCATCCCGCAGCCCCGACCCGGACCCAACGCCATCCGACGCCGATCCGGGCTGAGCGGCGCTCAACGGGTTAAAGACTTGAAACCGATCTTTTCGACGCGAGCGCGTTTGGCGACAGCAAGTACATGTGCGACGGTCTGGTACGGCGTCGCGAAGTCGGCATCGATACGGAGTTCGGTCGGCTTCATTTTCGCGACTTCGAGTCGTAGCTGTGGTTCGAGCGCTTCTGCAATCAGCGGCTGACTGTTCCAGAACAACTCGCCGTTCGCAGCGATACGGAGATCGACGGCCGCAGGCTCGACCTGGACCCGATCCGGCGGAACCTTTTGCGGCAGATCGATGCTGATCTGGTGCGATAACACCGGCGCTGTGATCATGAAGATGATGAGCAACACGAGCATCACGTCCACCATCGGGGTAACGTTGATCTCGGCCATCGGGGTTTGCGCTCGAATCTGTCGTGTCGACATCGTGCTCACTCCTCGTGGGTGACGCCCTGAGCATACTCTTGGCCGGAAATGCAGGGACGCGTCGCGCCGTCGAGTCCTCGCGCATGCGGGCGAGTTGCCTCGCGAATGGCTTTGAGCGACGGTGCCGTTTCGCTGGAAAGTCCAGGGAATCCGCGAAATCGGGCGAGCCTCATTGCAAGGACTTCGAGCGAGAGTTATATTGATGTATAACTTATTATCGAGAGGACCATGCACACCACACGCCTTCGCAAAGTAGGCGGCTCGATCATGCTGGCGCTCCCGCCGGCGCTCCTTGATCTCCTGCAGCTCAAGGCCGGGACCGCGGTCGGGGTCGGAGTGGACGGCGGACGCCTTTTCGTTGAGCCCAGGATACGTCCGCGTTTCTCGCTCGACCAGCTGTTGTCGCAATGCGACGCATCGGCGCCTCTGCCGGATGAAGACCGGAAGTGGCTCGATGCGCCGTCGCACGGCAACGAGCTGTTTTGATGGAGCGCGGGGACATCTATGTGGTTTCGCTTGACCCGAGCCAAGGCCATGAGCAACAAGGCAAGCGGCCGGTGCTTGTCATTTCGCCGCAGGCATTCAACCGCGTTACGCGTGTTCCGATCGTGCTGCCGATCACCAGCGGCGGCAGCTTTGCGCGATCCGCCGGTTTTGCCGTGTCGCTGACGGGCGCGGACACGCAGACTACAGGCGTGGTCCGCTGCGACCAGCCGCGCGCCATGGACCTGCATGCGCGCGGCGCACGTCGACTGGAAGCTTTACCCGCTTCCATTGTCGACGAAGTGCTCGCCAGACTCGCTCCCATCTTTGAATAGCTGTTGCCGGGAGTCGCTCGGCCGCAAGTCTCTCCACAAGGAGTCAAACGGGATGAACAGGGTGGTTGCAAGGAGCCAGCGTCGCCGCCATGTTGCGGGGTCGACCTCGTGGAGATCCGGATGAGCGCAAACCTTGCCATCGCGCAGTCGCAGCTGCTGGCGCCCAGCGGCATTGCGCTGGGCGACCTCGATCGCGTGTTCGGCCAGGCGCTCGGGCAGGGCATCGAGCGCGCCGACCTGTACTTCCAGCATTCCCGCCAGGAGAGCTGGGTGCTCGAGGACGGCATCGTCAAGGAAGGCAGCCACTCCATCGAGCAGGGCGTCGGCGTGCGCGCGATCGCCGGCGAGAAGACCGGCTTCGCCTATTCCGACGAGATCGTGCTGCCGGCGCTGATCGAGGCATCGAAGGCCGCGCGCGCGATCGCGCGCGAAGGGCGCGAAATCGCGCCGCACGCCCTCAGGGCGCGGTCGGGGCACGGGCTTTACCGTCCGGTCGATCCGGTCGAGAGCATGGCCGCCTCGGACAAGGTCGAGGCCTTGCGCGGGATCGACGCACTCGCGCGATCGCTGGACGCGCGCGTCACGCAGGTCATCGTGAGCCTCGCGGGTGGGGTCGATACCGTGCTCGTCGCCGCCAGCGACGGCGTGCTCGCGGCGGACGTGCGTCCATTGGTGCGACTCAACGTGCAGGTCATCGTGGCCGCGAACGGGCGCCGCGAACAGGGCTCCGCGGGTGCGGGCGGTCGTTACGATTACGTCGAACTGCTCGGTTCCGGCCTCGGCGCTGAAATGGCGCGCGAAGCGGTGCGGCAGGCAATCACGAACCTCGAGGCGGTCGATGCGCCCGCCGGCGGGATGACCGTGGTGCTGGGCCCGGGCTGGCCTGGCGTGCTGCTGCACGAGGCGGTGGGCCACGGACTCGAAGGCGACTTCAATCGCAAGGGCCTGTCGGCGTTCTCGGGACGGCTCGGGCAGCAGGTCGCGGCGCGCGGCGTCACCGTCGTCGACGATGGCACCTTGCCCGGCCGCCGCGGATCGCTCGCAATCGATGACGAGGGCACGCCCACGCAGCGCAACGTGCTGATCGAGGACGGCGTGTTGACCGGCTACCTGCAGGACCGCATGAACGCCGGGCTGATGGGTATCGCGCCGACC
>JBBRIE010000253.1:0-3961 GCA_038221545.1 Lysobacterales bacterium
GGCTCTGACCGCCATTCCGACAACACGAACTTGTCCAGCGCGAAATAGGCGAGCGCGAGCGCCATCACCGACATGATCATGCGATCGAGGCGGCGCGCAGTGTGCGGCGCGATCGATTGTCCTCTCGGGACATCGTCATCGCGCTTGAGGCCCGCGGGTGTCAGTTCGAACAGCCAGGAGAACACCAGCGCGGGCAGGAACCCGATCGCGATCACGACCACCAGCACCTTCATCAGCCACGCGGGCGCGGCGAACACCGGCAGCAATGTGTCCGCTACCTGCACGACCAGCCACGCACCGACCAGGTACAGCCCCGCCATGCGGAAGACGTTGCGGCGCTTGAGTTCGGCGAGGAATCCGCTCATCGGGATTGGCGGCCAGCCACGCCGCGCGCGCGCGTGATGCGCACCTTTTCGATGAGGCGCAGTCGCGCACCGGTGCCCGTTGATTCCCAGCCTGCGGACATCGCCCCCCCGGTCGGCTGCGGCTAGCCTATCCGATTGCGCAGAATGCGATGCGCGTCACGCGGAGGGCTGAAAAGGGGTCAGGGGCTGAAAAGGGGTCAGAGTCATTTTCCGGTGCGAGCAAAGGGGTGAACGCCGAGTCCGCCGGACCGGAAAATGACTCTGACCCCTTTTCCGCTTATGCGCGTTGGCGCGCGGACACCGCTTCGGCGGTGCGCAGCACGCGCAGCAGGTTGCCACCGGCAAGTAGCGTGAGGTCTTCGTCGCTCCAGCCGCGCCGGACCAGTTCGGCGAAGAGGTTCGGATACATCGACACGTCGGAGAGTCCGGTCGGCCACTCGTCGTTGCCGTCGAAGTCGCCGCCGAGTCCGACATGCGCGACGCCGATGCGGTCCCGCACGTACTCGATGTGGTCGGCCACCTGCCCGATGGTGCTGGCGGGAATCACGAGCGGGTCGAAGATTTCCTTGTAGATGCGATCGCGCGCGGCCGCGTCGTCCATGCCGCGGGTGCGCTCGTTGTACTGCTCGATGGCGGGTTGCGTGACGCGCGCGACTTCGCACGAGGTGAATCCGGCGACGAAGGTCACCATCACCAGGCCGTCGTTCTTCCCGACCTTGTCGAGTACGTCATCGGGGATGTTGCGCGGCACGTCGCAGACGCCGCGCACGTTCGCGTGCGAGAAGATCACCGGCGCGGCACTCGCGTCGAGGGCGTCGTGCATGGTCGCGACCGCGGTGTGAGAAAGGTCGATCAGCATGCCGAGGCGATTCATCTCGTGCACGATCTCGCGCCCGAAATCGGTGAGTCCGTCGTGTTTCGGCGGTTGCTGCGCGGCGGAGTCCGCCCAGCTCGTATGCGTGTTGTGGGTCAGCGTCATGTAGCGCACGCCGAGCCGGTAGTAAGCGCGCAAGGCGCCGAGCGAATCCTCCAGCGCGTGGCCACCCTCGATGCCGAGCAGAGACGCGATGCGGCCGGCGCGGTGTTCCGCGACGATGTCGCTCGCGGTCAACGCGAGGCCGAAAGTGTCGGGATAGCGCTCGATGATCGCGTGCGCGAGTTCGATCTGCTCGAGTTGCGCGCGGGCGTGGCCGCTGGTCGGCTCCCCGGACGTGTACACCGACCAGAACTGCCCACCCAGCTTGCCTGCGCGCAGGCGCGCGATATCCGTGTGGCCCGGCACCTTGTCGCGCAGGTCGTACCTGTCGACGTTACCGCGCGCGGAGGCGTCGCTGTGGATGGCCCATGGCAGGTCGTTGTGTCCGTCGATCAACACCACGCGCGACAGCAGTTCGCGCGCGTGCGCCAGCTGGGCTGCGGTGGGCGCTGCATCGGCCCCTATCGCCACGCCGGCGGCAGCGGCGAGCGTCAAGGCCAGACCGCGGGTCATCAAGCGCTGCATCCGGCGCATCAGCGATCGCCCGACTCTTTATCCCAGCCGGGCTTGCGGCCGCGCCGATCCTTGTCGCTCCGACGCTCGTTGTCGTCCTTGCCCATGCGGAAGCTCTCGCGGCGGCTGTTGTTGACGCGGCGCGGGCCGCGGCGCTTTTCGCGGCGTGCCGCGGGAGCGATTTGTGCATTGCGTGCGGATGCAGCGGCGCGCACACGCCACCAGATGATGGCCACCAGCATGATCAGCACCGCGGCGCCCAGCAGCATCCAGCTTTCGTTATCCATCGAAAGTCCCAGCTCGTCGACAGCGCCAGTCTAGCCCGCGCGGCGGTGTGCTGCGAGGCAGCGCGCGGCGCGGTCCCGGCGCACCGGAGCCACGCTGCGACGCTGCGACGCTGCCGCGCTATTCGAAGCCGTTCGCGAACAGGTTCTCGGTGGCGTTGCCGACGCTGATGGCGTTGAACCACTCGGTGAAGGTCATGCCGCTGAACTGGTTGAAGAACGCGGTGCGCGCGAACTCCTTGTCGACGGCCGTTCGCAGGGCCGGCGAGCCGTTGTCGCGCCAGCCCTGCACGACGAAACGCGCGTTGCCGATCAGGTCGGGCGTGAGCTTGTACAGCCCACCCTGGGCAGGAGACTCCACCAGCGCGGTCATGCCCGGAATGAGATCGGCGAGCGTGCTCGTGCGCTGGAACAGCATCGACGGATTGGCGAGTGTGAGCCGGATGATCTCCGGTGCGTGCTCTCCGAACAGTTGCAGGTAGTAGCGGCCCGCCGGCGTTGTCGAGAAGAGCTCGCGCATTCCGGCAAGAACGTCGCGCGGGGCAGCTCCGTTCGGCTGTGCTCGCGAGAGACCCGCCGGAACCGCGCTCGGCGGAGGATACGGACAGTCGGCGCGCGCAGACTGGGTAGCTCCGAATCCCAGGAAGCACAGGCAGTACTCGGTGAGCTTGCTGCCGCCGGAGCTGTATCCGTAGATTTCCGAAACACCGCCGCCCGTCGCGTCCAGCGGTTCGAGTCGCTGCAGTACCACCAGGCCGTTGCCCTCGTTATAGACGATGCGAAGGGGACCGGCAGTGCCGAGCTGCATGGGAGCGGCTGCGGGAATCGTGCCGAGGTCCTCGCTATCCCACGAGACGATGCCGAAGTGCTTTTCCCCGTACTTGAGGCGGCCGCCCGCGATCCACGCGAGTCGAGCGAAGCCCGGTGCGAGCAGGGCGCTGTCGAGCGAAACGCGCGTGATGTCACCGGCACCAAACGGCTCCGGAGCGGTGCTTGCGAACCATTCGCCATTGCCGTCGCGATGGCGATAGACCATCTGCATCTGCCCTGGAATGACCTCGTTATAGGCGATGGCGACGCCCCCGTCACCCAATACCGCGACGTCGTGTACGTTGCCGTGCACCCGGTTCAGGGTGTTCGGCACGGCATCCGTGGCGATTGACGGCGCAACGAGGGCGTCGCCCTTCATCGTCGACACGCGCAGCACGCCGGCGGCCTCGTCGAACCACGAGACATGCAGGACATGGCCTTCGGAGCTCGCGGTCGCAACCGGCCTCGATGCTTCGAGCGCGCCTGTTGCAAGCGTCCGGCTCACCCAGATGCCATCCGATCCACGCGCCGCCAGCAACAACGTGCCGGGGCGACGCCGGTAGACGATCATCGGTGTGCCGTTCGGTCCGATCAGCATCGTCGGCGAAAGCCCCACGTCCCCGATGACATCGACGGGCGCGATCTCCCACGTGCCGCCGGTACCGGCGGGCGTAAAGCCCGCGTGCAGCAGACTGGTTTGGTCACTGTCGTAAATGGCCACGTGGACCACGCCATCGGGTGCGACCGCGATGCTGGCGTCCGCGGCGGTGAATGCGCCCGGCAAGGGCTGCTCGGTGAAATCGCTGCCCGTGCCGATTCGCCACAACGAGCCACGAGGGTCCGCCGCGCCCGCCGATCGGCGTGCAAAGACGACAGGATGCTCGTCGGCGTCGCCGGCCACGTCGAGCGGATGCGACAGCAGCGAAGTCGGGTCGAGCGGGATGCGCCCCTTCGATTCCCACGGCCCGCCCACGCGCGCAAGGAACAGGTCGCGATGCGTACTGCGGTCGATG
>JBBRIE010000254.1:0-3957 GCA_038221545.1 Lysobacterales bacterium
CGCTTTGAAGTCACTCACTTCACCGCGCACCCAAAGCGGCGGGAACGCCCCTTCGACAAGATCCTTGGCCGCCGACGTGAGATCGTGCACCGCGAGCGGTGACTCCGGCGATGCGCCTGGGGTGTGATCGATGAAGCCCGCCGAGCGCGCGCCGGATAGTTCGTCGTCAAACGGCGACGAAGACATGTTGCCGTGCGACGTGCGTCGCGCCATCAGTGAGCCGGTCGCGGCGCGGGACGCGGGGCGTGACGCTGCGCGGCGCGCACCGTGTTGCGGAGCAGCAGGGCGATGGTCATCGGGCCGACGCCACCGGGCACCGGCGTGATGCGACCAGCAACGAGTTCCGCGCTCGCGAAGTGCACATCGCCGCAAAGGCGCGACCCTGAGGCACGCGTTTCATCGGTGACACGATTCATGCCCACGTCGACGACGGTCGCACCAGGCTTGATGTGTTCGCCGCGAATCATCTCTGCACGTCCCGCCGCCACGATCAGAATGTCAGCGCGCCGCGTGTGCGCATGCAGGTCGCGCGTGCGACTGTGACATACCGTAACGGTTGCATCGCCGCCGACGCGCTGCTGCACCAGCATGGCGGCCATCGGCTTGCCGACGATGTTGCTGCGACCGACGATCACGACTTCCGCGCCTTTCGTTTCGACACCGGACCGCACCAGCATCTCGATCACACCCGCGGGCGTGCATGGCATGAAACCGTCGGTGTGTCCGATAAGCATCTTGCCGACATTGACCGGATGAAAGCCGTCCACGTCCTTCTCGGGGGCGATGTGTCGAATGACAACGTCGGGATCAATCTGCGACGGCAGGGGCATCTGCACGAGGATTCCGTGCACGGCGTCATCGATGTTGAGCGCTTTCACAAGCTCGATAAGTTCTGCCTGCGACGTGCTCGATGGCAACCGGATCGTTTCGCCGGCCATGCCCGCGGCCTTCGAAGACTTCTCCTTGTTCGCGACATACACCGCGCTGGCCGCGTCGTCGCCAACGAGCACCACGGTAAGGCCCGGCACGATGCCGCGCTCGATGAGCGCCGCGACATCGCGCGTCACCTCCTCGCGAATCGCCGCAGCGATCGCCACGCCATCGATGCGTTCAGCGGGCAAAATCGATCGACCTCGTTTCACGGATGACCACGACCTTGATCTGCCCAGGGTACTGCAACTCCGACTCGATGCGACGCGCGATTTCCTCCGACAACGCCGCAGCGCGCACGTCATCCACCTGGTCCGGCGTCACGACCACTCGCACCTCGCGCCCAGCCTGGATGGCGAACACGCGATCGACTCCGCGATAGCTCGACGCGATCTTCTCGAGTCCCTCGAGTCGCTTGACGTAGGTCTCGAACGCCTCGCGTCGCGCGCCCGGACGCGACCCGCTGATTGCATCGGCGGCCTGCACCAGCACGGACACTTCGCTCTCGTGCGGCACGTCGTCGTGGTGCGCGGCGATGCAGTTCACCACGAGTGGATTCTCACCGTACCTGGTAGCGACCTCGACACCGAGTTGCACGTGCGTGCCCTCGTGCTCGTGGGTAAGCACCTTGCCGACATCATGCAGCAGCGCGCCGCGCTTGGCGAGCGCGACATCGAGGCCAAGTTCCGCGGCCATCATGCCCGCCAGCCACGCGACTTCCTTGCTGTGATTGAGAATGTTCTGGCCGTAGCTCGTGCGCCACCGCATGCGCCCGATCAAACGAATGAGTTCCGGATGCAGGCCGGCAACGCCAACCTCATACGCGGCCTGTTCACCCGTATCGAGAATCTGCGCGTCCACCTCGAGCCGGGCCTTCGCCACGACTTCTTCGATGCGCCCCGGATGGATGCGGCCGTCGCTCACCAGCTTCTCGAGCGCGAGCCGAGCAGTTTCCCGTCGCACCGGATCGAAGCAGGACACCACGACCGTGTCGGGCGTGTCGTCGATGATCACGTCCACCCCGGTCGCCAGTTCGAAGGCGCGGATGTTCCGACCTTCCCGGCCGATGATGCGACCCTTCATTTCATCGTTGGGCAGGGCGACCGCACTGACGGTCGTTTCCGCAGTTGTTTCTGCCGCGACGCGCTGCACTGCCAACGCTACAATCTTGCGCGCCTCGCGATCCGCATTGCGCTTTGCCGATTCCCGGATCTCACGAAGACGGCTGGCTGCGTCCGCCATCGCCTGATCTTCGAGACGGCGAATGATCTCCGCCTTGGCGTCGGCCGGCGACAATCCTGCCAGCTGCTCGAGGCGATGCTGCTGCTCCGTGACCAGACGACGCGCCTCTTCCTCACGCTCGGCGATTTGCGCATCGCGCCCGTCGAGCACGGACACCCGCGTGCTGAGTTCGCGCTCGCGTCCGTCCAGTCCCTCGGCCCGTCGCTCGAGCTGGTCTTCACGGTCCTGAATGCGTCGTTCGTCGCGTTCCACTTCACCGCGACGCTTGCGCACCTCGCCTTCGAATTGCTCGCGCAGCTGGATCAGTTCTTCCTTGCCGGCGACGATGGCGCCCTTTCGAATCGTGTCGGCCTCGCGCGTCGCCTCGTCCAGCAAGCGCTTGGCGGTGTCCTCAGCCGTATTGCGCGACAGGCGCTGCTGGTCGAGCTGGGCTGCCGCGCCAGCGCGACGACCGAACACAAACGCGAGCACCGCCACGACCGCGCCGAGCGCGCCGACGATCGCGGCGAGCGGAATGCTGTCCATGGATCTATCACCTCACCGCGATCTCGCGCGGAATTCGGAAGTCACGGTCGCGCTGCACGGTGCTCAGCGCGCAACCTATTTAACTGATCGCAACCTACGGGCGAATTTCGGTCGCCGCAACCAGTTCGGGCCGTGGCGTAACAGCGCGTGCCCACCGCGTTCCTGCCCGCGGAGGAGTTCGCCTAAAGCAGGCTGCCGTCCTCACCACGCTTGGCGGGCGGTAGCAGCGGCCTGAGCTCGCCGGCCAACCCGCGGATATCCTCCGCCAGCGCTTCGGCCGCCGCGCGCTCCGTGTAGAGCTCATCGGTGATCTGCAGAGCCGCCAAAATGGCCGCCTTGTGCGTCTCCACAACCGCGCCGCTGTCCAGAACTGCTCTGGTGATCTTGTCCACGTGCTCAGCGACAGCCCGCGTGTGCGCCTCGCTGGCTTCGGTACGCAGGGTGTACTCCTCGCCCACGATTCGTACGCGAACCACATTGCGCCAGTCGGTCACTTGTCGCCCCCGTTGCTGATTTGCTGACGCAGAAACCGCACGCGCTCGCTGATCTGGCGGGTACGTTCTGCCGCGCCTTCGAGTTTCCCTCGCAGGGCCTCGTTCTCGGCGACCAGCGCGTCATCGCCCCGCTTGCCGCCGCCCGAAGCGGAACGAGCGGGCGCCACCACGACTGGGACCGCCGCCGCCTTGCTGGCCTTTTCCACCGCGGCAGCCGTCGCAGCCTCCGCGTCCGCGAGCGCCTTCTCGAGGGCGGCGATGCGCCGCGATGCCGACTCCGCCGCGCGCGCCATCTCAGCCGCGCGTGACGTCACCATTTCCAGGTCGCGCACCTGCGCCTCAGCGGACAACGCACGGCGCCGGTAGCCCGCGAGCTGCTCGGTGACGTGCCGGATCACCGCCTCCAGTTCAAGAAGCGCACTGCGGCCGGAACTCTCAGGACGTGCGGGGTCGGACACCGAGCTCTCGTTCGAGGGTCTGCAGGAGACGGGCACGGCGCCCGTCGCTGTCCTGGTCGCGCACGGTCCGTTCAGGAGGCCTGAACGTCAGCCGCCACGCCAGTGACCGATGCCCAGCCGGCACGCCTTCACCGCGGAACTCGTCGAACAGCTCGAGATTTTCCAGCATCTCGCCAGCTGCGCCGCGCAGCACACTTTCAACCTCGCCCGCAGTGCGATCGGTCGGCACAAGCAACGCCAAGTCGAACGTGGCAGCCGGGAACGTGGGCAGCGGCTTGTACCGCACGCCGGCCCAGGCCGACTTCGCG
>JBBRIE010000255.1:0-3906 GCA_038221545.1 Lysobacterales bacterium
CGCAGTACACCCTGGCCGACCAGTCCGGTCGCGCCGGTGATGAGCACATGCAACTTGCGGTTCTCGTTCATGCACCGAGCCTACGCCAGGCTGCCGAAAGATCCGGTGAATGGCAGCGCAAGGATGCGGCTCTGTTCGGGCGTGCGTGGTCGCGACGTCGAGCTCAAGCTGCCGGCCTTTTTGCCACGGTCTGCGATCCGAGGACGCGCTCATCGCGCAATACCAGGCCTGGATCGCCCAGCACTATGAGGAGGGATCGCCTGTTGCGGCGCCGGGGAAATTGAGCGGACTGTCGGAGCGCACGTTCAAACGCCGCTTCGAACAGGCCACGGGCCAGTCGCCGCTCGAGTACGTGCACACGGTGCGCCTCGAGGAATCGAAACACCTGCTCGAAACCAGTGACGACCCGCTCGACGCGATTGCGCAGGCCGTTGGCTACGAGGACAGCGGCTTCTTCGGACGCCTGTTCAGGCGCAAGGTCGGCATTACTCCCGCCGAGTATCGGTGGCGGTTCGGGAGTTTGCGGCGGCTGCTCGAGGTGGCGTGACGTCGACCACGCATTCCGCGAGGGTGGTCACGCAGTCGGCGTGAAGCTTGAGGGTGGCGAGGTCGTCGGCGCGGGTCTTGCCTCGGGTCAGGATCGCGAGCGGCAGGCCTGCGTCGCGGGCCATACGGGCGAAGCGGAAGCCGGAATAAACCATCAGCGATGAGCCGACGACAAGCATCGAATCCGATCGCTGCAACGCTTGCGTCGCGTCGGCCACGCGCTCGCGCGGGACGTTCTCGCCGAAGAACACCACGTCGGGTTTCAGCATGCCGCCACAGTGCGGGCACACCGGTTCACGAAACGAACTGAAGTCGGTGTGCTCGAGGTCGGCGTCGCCATCGGGAGCGGTGCTCGCGGTGATCGCGGTGATCGCAAGCCAGCCGGAATTTTGCGTGGCGAGCATCGACTGCACGGTGGCGCGCGTGAGTCGTGCCCCGCAGGCGAGGCACGCCACCTGGTCGATGCGACCGTGCAGGTCGATCACGTCCAGGTGTCCTGCGTGCTGGTGCAGCCCGTCTACGTTCTGCGTGACCAGTATCGACAGCTTGCCCTGCTCGCCAAGCCTGACCAGCGCCTCGTGGGCACCATTCGGTCTGGCGCGCTCAACGACGGGCCAGCCGACGAAACTCCGCGCCCAATAGCGGGCACGAACCGCGGGGTCCTGGAGGAACGGCTGGAAGTTCACTGGCGCGGATCGCTTCCACTCTCCGTCGACGCCGCGATAGTCGGGAATGCCGGAGCGCGTGCTGACGCCCGCGCCGGTCAGCACGAAGACCGACCGGTGCGCAGCGAGCCAGTCACGCAGCGCGTGTGCGAATTCGCTATCGACGGGAAGCCCGGACATGCACGGAGTATGAGGGAGCAGTCACGGTCGTCTACGTTGGAACATCCCTGATCCGGAACCCGCGCCAGACCGCATCGGTGCCGCCGGATGGGGTTTTGCCGAAGCCCGATCCACCACACGCGGCAAGCGCGCACCCGCGGCCCGGGAATCCGGGCAACGATCGGCGATCGTTGCCCGGCCCTGCTGCGGATTACATGGCCGGCATGATCACACTGTCGATCACGTGGATCACGCCATTGTCGGCGACGATGTCGGTCCTGGTGACGGTGGCGCCATTGACCATCACGTGCTTGCTGTCGGCCATCACGTCGAAAGTCGTGCCCTGCACGGTCTTCACCTTGCCGGACTTCACGTCTGCCGCCATCACCGTGCCGGGTACCACGTGATACGTCAGTACCGCCGTGAGCTTGGCCTTGTCCTTGAGTAGCGCATCGAGATCGGCCTTCGGGATCTTCGCGAACGCGGCATCGGTAGGCGCGAAGACGGTGAACGGACCGGGGCCCTTCAACGTATCCACCAGATCGGCGGCCGTGAGCGCCGCGGCGAGTGTCTTGAACTGTCCGGCAGAGACTGCGGTGTCGACGATATCGGCGGCCCACGCATGCGAGGAGAACAGCGCGGTTGCGGCGATTGCGAGGAGGGTGTTCTTCATGGGTGTTTCCTTTGATTGAAGGGGAGGGGTTGCCGGGAATCGTGGTGACAAGAGGGAGCAGGCGACCCGACCAGCGGCGCCCAGGCAGGAGGGGACCCGTTGGCTGCGCACTGGCCGGGAAGCCAGCGCATTAAGCCTCGGGCACAGTGAAATGGTAGTGAACAGGGCAAAAGCTGTACAACGACCGCGCCTGGTCGCAGAATGTGCGTTGGGGGCGTCCGCACCCGAGGCTTGCATCGCGCAGAATTGCGTCCACCCCCAGGGAACGAGCGAACCATGCCCAGGAACTCCAACCAAGGCAGCGCTCCCATACATGCGCCGAGGCTTCGCATAGGCGCCGTGTCGAGACTGACGCGCATCCCGGTGGATACGCTCCGGGCCTGGGAACGCCGATACGGGGTCGTTGCGCCGAATCGAGATCTCTCCGCTGTGCGCCTCTACGACCAGGATGATGTCGAACGGCTCACTCGCATCAAGCGCCTGGTCGATAGTGGGCATGCCATCGGATCGGTCGCGAACCTGCCGCGCGCGGACCTGGAGCGCATGCTCGCGCTGCACGACAGTCCAGAACCCGCAAGCGCTCGGGCCGAAGCAGGCCCGACGCAAGTCGTCTGCTACAGCGAGTCGGTGCCGACGATGGATGTCGCGAAAGCAGCGACGGCAGGTGTCACGGTGCTGGAACAGCACGGAAGCTGGACGGCGTTCGAGACCGCCGTCCTGGAGCGCGCTCCTGAGGCCATGGTCATCGAGATGGCGGCAGTGCTGCCAGAGCGCGTCGACGAGGTATTGAGGCTGTTCTGGCGATCCGCCGTGGTGCGCGTCATCGTCTGCTACGGGTTTTCGTCCGCCGCCGCAGTGCGTCGCCTTGAGTCGGAAGGCGTGGTCGCGATGCAATCTCCCGTTAGGGACTCGCAGATCCTGCGCGAGTTGAGACGGCAGGCATCGCCAACGCTCGCACATGGGACCGCGACGCGCCGGACCGCCGAGCCACGGTTGCTGGATGACGACACGCTGGCCAGGATCGCGAAGCTGTCAACGAGTGTTGATTGCGAGTGTCCTCACCATCTGGTGGGCATCATCCGCACGTTGAACCAGTTCGAGCTCTACAGCGCGACTTGCGAGCATCGCCATGCCGACGACGCAGCCGTTCACGCAATGTTGCGCGCGTCGACTGCGCAGGCGCGTGCTTTGATGGAGCGTGCCTTGATCGAAGTGGCGGAACTCGAGGGCCTGCCAATGTCGGAAGCTGCCCGGTAGATGCACGCCGGTGCGGGCTGGCGGCGAAGTAGCAGCGCCGCCCCCGCTTCCGCCGCGTGGCCCTGGCCGGTGCGCGGTGGGCTTCGACGCAGCTAGCATTGGCATACTTGCACGCGAGGGCTGTTGCCATGGCGGATCTCCAGAAGGCGTTGGCGACGCAACTCGCCAACATCGAGAAGAAAACCGGCAAGTCGATTGCCGAGCTGAAGGCGCTGGTCGCGTCGAGCGGGCTGGCAAAGCATGGCGAGATCCGCGACCTGCTCAAGCGCAGCCTCGGGCTCGGCCACGGCGACGCCAATGCCGTCGCGCACGCGGCTCTCGACCCCGATTTCACGCGGGCGTCGACGTTGCCGAACGGGGATGAGGGCGCTGCAGAGCTGGATCGGTTCTACGTGGGACCCAAAGCCGGATTGCGGTCGCTGCACGAGGCGGTGATGGCGCAGGTCGCGATGTTCGGGGAATTCGAAATCGCGCCTAAAAAGACCTACCTCAGCCTGCGACGCAAGAAGCAATTCCTGATGATCGGTCCTGCCACCAGCACGCAGCTGGAGATCGGTTTGAACCTCAAGGACGCGGTGGCGGATGCGCGACTGGCCGAGGTCAAGC
>JBBRIE010000256.1:0-3862 GCA_038221545.1 Lysobacterales bacterium
CTCCGCAGCGGCCTTGGTCCAGCGCAGCGTGCCTTTCAGGTGCAGGTAAAGATCGTTGCGCGTGCATTCCACTCCCGCAAGCGCGGTGACTGCGTGGGCGACGGTGGCCGCCGCGTCGAGCGGAGTCGGTTCCTCCGTCGCGGCCTTGCTGTCCTGTTTCGTCATGAATCGTGGACCCTCTCAAGTGCAGCTCGGGTGGGCGACGCGCCCGACAGGACCCGTCGCGGCGGTGCTCATGCGCGACTGACGGCTTGCGCCTTGTAGCCCGGGTTCTGCGCCTCGGCAGACCGCCGTGCCTGATCCGGCGTACCGGCGTAGACGTACACGACGAAGGTCCCACTGCCGCCTCCCGGGCGGCCCATTTTCACTTTCCACTGCGGCGTGCTCATCGAACAGTTCCTCGTGTGTTGAAGAGCACATCCTGCAACGGCGCCGCGACAGAACCTGTCGTGGCTGATTCGCGCCCCGGCGACGAGAAGTCGACCTAGGGTGTCTGCCTGCCCACGCAGGGTTATCGAGTTGCTCCATCACACGGCGTAGAAGCAGAACTTCCGCAGTTTTCTGGGGCGGGACCTGCTGTGGTGCGCCTCGCGCGGAATCGATCATGGCCGGGCCAGCACCCATGTCTTGGGTTTGAAGCTCAAGAGGTTCCGAGAAGTGGTCTGTTCGTCGGCCGTCCGCCGCAAGACTCCCGTCCACGCGAGTGGCGACGAGACCGGGGCATCCAGTCCCCTCGAGATGGCGATCGGAGCCGGCGAATGGGAGGGCAGGTTGCTGTTGCCTTGCGGCCGGCTAGGCCTGTTCGTCGGCGCAATCTCCGGGCTGGAAGAACCGCAACCTGAGGCCGGTCTTCGACCGGTCATCGGGCTCGACCTGACGGAGGTCATCGATGTCCGGATGCATCCGCATGACCCGGCCCGCGGGGTATTAGCCATTGGCTCGGGGCCTGACAATCGCGTGGACTACGAGTGGGTTCCGGCCGCCAAACTCGCCGTTTGAGCGAATTGCCTACCTCTTGCGCCGCTGGCGGTCGGCTCGTCGCTGGGCAGCCGTTCTGCACGAAGCCACGCGTGTGCGTTTGTCGCTGGTCTTTCCGGTTTTGCCTGCTTTCATGCGATCTCCTGGAATTGTTCTTGTGTCGGTTCGATTGCGAGTAGCGACCGTGGCTGAACCGGGCGCCTCATGAACCCCGGTCCAAACCAGCTGAGAGCAAGCCCAAGCGGGCTAGTCCCTTAGTCTGATCGGCGCCGACGGCCATCAGCGGAAGTTCTTCCGCAGGAAGGCCACGAAGGGCGTCGCATCTTTAGTGGTCGCTTCGCGGGCCTCTGGACTCTGCGCGTAAAACTCAAGGACCCCGGCGGTGATCGGATCCTTTCCGTCCAGCAGTTCCTGAAAGTGTCCGTACCACAGGATCAGCAGGTTGCCCTGCTTGGCTTCCACCGGACCCACCCATTCCGGAGAGACATCGCAGCGATTGCGCAGTGCTTCCTGGAAGAGTTCGCGGGTGCCCGGGAAATGGTCGTCCCACGTGGGTAGCTCCAGCCAGACGCCATTGCGCAGGAACTCCGCCGCCTCCGACTCGGCCCGGAACCAGTGAAAGCCATTCACCCCTTGCATCGGCATCGAGTCCATGAGGTACAGGCCGTAGGGGAACTGGCGGGGATCACGTTCCCGCGGATGCGGCGCCGCCATCATGCCGCCCTCTTAAACGGCGCCGCCGCACGGGCCGAGAAACACTTGCGCTTCGACGTCGCCGCCGCCGCAGCGACATGTTCGCGCATGAGCCTGGCCAGCCGGCTTTCGGTCGGGATGTCCAGTTCCGAATAGGGAGCTGGCTCTTCGCCCGGGTCGGCCATGGGGACGAGGTCAATGAACTCCTCGATACCGGCAAACGCCGCGCGAATCCGCAGAATCCCCAACACAGGCCGGCGACGGTGGATCGTTTCGACTTTGGCCGACAGCTGGTCCATCGTCCGGATGGCGTCAGCCAGGCTGTCCAGATCCGGGCGGGCGGCCGCCCGGGTCAGCTGACGCAGGAATCGCGGGTATTCGGCCGTCAACGGTTCGAGGCCGACGGCTCCCCCCTTCTTGAAGAAAGGGTGCAGGAGAAGGACGTGGTTGCGGAGGCTTGCGACGGAAACGGTGGCGGGGGTCATGGCGGCTCCTGGTTGGGTGAGCCAAAGTTAGCCACTTGGCGCGACAAGACTTGTCGCGACTGGATTTCCGCTGTGCGCTTTTCTTGCGCCGTGTTCTGGTTGCGTCCCGCGCGCAGCCCGACTGCCGAATTCGACGTCGCTCACGAGGTTGATCATCGGAGCGACGCCAAGCTTGGCCAAAGGCGGGCCGCGCCTATTGCCGGGAGGGGAAATTGCGCACGTTGTCGAGACAAGGCTTCGCCACCCAAGGCTGGTAGCGATGACCCGTACGAGGACGCAAGTCCGCTTCGCAGCTCCGCTGATCGCACGCCTGCACCAGCTTGCCGACGGAGAGCAAGGGCAGGGCACCCTTGGACTTCCACGCGCCTGAGAGCAGGGACCGGAGCGAGACCGCTCCGCCTGGCCATTTCTCCTGCAGGTCCTCGAGAGCGTCATTGAGTTTCGCCACGCCGACCAGTTCGTGATCCGAGGCGAGCAAATGCTCGCGACCGTACTCGGTGTAGCACCACAGCTTCCCGACGTCGTGCAGCAACGCGTATGCGATGCCGATGTCTCGGTCTACGATTCCCAAGCGAGGGGTTTCCGCGACCCACTCAGCCATCTCGATCGAGTGAAGCGCGTGACCTCCGCGATAGTCGTGATGGTGGTTCTGGGACGCGGGGCAGGTCCAATAGCTGTGGAACATTTCGATCAGGCTGAAAGCGTCGCTCAGGAACTCGCGGAGCGGGCGTGTCTCGATGCTGTCCACGAGATCACGCACGCGCTGCACGGTTCCGGGCAGGGGACCGAAGTCATCCGGGATGAGCCCGAAGACGTCGATGTCTTTCCGACGGTTAGTCTCGGTCACCAGCCAGGAGGTTTCCGGATCGATCGCCGCCGCGAGCGCCGTCACTTCTGCCTTGCGGACGTACTTCTCTCCCTTGCCGGGGAACGGAAACATCCAGCTTCCGGCGCGCCTGTAACCGCCGGCATCGACCAGGTCGAGGCGGTAAGGCACGCCACTGCCGTCATCGACGACATCCGGGTTTGAAAGAACCGCAGGGAACACGCATACCGCGACGGTGGGATTAGACATCTCCATGAGTGATCTCCTTGTTGTGGCTGGGTCTTGCAAGCAGGGTGGACTTCAGTGCTTCGCGGAGGGCGTCGGCGCCCATCGACTCGATCTGCTTCGCTGTCAGCACGGGATCGACGCGCGGTGCAGCCGTCCGGCTGTTGATCAGGCCGGTGAAGGCACGTCCGTCCTCGCGCGTCAGATTCGGAACGAAGCGCGAGTAGACGGTGAACAGCATCTGGGTGTTCGCGTGGCCCATGATCTTTGCGATCCACTCGGGGTTCTCGCCGGAGGCGAGCATCAGCGTCGCCGTCGTATGGCGCGTCTGGTAGGGCCGGCGTTTATCGATGCCGAGGAACCTGAGCAGCGGATACCAGACGCGGTTGGCGAAGTTGTGCGCGTCGATGGGGGTGTCGTTCGCACTACAGAACACGAATGTGCTGCCTGGTGCCCGCTGCTGCCAACGGGCTTCGATCGCCTCCCTGACGACGGGCAGCATCGGGATATCGCGAAGCGACGTCTCGTTCTTGGCGTTCTGCTCCGACTCGCCGTCTGTGAACGTCTCGCGCACGAGGATCAGCCCCCGCTCGCGATCGACGTGTTGCCACTTGAGCCCGTTGATCTCGCCGGTGCGCATGCCGGTGAAGAAGCG
>JBBRIE010000257.1:0-3859 GCA_038221545.1 Lysobacterales bacterium
TCGGCCCGGCTTGCACGTGAACACATTTAATCCGCACGCGCGGCGGCTGGAAGTGACGCCGCCAATTCGGGATGGCGTGGCGACGTCGGACCCCGCGCCGCCGGAGTATCACCTCAACTCCAAGCGCAGCAAGGTTGCGGGTGCGGCCGGTTATGAGTTCTGCATGCCGAAGTCCGCGACCACGTGCGGCGCGGTGACCGCGGTCGCGTTCGACCACGAGCAATTCAACAAGCAGCCCGGGAGCCAGCCCGCCGACGCCTCCGCAAGCGGCAACGCGGCGGGTGTCATCAACGCAAACGCAGGCACCGAAGAAAATCCTTGGGTCGAACTGTTCGACGCCACCATTCCGCTGTTCCGCTGGTACTGGGGTATTCCGGAGCTGTTGTCGGCCGAAGTCTTTGCAGACCTGGTGATACGCGCCGAGTATCTGCTCAAGGCAAACTTCAATCCGACAAACCCGTCAGCGGCTTCGGTCGACGCCGGCGGCAGACTGGGTATTGGCATCCTTATCGGCGTTGACATCGACGTGCTCTTCGGCGTGCTGATCGACGCGGGCGCGTCGATCTATGGCGCGGTCATCGCCGAGGTGGTTACCGAAACGTCTTTGAATAGCGTGGAGGTGAATCCCTGCCTCACCTTCCGCATGGATTTCACGGGTTGGCTCGAGATCGGCTGCCCGATTCCCAATCCCTTCGACCCGACGTGCTATATCCCCAACATCGAGGAGACCTTCAACATTCTGCAGGACCGCAATCCCACGGGCTGTGGTTTCCGCGAGTACGGCATTGCGGCGGCGAACCCTCCGATCTTCGACCCGTCGCCCGCACTGCTGTGGCCGGGCGAAGTCGCCAGCACGCAGTCAACGCCTGTTCCGAGTGGCGGCCCGCCGCCGCCATTGGTGCCGTTCCCGCGCGAAAAGCGCCGCGCCATGCACCGCACTCCGGCTCTCGCATTCGATGGCACCGGCAACCGTCTCGTGCTCAATCTGAACCGTCAGGGTCACCTGGTCGGGCGCGAAGGCCTGTTGCGTGGACTCGGCGCCCCACAAACCCTCAGCACCGGTTGGGGCATCCGCGACGTTGCGGTGAGTTACTACAGCACCGACCGCGCGGTTGCCGTTTGGTCCGAAAGCAGCATGCCGAGTGTGCCCGCGGGCGCAGCGCCCCCACGACCGACCCGCAACAGCGCCGCTGCGGCACAACGCCTGCGTTACGCGCTGTTCGACGGCAACAGATGGTTGCCGGCGGTCAATCTCACCGCCGCCGGATTTGGCGAAGGCCAGGTCAAGCTCGCGCGCTGCAAGGTGCCGGTGTTCCTGCTGCGTGGAGGCTGCCTCGAGAAAGTTTCGCTCGCGTTCCAGCGCAATACCGGGCGCACCGTTGGCGGCGAGAAGCACATCTACTTCGCGCAGTTCAACGGCACACGCTGGACCGCGCCCGTGCAGGTCGACCAGACCGGCACCATCAACATCACGCCGAGCATCACCTATGCCGGTGGCGAGCCCGTGGTCGCATGGGTGCGCTATGCGCCGGCGACGGGGATCAATCCACCGGTGAAACTCGACGACGTGTCGGCGCGGTTCCTCGCGATGCGGGTGATGAACAATCGCGACAACGAACAGATCGCCCTTGGCGGCTCGACACGCTTCATCGCGCAGCCGTCGATTGCCGGCAAGACCAATGGCCAGATTGCCATTGCCTACACCACTGGAGGAACCGCGAACTTCATCGGAACCCGCCAGGCCCTGCGCCTCGGGCAGCGGAGCTGCCCCGTCACTGATACCTGTGCATTCACCACGTGGCCGGTGCAGGACCATCACGGTCGCTCGCTCTATGTCGAGCGACCGACGCTGAATCTCAACAGCGCGGGCGACGCGATCGTGACGTACCGAGGTCTGGCGGTGGGACCCGTACCGGGCAATCCCGATCCGGAGGACAACATTTTCCCCGACGATCCGATCGGCATCCAGATGTCGCGCGGTGAGCTCCTGCAGGTTCGCTCGCCGTTGCAGCCTTCGACGGTGCGCCCGTTGTCGCTCAGCGCCAACGCCGCTATCCACTTCCAGCCCGGCGCCGCCTACGATCCGGTCAATGACGAAGTCGTTGGCATCAGCGTCACGATCGAAACGGCACAGACTCGCGCGGCCGCCGCCAAGGCGGCAACCACGGGCGCGCGAGCAGTGGCGCAAACTGCAGCTGTGGAGGAAGGCATCGATCTGGCGATGGTGGCTGACCTGCCCGACTTGTTTGTGGAGAAAATGACGACCACGTCGACGACCCTCACGCCTGGCTCGCTCATCCCGATCACGATCGAAATTGCCAATCGCGGCAGCGCGTGGGCGGTCGACGCGGATCACACGGCGACGGTGCGGTTCTGGTGGGACACTCCGCAGACGCGCACGGTAACGAGCGCCAGCTTCACCCTGGGCAGCATTGCCGCCGGTGCCAAGCTGGTGCGGGTGGTGCAGGTGCCGGTGCCCACAGCCTTCGCTGTCGACGAACGCCAGACATTGCGTGCTGCGGTCGAAGTCGACTCCGAAGACGGCGAGATCGATGGCGACAACAACGAGTCGGCTCTGTCGCTCGGCGGCATGCCAGTCCCGACATCGCTGATGGCGGTAAGCACCGCCGGTACCCGCTTCGTCAATCTGGTGTGGGCGGCGCCTTCTGATGGGCGCATCGCCGGTTATCGCATTTACGTTGACGATCCGAACGGAGTGCCTCAGCCGCTGGGCTCGAGCTTCAACAAGGGCTGGGCCGACCTCACTGCTTTGTACGGCCGGCAGCGTACCTATCGTGTCAGCACCTACTCCGCGCGCGGCGTCGAGTCGGAACTGTCGTTGCCGGTGACCGCGGAACCCTCGCCGGCGGTGCTGACCGAAGACCTGTTTGCGAACGGGTTCGAGTGAGCGGGCTTCGAATGATCATGGAGCGATCGATCACTGACGAAATGCGGCGCGCGGCCCAGTCGGCGCGCGCCGTGATTGCCGTCGCCGCAGGCCTGTGTCACGGTCCGGGTCAGCGACTGGGGCGGAGTTCGGGTAATCGAAGACGTAGACGTGACGGAACTGATCGGTCGTGCGGGCCGCGGCGAAAAAGACGCTGCCGATCGACTGTTCGCGGCGGTGTACAAGGATTTGCATCGGGTTGCCGAGCGCGTGTTGCGACGCGGTGACGGCGGCATGCACACTACATCCCTGGTGCACGATGCCTACCTGAAACTGCGCCGGCCCGAAGCGCTGAACCAGCATGACCGTCAGCATTTCTTCGCAGTCGCCGCGCGCGCGATGCGACAGATCGTGATCGACCACGCGCGCGAGCGCGCGGCCGCCAAGCGCGGCGGCGAGTTCGACTTTTCGTCGCTCGACTCGAGCGCGATCCAGGTCGCGGCCAGCGGGCGCAGTGAACAGCTGCTCGCTCTCGATGAATCACTCGGACGGCTCGCCGAAGTGGATCCGGACCTCGCACGTCTCGTCGAGCTGCGTTTCTTCGCGGGACTCGACCTCGGTGAGCTCAGCCGCATACTCGACCGATCCGAGCGCTCGCTGAAGCGTGACTGGCGACGCGCGCGCGCATTTCTGCTGGCCGAGGTGCAGCCACGACCAACGAGTCGGAGCCGGTTGCACGCTGGCGCGAGCTCGCGGCCCTTTTCGACGAACTCGTGGAACTCGATCCGTCCGCGCGCCGTGGGCGCCTCGATGCGTTGGCGAGCAGCCATCCAGAAGTCGTGGGCGAACTCGGTCGCATGCTAGACGCCGACCTGCGAGTATAGGAAATTCAAACGCCCTTTTCGGGCAGTCTGCGCGGTAGCCGGAGGCGGTACAAGCGTCGGTTTGGCTCTGTTTGGCCGTGGTTGGGGC
>JBBRIE010000258.1:0-3858 GCA_038221545.1 Lysobacterales bacterium
ATGAGCGCCCCGTCCTTTGTGACCGCGAGATCCTGCTCGACATAGTCGGCACCCTGGGACACCGCCAACGTGTAGGCGGCTGCGGTGTGTTCAGGCGCGTACGACGATGCCCCGCGATGAGCGACGGAACGTTTGGGCGCAGGTGTCTGCGCCTGCACTGAAACACACACGGCTGCGACAACAGCCAGGCACAACAACAGTCGCGTCGATTTCATGACCGTCACAGTATGCGTTGCAGATGACATTGACGTGACAGTTTTCAGGACACGCATTTACACGGTCGCTGCACCGTTCTCACACGGTCGTCGAGTCCGCCTTCTACCGTGCTTGACGGAGGAAGTGATTGATGAACGTGCGACGTGTGCAACTGAAGAACCTGGTGTGGAGCGTGATGCTGGCGGTGATGGTGTTGTACCCATCAATGGCCGCGGCGCAGTTTGAGACGACCGCGGTCGTCGGAACCATCTTTGACAAACAAAACGCTGCCGTCGCTGGTGCGAAGGTGACGTTGACCAATACCGCCACGGGTGTCACCGCATCCACGATGACGGATGCCACCGGCGGCTATGCATTTTTCACCGTCCGCATCGGCACCTATATTGTGACTGCCGAAAAGGCGGGATTTTCGCTGGCGCTGGCCGACAACGTCCAGGTCAGCATCGGCGGCCGTCGTCGTGTGGACCTCACATTGGAAGTGGGCGGTTTGTCCGAGACCGTCGAGGTGACGGCCGCGACCGCGATGCTCGATACCGACACCAGTCAGCGTGGGCAGGTCATCCGTGGTGATGACCTCAAGCAACTGCCGGTCATCAACCAGGAATATTCGGCACTGGCGCTGCTGACGACCCGAGTTTCAGGTCGTGACCAACAACATGAGCGCGGAGTATGGCCGTGCAGCCGGGGCGACGATCAACGTGGCGTATCGCAGTGGCACCAACCGCTTTCAGGTCGGCGCCTGGGAGTTTTTTCGCGACAGCTCGCTCACGTCGGAAGGGTATTTCAAGCCGGCGGCCGGCAGCGCGCCGAAGTTTGACCGCAATCAGTTCGGCGGCACCGTTGGTGGTCCGATACTGAAGAACCGCGCGTTTTTCTTCGGTGACGTCGAAGCCCTCCGCCAGAACCGCACGACGGTGGCGACGGCCACGATTGCCACCGCCGCGCAGCGGCAGGGTGTGTTGAGCGTGGCGGTGCGACATCCGCAGACAGGTGTGGTATACCCCTCGGGCACGCCGATTCCGCTGACCGCGTTTGCGGCCAAGGTCCTGCGCGAACTGCCGGACCCCACCACGACCGGTACGGCCAACAACTTCGTCCGACTCGTCACGTCGGAGACCGTGACCGACAAGGCCGGCGGCAAGGTGGACATGGTGTTCAACCCCCGCTGGACGGGATTTGGCCGCTTCGGGTGGCGTGACGCCGTGATTGAGGACGAACCCGGCATTCCGCTGCCGTCGGGTGGTGATGGCAATGGCACGACGTACGCGCGCAACCTGCAGCTCGCGCTCGGCTCCACCTACGCGCCGGACTCCAGCTCGTTGCTGGAGTTCCGCTTTGGATGGTCGCGCACCAAAGGCGGCAAGGACCCGCGAGCGCTCGGCACTTCGGGCGCGCGTGAAGCGTATGGCATCACGGGTCTGCCGACCGACGAGCGTGTGGCCGGCGGTCTGCCGTCTCAGCTGATCACGGGATACACGACGCTCGGGCGCCAGGCGACCAATCCGCAGTGGCAGTGGCCGACCGTCTTCAATCCGAAGCTGAACTACACGCGTACCTGGGGCCGGCACTCGGCCAAGGCCGGCTACGAGTTCCAGCACATTCAGACGCAGGTGCAGGACGTCAATCCACTCTACGGCCGCGACCAGTACGCCGGACAGTTCACACGTCCCACCGGCGCCGCAGCGGGCAACCTCTACAACCTGGCGGACTTCATGTTCGGCCTGCGCAGCACGTTTGCGCTGAGCAACATCCTCGTGGCCGACATGCGCCAGAACATGCACTTCCTCTACGCGCAGGACGACATTCGCGTGAACGATCGCCTCACGGTCAACCTGGGCGTTCGGTACGAGTACGCGACGCCGATGTGGGAAAAGAACAACGTTCTGTCGAACTTTGATCCACAGGGTCTGCGGATGGTCATCGCGAAGGATGGATCGATCAAAGACCGGTCCACCATCAATCCCGACCGCAACAACGTCGGGCCACGCGTGGGTTTTGCGTTCACCGCCACCCCGCAGACCGTCGTCCGCGGCGGCTACGGGATCAGCTACGTGCACTTCCACCGCGCGGGTGGTGCGAACATCCTTCCCATCAATGGTCCGCAGGTCATCAACGCCGTCGTGGTGCAGACCAATCCGCTCGACGCCGCATTCCGGCCGACGCAAAACGGCTACCCCGAAGGGCTGGTCGATCCAAGCCGGTTCAATCCGCTGACCGCAAACATCACCTACATGCCTGAGGACTACCGCTCCAGCCGCGTGCAGAGCTGGTACATGTCCGTGCAGCGTGAGGTGTTCCGCAACGTGATGGTGGACCTGGCCTACGTCGGCAATCGTGCCGATGGGCTTCTCCTGTTCGCCAACTTCAACCAGGCCGCGCCCAACAACGCGGCGGGCACCCTTTCGCTCCAGTCCCGCCGGCCGATTTCGCAGTTTGCCGACATCACCTACGCCTTCAACGGCGGACGGTCCACCTACAAGGCGCTGCAGATGAAGCTGGAATGGCGCGCGGGGCGCACCCTCACGTTCCTGAGTTCCCTGACGCTCTCCGAGAGCAAGGACAACGGTGCGGGTTCGCTGGAAAACAGCAACGGCAACGCGCCGGCGCCGCAGGATTTCTACAACATGGACGCCGATTTCGGCCTGTCGGGCTATCACCAGCCGTACAACAGCACGACCAGTGTCGTGTTGGAGCTGCCCTTTGGTCGCGACCGTCGATTCCTGTCGAACCTCTCACCTGTGGTGGATCTGCTCCTGGGCGGCTGGCAGCTCGCCGCGGTGAACAGTGTGTATGCGGGTGACCCCGTGACCTTCACCTACACGGCGCCGGCGTCCTTCCAGGTCTCGGGCATCCAGCAGGACTTCCGCGGCGCGAACATCTATCGTCCCAACATCGTCGGCGACCCGATGGTGCCCGAGAGTCAGCGGTCGATCACCAACTGGTTCAACCGTGACGCGGTCGTGATTCCGACCAACGCGAGTCAGCCGTTCGGCAACGCACCCCGCAACTCGGTGCGTGGTCCGCTCTTCTGGCAGATCGACATGGTCCTCTCGAAACGTGTGGCCATGCCGTGGCGCCAGAGCCATCTCGAACTGCGGCTTGAAGCCTTCAATCTCTTCAACCGCACGAACTTCCGCGCTCCCAACGGCAACCGCACCGCCGCCGGGTTCGGCACGATTCCCAGCACCTACGACCCACGGCAGCTCCAGCTGGGGGCCAAGATCAGCTTCTAACTCCATCGGGTGATTGATGATCGGGTGATCGGGCGATGTGCCGATCACCCGATCGTGGATAGAATTGCGGATGGACCGAATCCGCGTCGCCTCACTCCAGTACTACATCCGCCCTGTCGAGCGGTTTGAGCAGTTCGCTGACCAGGTCGAGTCACTTGTCTGGACGGCCAAGGACTACAAGGCCAATCTGCTCGTGTTTCCGGAGTACTTCAGCACGCAGTTGCTGACCCTGGGCAACACACGGCGCCCCATCCAGGAACAAATTCAGGACCTGGCGGATCAGGCGCCTGCCATTGACGCACTCCTGACGGATCTCGCCACCCGGAGCGGCATGTATATCGTCGGCGGCACCGTGCCCGTGGTGGATGACGACCGCATGCGTGTCTATAACCAGTGCACGGTGTTTGGT
>JBBRIE010000259.1:0-3845 GCA_038221545.1 Lysobacterales bacterium
ATCCACCTCGGCGCGCTGCGCGGCAACCTGGCTCGCGTGCGCGCGCTTGCGCCGCGCAGCCGGCTGATGGCGGTGGTCAAGGCGGATGGCTACGGCCATGGACTCGAGCGCACGGTCCTCGCGCTGCGCGAGGCCGATGCCTTCGGCGTCGCCTCGATCGCCGATGGCGAAAGGATCCGTGCGCTGGGACTTGCGAATCGCATCGTGGTGCTTTCGGGCATCGACGAATCCGGCGACCTCGCGCGCATGCGCGCGTTGTCGCTGGAACCGGTGATCCACCACGAGTCGCAGTTGTCGCTGATGCGGCGCGAGTGGTCGTCCGGCCGCGCTGAACCGGGCGCGGACACAGGGCAGGTTGCGGCGGCCCCGATGGCCCCGATGGCCCCAGGCGGCGCGCAGGCTATCTGGATCAAGTTCGACACAGGTATGCACCGCCTGGGATTCGCGCCCGACCGGGTGAGCGACGTGCTGGCGCAGGTCCGCGACCTGCCGGGCGTCGGCCCGGTCCACCTGATGACCCATTTCGCGAACTCCGATGTGGACGCGGATCCGCTGACGCTGGATCAGATCGGACGCTTCGAGGCGTGCGGGGCGGAGTTCGCGCAGATTCCGCGGTCGATGGCGAATTCCGCAGCTGTCGTCAGGTTTCCCGCCAGCCACGGCGACTGGGTGCGCGCCGGCGGCCTGCTCTACGGCATCTCCGTGGTGGCGGGACAGTGTGGCGCGGACCTCGGCTTTCAACCTGCGATGACCCTGACGGCGCGATTGATCGCGATCAACGAAGTGGCCGCTGGTGAGTCCGTTGGATACGGACAGGCATGGCGAGCCGCGCGTGCGACCCGGGTCGGGGTACTGGCGGTGGGCTATGCGGACGGCTATCCGAGGTCGGTTGGAGCAGGCACGCCGGTGCTCGTGCGCGATGTTCGCGTGCCGATCATCGGACGCGTGTCGATGGACCTCACCACGATCGACCTTACGGACCTGCCCGAAGTCGAAGTGGGCGAGGTCGCGGTGTTGTGGGGTCGTGGTTTGCCGGTCGAGGAAATAGGCGCCGCCGCCGCGACGATCGGATACGAGCTCGTGTGTGGAATGACCCGGCGCGTCGACTTCGTGGAAACCGATGACTGAGCGGGCAGGCAATGCTCGGGCATGCGTTCGGGCACACCACGGGAGCGGCCTGGCCGTTGCCCTGAAGTTGAGGAGGCACGGCGCGCTGCGCGCCGTGTAATCGCATGGCCAAACCGAAGGTCGTGTACGTCTGCCGCGAGTGCGGGGCCGAGTCGCCGAAATGGCAAGGCCAGTGCGGCGAGTGCGGCGTGTGGAACACCCTCACCGAATTCCGTGTCGCATCCGATCGCGGTGCGGCGGCCACGCCTTCCCGGTCACGTTCAACGGGTTTCGCGGTGGCGGGCGGCCAGGCGCAGGTCACCTCGCTGGCAAACGTCCCGAGCGACACCCAGATGCGTGAATCGCTCGGCATCGCGGAACTCGACCGCGTACTCGGCGGAGGGCTGGTGCGCGGATCGATCGTGCTTGTGGGCGGGGACCCCGGAATCGGCAAGTCGACGCTGCTGCTGCAGGCACTTGCCGGATTGCATGGCTCGATGCGGGGGCTCTATGTCACGGGCGAGGAAAGCCTCGCGCAGGTCGCGAGCCGTGGCACGCGCCTCGGACTCGATCTTGCCGGCGTCGATGCCCTCGCCGAGACTTCAATCGAACGCATCCTGGCAGTGGCGGTCGAGCGCCGGCCGGACCTGCTGGTCATCGACTCGATCCAGACCATGTGGACCGATGCTGCCGAGTCCTCGCCGGGGGCCGTCACGCAGGTGCGCGAATCGGCCGCGCGACTGACGCGGTTCGCCAAGGAGTCGGGAACGTCCGTTTTCCTCATTGGACACGTCACCAAGGAGGGCGGCATCGCGGGACCCCGAGTGCTCGAACACATGGTCGATGCGGTGTTGTACTTCGAGGGCGAGGCCGGCAGTCGCTTTCGCATCCTGCGCGCATTCAAGAACCGGTTCGGCGCGGTGAATGAACTCGGCGTCTTCGCCATGGGTGAAAAGGGACTCAAGGAGGTTCCGAATCCCTCTGCGATTTTCCTGAGCGGACGCGACGAGGCCGCCGCCGGCAGCGCGATCATGGTCACGCGCGAAGGCACTCGTCCGCTGCTGGTCGAGGTGCAGGCGCTGGTGGATACGTCGCCGTTGGCCAACCCGCGCCGCGTCGCGGTGGGCGTCGATACCAGCCGCATGGCGATGCTGCTGGCGGTGCTGCATCGGCATGGCGGCATCGCCGTACATGACCAGGACGTTTTCGTGAACGTCGTCGGCGGTATCCGGGTGCAGGAAACGGCCGCGGATCTGCCGGTGTTGCTCGCCATCGTTTCCTCGCTCCGTGACCGGCCGTTGGCGGCGAAGACCGCGATGTTCGGCGAGGTCGGGCTCTCGGGCGAAATACGGCCAGTCGCCAATGGCGAGGAACGCATTCGCGAAGCCTTGCATCACGGCTTCGAGCGCATCCTGGTGCCGAAGGGCAACGCGTCCCGCAAACCGGGCGGGCAGGGGCGCATCGTGCCGGTGGAGCGACTGGGCGACGCCCTCGACGCTATCGGCTGAGCCGCGTCAACTGATTCAGCGACGACGGGAGTCGCGACCGCAGTCCGAAGCTCCCGGGTTACGCGAGCACGCAATCGCGACCGAAGTCGCTGCAGCGTTCTCGCTGCAGCCGCAGGGCAGCACGCACCGCGGGCCATCCAGTGCCGCGAGACAAGCTCTTCTCCTCAAGTGCGCTGGAGCACCAGTTCGAGCACGAACTTGCTGCCGAAGAATGCGAGCGCCAGCAGCGCGATACCGCCCAGCGTGAGCCGCACCGCACGACGCCCTCGCCAGCCGAACCGCCAGCGCCCGAACAGCAGCGCCCCGAATGTCAGCCACGACAGCAGGGTGAGGACCGTCTTGTGCGCGAGGTGTTGCGCGAGCAGGTCCTCGACGAACAGGGCTCCAGTGACCATCGTCAGAGTGAGCAGCACGAACCCGGCCCCGATGGTCTGGAACAGCAGTTGTTCGATCAGGGTCAACGGCGGCAGGTGACTTGACCAGCGGCCGAAGCGGTGCGTGCGCAGTGCGCGGTCCTGCAGCCAGGCGCACGCAGCGATCAGCGCCGCGACAGTCAAGGTTGCGTAGGCCAGCAAGGCCAGCCATGCATGCAGCGCAATGCGCCAGTCGCTGACACTGCTGCTTGCGACGGGATGACCGTAGGCGTGATCGAGCAGCAGGGTTGCCGCCGCCAGCGGCAGAACCACGGCGCCGAGAACGCCGAAACTCCGGCGGAAGGCAATGAGTCCGACTGCGAGCGCGAGCCCCACCCACGAAAGCGCTGCGTAGAAGTGCAGGTCGACTCCGCCTGCCGCGCGCAGGGCGGTGGCATGGTGGGCCAGGTGGCCGGCAATACCCACGCCCGCGACCAGCCACCCGGCCTTCGAAGCACGACCGGGGCCGTCGCGGCCAGGCTGTTCGGCCCCGCCCATTTCACCGGACGCGGGCGCCGCGGTACCCGGCCGCAGCATGTAGGCCGCGAACAGGTAGGCCAACACTCCCGCCAGCACCACGATCGTCATGCCGCGAGTGTCGCACAGCGACAAGGGCGCCGACGCCGCTCGGCTATACTCCGCGCCCGTTTTCCCAGCGCGGACGAGATGTTCGAAAACCTGACCCAGCGCCTTTCCGGAACGCTCGATCGCCTGCGCGGCCGCGCCCGGCTGACCGAAGAGAACATCCGGGACGCCACGCGCGATGTGCGCGTCGCATTGCTTGAAGCAGACGTCGCCCTACCGGTGGTCACCGCGC
>JBBRIE010000260.1:0-3826 GCA_038221545.1 Lysobacterales bacterium
CGCGTTCGAAGTGGGTGGATGGGAGCTCATCAAGCAGTACGTGGCCATGGGTCTCGGCATTTCCATCGTCACCGCGATCTGTCTGACACCGGAGGATCGAGTGGCGCGCCACAACCTGCGCGCATACATCCCGCAACGCAGCTACGGCGCGGTGATGCGCAAGGGTCGATTCCTCGGCACCGAAGCGCGCGCGTTTCTCGATCTGCTCAAACCGAGCCTGTTCGCCGGCCGCAGCGCCGAGGAACCCGGGCATTCGCAGCGGTAGGCCGCATACGGCGAAGTGCGCGCGAGCGCCCTTCACCGCAACACATTCGCCTTGTGCATGCCCCCTCGCGCGCAATGCACGTACCTCGTGCGGGTGCGCGCTTGCGCGCGATGGCGCGATGGGGCGTAGGGCAAAGTCATGCATGGCGCCATCGCGCGCGAGCGCGCTCCTACGAGAGCACCGCGTGGCGCTGTTCGGCGCACGTGCCTCGTGAAGGAGCGCGCTGGCGCGCGATGCGTCATGACGCGGCGGGGGCGCTGTCCGGCGCGATGCACGGGCCTCGTGTAGGAGCGCGCTGGCGCGCGATGGCGTCATGACGCCGCGTGGCGCTGTCCGGCGCGATGCACGGGCCTCGTGTAGGAGCGCGCTGGCGCGCGATGGCGCCATGGCGCCGCGTGGCGCTGTCCGGCGCATGGCACGTGCCTCGTGTAGGAGCGCGCTGGCGCGCGATGGCGCCATGACAGTGCGAAGCGTGAACTTTGATCTTGCGTCGATGCCATCGCTACTGGCGGTGCTCGCAACCAACGACCAGCGCAGTTCCGCGTCAGGTATCGGCCCACATGCGGAACAGGTTGGTGCTCAGCGATTCGAGCAGCACGCGGCGACGCTCGCGGCGTTCGCTGGCCAATTCCGGACCGGCGTCCGCGTCATCCAGGTTCATGCCACGCAGCTCGTCGATCTGGTTCAGAAGCTCGCGCCGCTGCGCATCAGCGACATAGCTCTGCAGCCAGGTGATCGCCACCAGCCGCGTGCCCTGCGTGACCGGTGCCACGCGATGGATGGTGGTGGAGGGATAGAGGATGGCGTCGCCGGCGGCCAACCGGAATCCGCGGCGATCCTGTCCCCATTCGAATTCGAGCGCGCCGCCCTCGTACGCGTCGGGTGGCGAGATGAAGACCGAACACGAAAGATCTGAACGCATCGGTGGCTGCGAGGGAAACAGCGCGGCGTCAACATGCCAGCCGTAGGTCATGCCGGGTCGATAGCGCACCAGGGTCGGACGCGCGATCTGCCGCGGCCAGCCGAGCGCCGCGAGTCTGGGATGCTGCACCAGCGCGTCGCGGACCAGCACGCCAGCTTCCAGCGCGCGCTGGTCCGACTGCGAGATCTGCTCGTTGCGCTTGACGCTGGAATCGCGATTGGTCAGTCGGCCGTCGACGAACTCGAGCGACTCCGCCAGTGCGCGCAGGCGCGCCAGCGTGGTGGCGTCGAGGACCGATTCGAGAACGTGGATCATGCGCCGCAGAATGACAACAAAGGCGAAGTCGCGCCACGTCGGAACACAGGAGAGCCCGCGCGCATCACAGTGTGCCGCGCGTCTTGCCGATCCACGGACGGTAGTACTCCCGCACTGCGGCCATGTCGGCGCCGAGATCGCCGCTGACCGGTATGGCCGGTCCGATGCCGATTTCGCGCTCGGGGTAATGGAAGTACACGCACGCGATCGGCACGTCGACCGCGCGCGCGATGTGCCAGAAACCGCTTTTCCAGTTCACCACGTGCCGCCGCGTGCCTTCCGGCGCAATCACCAGCCAGAGCTTTTCCGCGGCGCGAAAACGCGCGCCCATGGCAGGCACCACGCCGTGCGCGTTGCCACGATCGATCGGCACCGCGCCCAGCGCGCGCAGGATGGGAGAGAGCACGGGATTGAAAAGCTCGCGCTTGGCCATGACCTCGATACGAAGACCCATGGCCAGCTTTGCGGCCATGCCCCAGATGCCGTCCCACCAGGAAGAATGCGGCGCCACGATCATCACCAACTTGTCGACATCGGGAAACCGGCCCGTCACTTTCCAGCCCCCGATACGCAGGACAGTCCGTCCGATCCAGCGCAGGAATCGCCCGTGCGCACGCGGCGCTGCGGGCGGAACCACGCTGTCGACCCAGTTCGCGCTCACGAGTCGGAATCACGCAGGGGCGAGGATCGACGTTCCTTGGCGCGGGAGCGCACGCGCTTTGCGTCCAGCCTGCGCTCGCGCGATGCGCGTGTGGGTCGGGTCGCCTTGCGCGGACGCGCGACCACGTTGGCTGCGGCGATCAGCGCCGCCAGGCGCGCACGCGCGTCCTCGCGATTGCGGTCCTGCGAGCGGAAACGCGAAGCGGAGATCACGATGACGCCCTCCACGGTGATGCGGCGATCGCGTCGCGCCAGCAGTCGTTCGCGCAGGGCATCGGGCAACGACGGCGATCCTGCGGCATCGAAGCGCAGTTCGACCGCGGTCGACACCTTGTTGACGTTCTGTCCGCCGGGGCCGGACGCGCGCACGAATCGTTCGATCAGTTCGTCGTCGGCGATGGCAATGTCGGGCGTGATTTCGAGCATCGCGGCAGTCTAGCCGACCCGGGATAACGCACCGGATTGCTACGCGAAGCTGCGATCAGGGCGGAATCGCCAGTCCCTGCGCCGACAGGGGCATCTCAGCCGTCCGCGGCCGCGCGTCGATGACCGCGTCGTCCGGCATCGGCGCGCCGTTTTCAAGGTGCGCCCACGCACGATCGAGCGCCGCATAAACATAAGGCAGCATCGGCACGTAACGCGCGCCGTAGTCGGGAAACGCCAGGAAGGCGTCAAAGTGCTGCGCATTTCGCACCTGCCAGAAACGCACGTCGCGACCGGCGGATTTGGCCCGGGCCACGTAGGGTGCGCTGCTGAATGCCATGGGCACGAGTCCGTCGTCCACGCCGTGCACGACCAGAATCGGCACGCCAGCTCGCGGCAGCGACGCGCGGGTTTCGAGCACGCCCGCGCGCACGCGATCGCTATTCGCGCCGGCACCGTCCCACAGCGCGCGCAGGCACAGAAGACCGGGCAGCGTGGGGTCTGCGCCCGCAAGTCGGGGGTCGACAATGCCGACACCGTTGCCGGGCAAGATGCCGCTGGAATCGCTCCACCATGCGGCACGCTCGGCAGCGGTCGCCGGACGCGGGCTGAAGTCGGGGTTCTGCGCGGCGAAGCCGAAACCACAGGGATGCTCGTCGGCACCGTAGCGTCCATAGGACGACGCGTAGGTCACCGCGACCGCACGCCAGAGATCGAAACCGACCGACAGCGCACCGGCGCGCAAGGCGGCGTCGGTCCAGCCGCCCGCGATCAGCTTTGCGTGGGCCGCGCGCGCCTGCGCGGCCGTATCGGCGCCGTCGATGTAGCCCGCTGCCGCGAGCGACGTGCAGCGCGCCGTCCACGCGGGCGTCGACTGCGCCGCCATGGGCGGCTGCGGGAGGTTTTCCAGATGCAGCAGCGCGCAGGGCATCAACAGCGCCGCTTCCGTGCTGTAGTCGTAGAGCGGCCTCGCACCCTCGACCGTGATGTTCGGCTCGCCCACGACCACCACGTCGAAGTGGGCACCGGAGGGATCATCGGCCGCCAGTTCCAGTGCGCGCAACACGGCCCCGCCCCCGTTCGAGATGCCGACGGCGATGACGCGGGTGTTGTCGAAGGTGAAGGGCGGGGATTGCGGAAAGGCCTCGCCCAGTGCCTGCAGACCGAAACGGGCGGCCTGACCGACATGCCGGCCCCAGTCCTGCTCGGGGTTGTCACGTGAGTGCGCGTGCTTGAAGGCG
>JBBRIE010000261.1:0-3806 GCA_038221545.1 Lysobacterales bacterium
CCGCCTTCGGCCCGAGCCTGACGATCGCCTGGAAGTCCAGCGCCACGCACAGCAGCACCAGCGCACTGGGCAGCAGGAAGTCGCGCGCCATCGGGTACAGCCGCGAGGTGGCGCCATCGATGAGGCCGATGCTGTTGAAGATCGACGGGATGAGGTAGCACAGCAGCAGCGCCGGCACGTAGCTGTAAAACTTGTGCCAGAAGCCTTCCTCACGCGACGAACTCCAGAACACGAAGCCCAGCACAATGGCGAGCAGGCCGAGGACGACGGCATCGTTGGTGATCAGGGCGGTGGATGCGGTTGGCGGCATGCGGAACTCCGGTGGTGCTGGCTTAAACGGAAAGTCGGGAAAGAATGACCACTGGCGACCGTGCCCGAAATGTCATCCCCAACCGTAACAACCGAAGCGGTGCCAGGTCCACTTTGCGGAAGCTTGTGGCCAGATCCCAGCCGCTGCCTCCAAACATCATGGGAAACACAGCGACTCAATGCGCGGGAGCAGTCATAGGCGATAGTCTTTACCAACAAGCTGCCAGATCACACCCATGCCCAGAGAACTCGAGGAGCTTCAGGCCGCGCTTCGCGAGTTCGCAGCGGAGCGCGAGTGGGAACAGTTTCACACGCCGAAGAACCTCGCGGCCGCGCTGTCGGTCGAGGCAGCGGAGTTGCTCGAGCACTTCCAGTGGCTGACGGACGAGCAGAGCCGCACGCTGTCTGCGAAGCAGCGCGACAACGTCGGCGAGGAAATCGCAGACGTGCTGCTCTACCTCCTGCAGCTGGCCGACAAGCTGGCCATCGATCCGATCGAAGCGGCCAGACGCAAGATGCAGGCGAATGCCCTCAAGTACCCGGTGGAACGCGCCAGGGGCAGCATGACGAAGTACACGGAGTTATAGGGAGCATGCCGCCGGAGATGGCAGTCCGATGATCGTCTACCAGGGCTCGAAGTCCGGCTTCCTGCGCGATACCGACAACCGCGACATCGAGGACGTCGTTGCCGCTGCCTACCTGAAGCGCACGGGCCGTTACGTACCGCAAGCCGAGATCCGCTCCTGGCGAGAGTCGCTCGGGCAGATGGCGAAAGTACTTCGCGATAACGAGATGCCGGACGATCTTGGCGTCGGCATCGAGTACGGGATTCCCCAGAGTTCGAAGCGGATCGACTTCCTGCTCTCCGGCCGCGATGCCAACGGCAGGCCGCATCTCGTGGTGGTGGAACTCAAGCAGTGGTCCGAGTCGAAGTTGTCCAGCAAGGACGGCATCATCATTGCCCGGCGAGGCGGAGCATTCGAGCGCGAAGGCACTCATCCCTGCTACCAGGCGTGGTCCTATGCCGCGCTGCTCGTGGGATTCAACGAAGCGGTTCATGAAGGCCAGGTAGGCGTGCGCCCCTGCGCCTACTTGCACAACTACGTCGATGACGGCGTCATCAACGACGCGCATTACGCGCCGTACATCGAAATGGCGCCGTTGTTTCTGCGCGGCGACGACGAACGCGCGCGGCTTCGCACGTTTATCAAGCAGCACGTCACGTACGGCGACAACGCCGATCTCCTTTACAGGATCGAGAACGGTCGCATTCGGCCCTCGAAGATGCTGGCCGACAGCCTTCTGAAGATGCTGAAGGGCAACCGGGAGTTCGTCCTGGTCGACGACCAGAAACTGGTCTACGAGACGGCGCTTGCCCTTGCACGGTGCGCCACGGCCGAAGACAAGCAAGTCGCCATCGTCCGGGGCGGCCCGGGCACCGGAAAGTCGGTCGTCGCGATCAACCTGCTCGCCGCCCTTTCCAATCTGGGGCTTCTGACCAAGTACGTCTCGAAGAATGCGGCGCCGCGCGAGGTGTACAAAGCCAAGCTCGCGGGTCAACTTCGACGGGTTGAGATCGCCAACCTCTTCGCTGGTTCCGGCGGATTCGTCGACACTGCGCCGAATACGTTCGACGCACTCATTGTCGACGAGGCTCACAGGCTCAACGCCTTGAGCGGCCTCTACGGCAACCTTGGCGAGAACCAGATCAAGGAAGTCATCGCCGCTTCCAGGTGCACGATCCTGTTTGTCGACGATGACCAGCTCGTCACTCTGAGCGACATCGGGCACTCGAGCGAACTTGAACGCTGGGCCAGGGCACTGGGCGCCGAGGTCACGCATCTGGAGCTGTCATCGCAGTTCCGATGCAATGGCTCGGACGGCTATCTGGCTTGGCTGGACAGGGTCCTTGGCGTGCGTGATACGGCGAACAGTGCATTCGACCGGGAAGCGTTCGATTTCCGCGTCATGGCTTCGCCCAACGAGCTGCACGCGGTGATCGCCGAGAAGAACAGGATCAACAACAAGTCGCGGATGGTCGCGGGTTACTGCTGGGACTGGAAAAGCAAGCGCAACCCGGATGCATACGACATCGTCATACCGGAGCACGGCTATCAGAAGCAGTGGAACCTCGGCAGCGATGGGAGCCTCTGGATAGTCGCATCGGATTCCGTGGACGAGGTGGGCTGCATCCACACTTGCCAGGGGCTCGAATTGGATTACGTCGGCGTCATCATTGGCCCCGACCTGATTGCTCGCGATGGCGCATTACTTGTGTCGCCAGAGCGCCGCTCCCGCATGGATCGATCCATTCGTGGCTACAAGAAACTGATGGCTTCGGATCCCGCCGGCACGCGTGGTCGTCTCGATGCGATCATCCGCAACACCTACCGAACCTTGATGACTCGCGGCTTGAAAGGCTGTTACGTCTACTGCGTAGATGCCGAGACTCAGGAATACTTCCTCAGGTGTACGCAACCCTCCGCGCTTTGATCCTGGCGTGGCTGATCGGCAACTCACCGCGGGGTCGACCCTCGTAGCGTCGTCAGTATTTCGCTCATCGATTGCCGGGTCGACCCATCCACCTGAACAACGACGGCCAAGGTGAACTCGAGCGTGATCTGGAACGCGGGCGTGAATGCCAGTGACATCGACGTCACTGCCAAGGATGGCATCGTCACGTTGACCGGCATGGCCGAAAGCGCCGCTGCCTGGCGCCACGCCATTGACCTGGTCCAGAGTGTGCGCGGCGTGAGGCGGGTGGACGCCAGCGAGCTGCGGATCGAAGAAGTGAAGGGCGATGTTTCGCAGTGCTGACCCGGCGGGGCCACCCGGCCCGTTTGGACTCCATTGACGCGGCGGGCCTTCAGGTCCGCCGCGCGACGGCAAGCCCTGGGTCCAATACGCTGCCCAAGCCCGCGATCGACGACACCAGCCAGCTCATTTTGAACCCTATGGAACTGCAGGAGCGGTTGGCACGGTTCATCCGGCCGCCGCGTTGCTATCGTAGCGGGCACGGGCCCATTCCCAAGGAGTCAGACGCGAAATGAACGCCAGCGGAAACACCGGAAACCCAACTTCGTCGTCGCGTCTCAAGACCGTAAAAATGCTGCTCCTGGCGACGGCTATTGCAATCGCGCTGGTCGCGGCAGGCTACATCACCGCCTCGATCAAGGGCAGCAGCGGCATGGCCGCGCAGAAGACCGAGCACGAGCAAACCGTGCTCGCACTCCGGAACGACCTGGCAAGCGCGCGACAGGCATTGGCCAGCGCCACCGCACGCAATCACTTGCTTTTTGCGAGCGCGGCTCTCTATCGGACCACTGCCGACCTCGATGACCGCAACTTCGGCACGGCAAATACGCATCTGCAGGAGGCCGCGACTGCCATGGCCAAAGCCGCGACAGCCGCAGCTAACGCCGACCCGGAGGTCGCAAAGCTGAGCACGGTCCTTGGCCAGATGAACATCAACGTCGCCACCGATCTGGCGGCGCAGC
>JBBRIE010000262.1:0-3792 GCA_038221545.1 Lysobacterales bacterium
AATGCCGCGCGTGAACGGCCACGTGCCCGGCGTTTCGAAGGCGGTGCCGGCCGAGCCTTCAAGGTCGAGCGCCGTGTAGAGTGGCGCGACTTCGCTGGCGGAGTTGGTGTACGCCACTTCGCGCGTGCGCGAGCTCTCGTAACGATTCCGCCACTCGGCGACTTCGGCGCGCAGCTGGGCCAGCTCTTCCTGCTGCTGGCGCACGACGTCTTCCATGTCCGGGATGCTTGTCATGAGTCCGATTCCGTGTTGGTGCCTGAGAGCAACGGGCCACTGCGCGCCAGAAGATTGTCGGCGACATGAAACGGCGCCTCGGCACCTGATTCGAGTTCGGGAAGCCGATCCTCGAGCCAGGCGACGGTGGACGCATCCTTCCAGAGTCGCTGCGACACCTTGAGCTCGACCGCCTCGCGCACACGTTCGCGCATGCGTTCGCGTCGCCGCGCCTGCAGCTCACCGCTCCTGTCAAGATAGCCATGGTGCCGCGTGATGGCGTCGATGAGCTCGTCAATACCCTGCTTCTGTGCGGCAATCGTGCGGAGCACGGGGGGCGTCCAGGCGTTCGCCTGCTCGTCCTGGGCGGCTTTCCGTGCGGCGCGCGCGGGGTTCATCGAATCCCGCAGCGCCTCCTTCTCCGATTCCGCGAGCGAGCGCAGGTCCACCCCGTGATGCGCCGGCGCCTCGTGTGCGTGGGCCGCACCTGGCCGCAGGCCGAGCATGAGCTCAAGGTCGTTGCGCAGACGGTCGGCGCCCGGCCGGTCGGCCTTGTTCACTGTGAAGATGTCGGCGATCTCCATGACGCCCGCCTTGAGCGTCTGGATCGAGTCGCCGGATTCCGGCACGAGCACGACGAGCGTGGTGTCGGCGGTGCGGGCGACGTCGAGTTCGCTCTGGCCGACGCCGACCGTCTCGATGAGGATGATGTCCATGCCGAACGCGTCGAGCACATCGCACACATCGCGCGTGGCGCTGGCCAGCCCGCCCAGCGAACCACGCGTAGCCATGGAGCGAATGAACACGCCCGGATCGAGCGCCACCTCTTCCATGCGGATTCGATCACCGAGCAGCGCACCACCGGTGAATGGCGAGGTGGGGTCGACCGCGATAACGCCCACGGTTCGGCCACTTTCGCGCCAGACGCGCACGAGCTGCGTGGTGATCGTGCTCTTGCCCGCGCCCGGCGGGCCTGTGATGCCGATGCGCCGCGCGCGCCCGAGCCGCGGATGCAGCGTGCTCGCGAGCACATCGAACCCCTTCCGATGGTTCTCCATGATCGACACCGCGCGTGCGAGCGCGGCGGGCTTTCCGTTGTCGAAGTCCACCAGCAAGCGATCGATGGAGGGCATGCCCGTGTCGTAGGCCGTTGCGCTCAACGCACGTCTCCGCTGGTGCGCGACGCACTCTGCGACGCACTTTGCGACGCGGGTTCATCATGCTCGTCCCTGATTTCTCCCACCAGTTCCTCCAGCAAGTCTTCGAGCGTGATCAGACCAACCACGCCCCCATCGGCACCGCGAACAATGGCCATCTGACGTCGCGCCCTCAACATGTCATAGAGCAAGTCGCCCGCCGGCTTCAGCGAGGCGGCCTCGGCGATCGGGCGCAGCGTGGGACGTCCCTGACCGGCCACGACGAAGACGTCGAACGCGTGCAGCATGCCGACCGGATGATCGAGCGAGCCGCGATACACAGGGACCCGGCTGAACCCGGACTCGGCGATGCGGCGCGCCATCTCATCTTGCGGCAGCGATTCGTCGAGGGCGAAGATATCGCCGCGTGTGGTCATGATGTCGGCGGCGGTCTTGCCACTCAGCTGCACCACGCCCGAGATGATCGCGATCTCTTCGCTCGCATCGAGGCCGTCGAGTGTGCCGTCCTGCAGCAGTTCCTCGAGCCCTTCCCGCGACGCATCGGTCGCGTCCGCCCGCGCGGTGCTCTGAGGCGCGAATCGGCGCGCGATGAAACGCGCAATGCGCCGCGCCGCGAGCCGTACCGGCGTGAGCACGACGGCGATCGCTCGCAACATTGGCACGAAGACCGGCACCAGGCGCGGCGCCCAGCGGCGCGCTACCGCGCGCGGCAGCAGCTGGCCAAATGTGAGCACGAACAGCGCGAGCACCACCGCGTCGCGCAGAAGCGCCCACGGATCACCGCTGTTGAGCAAGGCCAGGCCTGCACCCGCCAGAAACACTACGAGCGCGACGCCGGTGCCAGCGGTGAGCAGAAGCCGCTTGGGATGTTCGACGAAGCGAAACGTGTTGACCGAGTCGTCGTCTTCATCCCGCTCGATCCACGATCGCAGCCACAATCGATTGACCGCGCGCACGGCCGTCGCGCCCGCGGTGAGCAGCGCGACGACCAGCGTGGTGCTGAGCACGATGACGGTGCGCGTCAGCATGAGGTGGTCAGCAAGAGATGCACCGGTTCATGCGCGCTGCTCGCCGTCACGCTTGCTGCGCTTGTCAACTTCGCGCGCGTTGTCAGCCCGTGACTCGCGTTCACGCGCGTCGCGTCGCTCGAGGAACACGCGCTCCACCTTGCGGCGCACCACACGCTCCACAATCACGCGGAAGCCGTTGATCTCGAGCGTCTCACCCGCGCGCGGAACACGGCCCAGCAACTCGAAGATCAGCCCGCCGATCGTGCTCACCTCGTCACGCCGGAAATCGTGATCGAGCGCGTCGGACAGGTCGTCGAGCGTGAGGCGACCGGACACCCAATAGCGGACGTCGTCCTCCTCGCTGATCTGCCTCTCCTCGTCATCATACTCGTCGCGAATCTCGCCCACGAGTTCCTCGAGGATATCCTCGATGGTGACCATGCCTTCCGTTCCGCCGTACTCGTCCACGACAATCGCGATGTGCGTGTGCGATGCCTTGAAGTCGCGCAGTTGGTCGGCGATGCGTTTGGTGGACGGGATGTAGCGGGGTTCGCGCATGAGGCCGGGCCATTCACCCGCTGGCTCCTGATCGGCGATCACCGCGGCCAGCAGATCCTTCGCGTAGAGAATGCCCACGATATCGTCGACCGTGTCCACGTAGACGGGCACGCGCGAGTGGTGGGCGCTGTGCAGTCGGTCCACCACCTCGTTCCACGGCGTGTCGCGATCGATCGCCACCATGTCGACGCGCGGAACCATGACGTCGCTCACCGTGGTCTCGCCGAAATCGAAGACCCCAAGTAGCAGGTCGCGCGTGACGAGAGATACGGTCGGCTCCGCCTCCACGACCTGGCGAAACTGCTCGGCCGCCGTCTCGCGGGAATCGGCAGCGTCGTTCGCTGGCGTGATCAACGCGTCGAAGATATCGTCGAGCCAGCCACCCAGAAACACGACCGGCGTGAGCAGTCGCTCCACGAACTGCGTAAGCGGTGCAAGTCGCTGCGCCGCGCCCTCGCCAAGCAAGTCGCCCAGCGCGCGCGCGGCGGCCTCGGCAAAAAGCACCGAGAGCGCTGCGGCTGTGATGAGTGCGACGGTGCGAATGGGCCAGATACCATCGGTGAACGACAACGCGAGTGCGACAGCTCCGCCGGTAACCCCGTGCGCGGTAACGCGCAGGAAGGCGAGCGCGCGATGGGCACGCTCGCGCGCCGGCAGGACGCGTGCGATGGTGTGTCTGTTGGCGGGGAGGCTCGCGCGGGGAGGCGTTCCGTGCGCGCTCATGTCGGCGTCGGGCGTCGCAAGACTGGGCACTCCGGAGAGCAGCGCACCGTCAGCGACGGCCGCTACCGCCGCAACGGCACTGCTGGCAGCCGCAACGGTCCACGCGAGCAGGCTCATGCGTTGCTGACGAG
>JBBRIE010000263.1:0-3776 GCA_038221545.1 Lysobacterales bacterium
ACCGGCAACTTCGGCTACAACGCCGCGACCGGCGAGTTCGGCGACATGATCGCGATGGGCATCCTCGATCCGACCAAGGTCACGCGCTACGCGCTGCAGAACGCAGCGTCGATCGCGGGTCTCATGATCACTACCGAGGGCATGGTCGCCGAGCTTCCGAAGAAGGAAGCGGCGGGCGGCGGCGGTGGCCACGACCATGGTGGCGGCGGCATGGGCGGCATGGATTTCTGATCCAGTCCCAACCTGCTTCACGCAAGACGAAAAGGCCCGCGCAAGCGGGCCTTTTTCATGATGCGCGCGGCACGGGCGCGGCGCGCGCGATGGTTAATGGGTTCGTAACGAGGCGCTGTGCGGTGCTTCCACCCGCTGCTGGCGACAGCCTGCTACAGGCCTGCGGCGTCGAGCATCTCGATCAATCGGGGCTTCCGGGCATGCTCCGCGCGCACCTGTGCGACCAGCGGCCGAAACTCCTCCGGAGGCAGGCAGCGCACGGCCCGCCTCAAGGCAAGGACGAGCGCGACGTAGTTCCCTGAATGCACGCGCTGCAGCAGTAGCCTGACAATGCGCAGGCGGAACTGGCCGGCCAACGCCGGGTTGTCGCGTTCGATGAAGGACGCCAACCTCTCCAGAACATCCGGTCGGATCCCGCTCTCCTGCGCAACCGCGACGGCGGCATCGAGATCGCCATCGTGCTCGAGCAGCGTCGCCCGATGCGTCGCGTCGCCCTGTCCGTGCGCAGCGACCTCGGCAAGGGCGCGTTCGCGCCAGATCGGCCATTGCGCACCGGCCATGCGCTTGAGCGCATCCCAATTGTCCTTTTGCGGCTGCAGGCGGAACCCCTGCCACGCGTGCTCGATCGCCTCGTCGTCGAGGCCCGCCGCCGCGAGGCAGTCGGCGAGCGCGTTGCGCGCGCCGACGTCGTCAGGAAAACGCTTCACCGTCTGCTCGGCCCACGCCAGCGCTTCGCGCGCGCGGCCGAACTGCTGCAGCGACTTGAGTACGCGCAGGTGATCGTGCGGCTGGACCAGGTGCCGGCGCAGCACGCGCTGCAGCAGGTCGAAATCGCCGGTGACGCGCGCGAACGCCTCGAGCCGACGCAGGGCTCCGAAATGCTCGCTGCAGCGCTGGCCTGCGGCCGGCTTCTGCGGCAGTTTCTCGAACTCCGCGACGGCCCGTCTGCCGTAGTCGGCTTGCCCGTCCGCGCCAAGCGCATTCCAATACGCATCCAGGGGAAACAGGCCCCACTCGTCTTTCTGCTGCAGGGCAAACAACGTCTTGGCAAACGCCTTGCCCGGCGGCGCAGCGTGGCACGCGTGCACATGCAGTTCGGCCATCGACTGCAACTGGTCGCCGATCCCGCCGGCCGAATCGTCACTGCGCGCGTAGATCCTGAGCAGCCGGCCGAGCGCGTACTCGCAGAGCGCGCGCCCGGCCGCGGCGTCGCGCGCGATGGCGCCTTTCAACTGCTCAACCACGGCATCCAGCCGCCGTGCATAGTCGAGGCTGCGGCGGTAGTCGAGGAAGCCGCTGGCGTCGAGCATCTTGCCGAGCGCCGACTTGAGCAGCGCGGGATCGTCGGCGGCGCGATGCAGGCGCAGGCGTTTTGCGATGTTCGGATCCTCATCCGCGAACGCCAGCAACCAGCCCGCCAGACGTTCCTGGGATTGCGCACGGAGAAAGTCGGCCAGGTCGTCGCCGCGTTTCGCGCGGCGCGTCGTCGGCGCCGATGCCGTTTCAGGTGGATCGCCACGCGCGGTGAGCACGGCCGCCACCAGGTGCTTGCAGAACGCGCCACCGTCGGCGGCAGGGCATGCGCAGTCCCAACGCCAGCGCGAGCCGTCGCGTTCGAGCCAGAGGGCATAGTGTTCGCTGCCGCGGGCCTCGCCCTCCAGCCCGTCGGGGTCGTGCCGCGACAGCGCGATGCGTGCGTCTGCATGGTAGGCGCGACCGCGTGCGAATGCGGGCTTGCCGGCGAGCGTCAGCAGTTCGTGGTCCGTCAGCATTACGTCAACCGAGGTTCACCGGCACGAGAGTCACGGTGTCATGGCCGAGGATGTCGACGACTTTGACGGCTGCGGTGTAGCGGCCGGCGCGATCATGCGTGTGCCCGGCAGTGGTGAGTTCCAGGTCGCGGCGCGTACGGATGCTCTGCCATGCGGTCCCCAAGGTGAATCCGCCGCTGCGACGCTCCTCGAACTCGAGCGAGCTTCAGGAGCCGGCAGTGAACCTCGCTCGGCTGGATCAAGTTGCGTTTCCCGGCGTTGCTTGGGTAGTCGGCGAGCTTGACGAGCTTGATGAGCTTGCGGGCCACCGGCTCAGACCTGCGCGTAATCGATTACGCGCAGGCCGTCCACGCGCTGGAACTCGCGTACATTGCGGGTGAGCAGCGACAGGTCGCGCTCGAGCGCGGTCGCGGCGATCCACAGGTCGTTCGCGCCCACCGCGAGCCTGGCCGCGCGGAGCGCGGCATTGGCGCGCGCGTAGCGCAGTACCACGGCCTCGTCGGGCCATATCAGCGGGAAACCGTCCAGAAACGCCAACACCCGCGGCAAATCGTGTTCGGCGATCACCGCCCCGGACAGGAACTCGGCCCTGGCGATCCAGGGCAGCGCCAGAGCGATGCCTTCGCCGCCTTCCAGGAACTGCGCTTCCGGACCTTGCCCGCGTTGGCGCCACAGTCCCACGAGGAAACTGGTGTCCAGCAAATAGTCCATCACGCCGCCCAGGGATCTCGTTGGAGGCTGGGGTCATTGAGATCGCGGCTGACGGCGAGCATCGTCGCGGCCTCTGCGTCGCTCAGCGGAGGCAGGTCGCGCACCGCGGCGAGAATCGCGGATGCCGTGCCGAGCCTCGGCACCACGCGCAGGATGACTTTCGAGAAGGAATCCTTGGGCGAAGTCTTGAGCGCGGCAATCCGCTCGTACGCCTCTTCTGTCAGCGTAATAGTTTTCATGCAGTCATGCTAACACGGCTCGTGTGGTCGTGTATTTCTCGTCAACGTTCGCTCCCATTTGAACCAATGCGCCCATCTCTGTTTTGCGCGATGTCGCAGCCCGGCCGCGCGTTGCCTTATCCAGCGATCCCGGAAGGTCGCGACCGGCTCACGCGGTCGGCGTAATGCGCAAGCTGCGTGCTTGCGTCGTGTCGTTCACACCCACGATGCATGGGAGCGCCGTCTATGCAGGGGCAGTCGCATGGTCGCAGGCAGCGGCGAGGCGCGCGTCGAGCGTGACCAGTGGCGCGTTGCGCGCAAGGGCGAGCTGCAGGTAAGCGGCGTCGTAGGCCGACAGGGCCCAACGCGTTCCGAGCGAGGGCAGATCGTTCCAGTCGGGCTCGACGTAGTCGATGGCGAGTTCACCGAGCAGGCGGTAACGCGCGCGAATCTCGTGCTCGCGCTCAGGATTTCGGACGCACTTGGTCGTGCACACGCTCGCGAGTTCGTAGCGAATGAGACCGGGCGCGATCAACGCGCCTGCAATGCTGGCGAGAATCGGTTCGGCTTCCGGTTCGTCGAACAACACCGCGGCGAGCGCGGACGCGTCAACGACCGTGGCGGGCATCGCGATCCCTGCGCACGATGGCTGTCGATTCGTCCGGCATCCGATTCCCGAGCTTGCGGGCGCGTTGCCAGAGCTCATCCAGCGTGAGCTTGCCGCGGGTGCTGACCGCGCGCGCCTTTTTTTTATTTGCGGCGTTGACGTCGGCGCCCGCTGTTCCCGCAGCAGCGCTCCCAAGCGCGCCTGGTTCGGTGGAGCAGGTGGGCGACAGGGGAGCGC
>JBBRIE010000264.1:0-3716 GCA_038221545.1 Lysobacterales bacterium
GAGTGGCACCGCGGCGAAGCTGCCGAGCGCTTCGCGCAGGGCCGACACGAACCCTTCGGCGGTCTTGCGCGAGGCGCTGTCGATCGCCAGCCAGCCCCGTTCCAGATCAAGGTAGCCCGCGAGCCGCGACGGCCGCACGAACGCGCGGGGCATGAGGTCGTGCAGCACGTCCTCTCGCAACCGCTTGCGGTCGCGCGCGCCGGGCGCGCGGCCGCGCTGTTCGGCGAGGGCGGCAACCTTGATCGACACGGCCTCGTTGACCACCGCGGGCGGCAGCAGGCGGTCCTCGCCACCGAGCACCAGCATCCGATAGGCACCGAGCGCATGCGACAGCAGCTCGGAATCACGGCCGTAGGGCGACACCCAGCCGCGGCTCGCCATGGCCAGGGACGCCACCGGCTTGAGGGTGTGCGCGGGCAGCGCCTCCGCCAGTGCGGCCGCAAGGCCCTGATCGGGAACGAATCTGAAAAGCGTAAGGTTTCGGAACAACATTCGACGTGAATACTCCGTGGGTCGATGGGGGAACGGCTGCAAGGCTACTGCGCGACGAAATCGGGATGCGGCTGGCCGATCGCGGCAGGCGCCGCCCGCGATTCCGCCCGCGAAGTGGTGGCCTTCGCGTTGCGATCGCGGCCCTGGTCAAGCGCGCGGGGATGAACCGATGGGTGGCGGAATTGTAGCCGCGTGCCCGGCCGCGCTTCGCTACACTTCGACGCTCGCCGCGAACCTGAAACGACCATCGAAGACCGCGCCGCCATCGCTCGCCGTTTGCTGGAGCTGCGCATCGAGCATCGCGACCTCGACGAGGTGATCGCTCGCCTCGACGCGGCCAGCGACGCCGACGACCTGCAGGTGCGCCGCCTCAAGAAGCGCAAGCTGCGGATCAAGGACCAGATGAACCAACTCGAACATGCGCTGATCCCGGATCAGCCCGCCTGAGGAATCCGCCCATGAGGGATCGTCCGTGCTGCACCACCTGAGCCTTGTCGTGGGCGACTACGAGCGCTGCAAGGAGTTCTACCTGACTGCGCTCGCGCCGCTCGGCTACGCCCTGCGCGTAGAGTCGGGCGGCTGGGCCGGCTTCGGCGATGGCGAGCAACCGAACCTCTGGCTGCATTCGGGCTCCGCGGTGACCCGATCGCTGCACATCGCGCTGCGCGCTGCGTCGCGCGAGGCCGTGGATGCGTTCCACGCCGCCGCGATCGCGGCCGGAGGACAGGACAATGGCGCTCCTTCGCTGCGCCCTGAATACGGCGACGGCTACTACTCGGCGTACGCGCTCGATCCCGACGAACGAAACATCGAAGTCGTAGCCCTCGCCCGCTAGCCGGGCACGCCTACGGGTTGCCGTCAGGCTCGCCGGCCGGCGCGACGACCGGCACCAGTTCGCGTTCCTGCGCGGTGAGCTTGAGGATCGAGTGGCGCAGTTCGCGCGACAGGACGAAGCGCGCGTCCTTGGCGATGGCTTCGAGCTCATCGGCGAAATCGATCTTGCCCGCATCGTCGAGCCAGATCACGCGGCGTTCCTTGAGCAGCGCGACGAAATTCCGGAACAGGGTCTTGTCGAAGAACTCGGGCGCCGCGTTGGCGTACAGCAGCGACAGGCGCTGCGCGATCAGATGCCCGAGGTTTTCCAGCTCCGCGGTCGACAGCGCACCGCGGCCGTTCTTCACCAGCAGCGCCACCGCGATGTAGTAGCGCTCGAACGCCTGCGTCACCGTCTGCGCGATCACGCGCAACTGGAACGCGGCGTCGGTCTGGCCGACCGGCCTGCGCAACATGTCGCCGCTTGTGCCCACCTTGCCGAGCAGGCCTTCGTCCACCAGCACGTCGAGCGTCCGCTCGATCTGGTCGCCGAAGTCCTCCGCGGTCCATGGCAGGAACAGCTCGTTCTGGATGAAGGGGTAGATGAACTGCCCAAGCCGCACCACCGTCGAGCGCCGTAGCTGCCGGTTGTTGAGGAACGGCGCGGCGCACCACGCGGCCGTCGTCAGCAGGTGCAGGACGTTGTTGCGGAAGTAGGAGAGCAGCGCCGACTGTTCCGGAGCACTCGAGAGCACGTCGCCCAGCGGATGGCGGGTGCGCAGGAGGATACCCATGCGCTCGCCGTAAGCGATGATCGCCGCCGGTTCGAGTTCGGTGACGGTCACGCGATCCGAGTAGGGCACGCGCGCGAGCAATATCTTGAACAGCGCCAGCTGGCGAAGCAGGTCGCTTTCGGCCATCGCGTTGCGCGGTGTCGACAGCAGCGCCGCCGCCAGCAGGTTGACCGGATTGACGTCCGCGCTACGGTTGATGTTGACCAGAATGCGGTCGCCGAGCGCATCCACGGTTGGCGCGAACCACGCCGGACGCTCCGCCGCCGCGTCGACCTCCCAGTCGGGAGCGTGTGCGTCCAGGTGCGCGGCGAGGAAGATCGGCTCGCCGAAACTCACCGCCACGCGACCGTAGTGGTGGCGCAATGCGCGCAAACCGCGTAGCGCCCCGAACAGCGACTCCTGCTTCTTCTTGGCGCCGGACAGCTCGCCGATGTAGGTCTTGCCTTCCAGGAGCTTTTCGTAGCCGATGTAGACCGGCTGGAACACCACCGGCCGCGAGCGATCGCGGAGGTAGCCGCGCACCGACATCGCGAGCATGCCGACGTGCGCCGGCAGCAGGCGGCCCGTACGGCTGCGCCCGCCCTCGATGAAGTACTCGATCGAGGTGCCGCGCCGGATGAGTTGCTGCACGTATTCCGTGAACACCGCGGAATAAAGCGCGTTGGAGCGGAAGCTGCGACGGATGAAGAACGCGCCGCCGCGCCGCAGGATGGGGCCGACGAGGGGCATGTTGAGGTTGATGCCCGCGGCGATATGCGGCGGCACCACGTGGTTGTCGAACAACAGGTACGACAACAGCAGGTAATCCATGTGGCTGCGGTGGCAGGGCACGTAGATGACCTCGTGCCCCGGCGCGATCTGCTTGACCGTGTCGAGATGACGCAGCTGCACGCCGTCGTACAGGCGGTTCCACACCGGCTTCAGCAGGATCGACAGCGAGCGCACCACCGGATGCGAGTAGTCCGCCGCGATTTCCCAGGCCAGGTCGCGGGCCCTCGCCTGCTCTTTCTCGAGCGGCACGCGGGCACGTTGCGCGCTGGTCGCGATCGCCTCGCGCACCGCGGGGGCGGCGACCACCGAATCGATGACCGTGCGCCGGTGCGACAGGTCAGGGCCGATGATCGCCGAGCGGATGCGGCGGAAGTGGGTTCGGAGCACGCGCGCCAGCTTGCGCACCGTGCGCTCGGGCGGCAGCGCCTCGTCGACGATGCCGCGCACCGACACCGGCGGCGCAAACCGCACCAGCGTGTTGCGACCGTTGAGCAGGATCGCGAGCAGGCGGCGGAACCGGCCGACCAGGGTCCAGTTCTCTGAAAACAGCACCGAGAACCAGCCCGTGCTGCGGTCTGGCGCGCGTCCGACGAAGATCGACACCGGCACCAGCTGCACGTCCATCGTGGGATCGGCGCGGTGCGCATCGAGCAGCCGGGCGAGCGATTCGGAATGGGTCCTGGTCGGCGGCGGCGCGGTGGCCAACGCCTGCAATGGCGCCAGCGGGCTGACGTTGCGCCGCGACAGCGCGACGTAAGCGCGGTTGCGGCCCAGTGGGTCGCCCGCCATGGGTTGCAGGGGCGAGGGCAGGCCGGATTCGCGGCAGGCGCGCTCGAGGATCAGCGC
>JBBRIE010000265.1:0-3715 GCA_038221545.1 Lysobacterales bacterium
TTGCTGGTGCATGTCGACGACCAGCCGGGCGCGTTGTTCAACCTGCTGAGCCCGTTCGCGGCCAACGGGGTCAGCATGAACCGGATCGAATCACGCCCGTCGCACGAGGGAAGGTGGCAGTACGCGTTCTTCATCGATGTCTCGGGACACGTGGAGGATGCCGCGGTCGCCGACGCGATCGCCGCACTCGGTGCACACGCCACGCGGGTTCGCGTGCTCGGGTCGTATCCGGTCGCGATCCTCTGACTCGGCGACATGAAACCGTCGCCGACGCCGATCGTGGCTGCACTCGCGGCGTACGACCCGGGCCACGACCTCGAGGCGCTGCGGGCCCGCGCCCCGCCAGGTGGCCTGGTCGAACTCGGCTCAAACGAAAATGCCTTCGGCCCCTGTGCGGGCGCCCTGGCGGTGGTGCGCGGCAGCGATGCGACGGCACTGCGCAGGTACCCCGATCCTCACGCACGATCGTTGAAATCCGCGCTCGCGGCGCACCATGGCGTGACTACGGCGGAGATCGCACTCGGCAATGGCTCGCATGAGCTGTTGATGCAGTTCGCGCAGGCTTACGCGGGCCTCGGCGATGAAGTCCTCTACAGCCAGTACGGTTTTGCCGTGTACGCGATCGCCGCTGCCAGCGTCGGCGCAACCGGCGTCGCTGCGACGGCAAGACCGGCCGATGACCCGCAGGCGCCTAGGGGACACGACCTCGACGCGTTCGCCGCTGCGCTCACCCCTCGCACGCGCCTCGCGTACCTGGCAAACCCCAACAATCCCACCGGCACGGCGTTCACGCTTGAGTCGTTCGAGCGGTTCCTGTCGAGCGTCCCGACCGAAGTGCTGGTCGTGGTCGACGAGGCCTACGTCGACTATGCCGAGGAACCCGGCACGGCGAGCGTGCTGTCGATCCGCGATCGCTTTCCCAACCTTGTCGTGACACGCACCTTCTCCAAGATCCACGCCCTCGCGGGATTGCGCGTGGGCTATGCAGTTGCGGACGAAGCGGTAGTTTTGACTTTGGAAAGGCTACGCGAAACATTTAATATCAATGTATTAGCGCAGGAAGCTACTGTAGTTTCTCTTTCGGATTCCGCCCATCTGGATAGTTGCCGCATTGCCAACCTGCGACAGCGTCAACTCCTCACTGACGCGCTGCGCAGCCTGGGACTGGGTGTGGCCCGGTCACGAGCGAACTTCGTGCTCGTCGACTTCGAAGCTTCCGGGCATGCCGCCACCGTGGTGGAAAGAGCGTTGCTGGATCGGGGCCTCGTGGTGAGGCCGATGCACGGATACGGTTTGCCGCAGTGCCTTCGCATTACTGTCGGGACCGACGCCGAGCAGGCTCGGCTACTGGATGCGATGCGGGAGGCGCTGAGTTGAGCACCAGTTCACCGCGTGTCGACTGGCGAGTGCGCGGCGCCGGTCCGTTGCGGGGTGCGTTGGGAGTGCCGGGCGACAAGTCCGTCTCCCATCGCGCCGTCATGCTCGCGAGCATTGCCGAGGGCACCACCCGCATCGACAATTTCCTGGAAGGAGCGGATACCTGCGCCACTGCCGCAATCTGCAGACAGTTGGGAGCAGGGGTCGAGACGCCCAGCGCCGGTATCAGGATCGTGCATGGCGTGGGCCGGGACGGACTGGCGGGATCCACCGCGCCGCTGGATTGCGGGAATGCCGGTACCGCGATGCGCCTGCTCGCCGGCCTGCTCGCCGGACAGGCATTCGATAGCGAACTGGTCGGCGATGCCTCGTTGTCGCGCCGGCCCATGGGGCGCGTCGTCGAGCCCCTGCATGCGATGGGCGCGCTCATCACGGCGCAGTCCGGTGGCTGCCCGCCGCTGCGCATACGCGGTGGTCGCCCACTCGCCGGCATCGAATACCGGACCCCGGTCGCGAGCGCCCAGGTCAAGTCCGCCGTATTGCTGGCCGGCCTGTATGCGCGCGGCACGACCTGCGTGACGGAATCGCCGGCAACGCGCGAGTACACCGAAGTACTGCTTCGCCACTTTGGTTATCAAATCGAGTTCGGCGCCGGTCACGCGCGCCTGGACGGCGGCGGGCGACTTGCCGCGAGGGACCTGGCCGTGCCCGGAGACTTCTCGGCTGCGGCCTTCTGGCTGGTCGCGGCGGCGCTCGTGGGTGGATCGTCATTGACGATCGATGGCGTGGGATTCAACCCGCGTCGACTCGGACTGTGGCGGGTCCTGCTCGGCATGGGCGCCGACCTGGTCGCGGAGTCGACGGGCCACGGCGTCGAGCCGACCGCGACGCTGCGCGTGCAATCGGGAACGCTGCAAGGCTTGAGCGTGCCGCTGGACTGGGTACCGGACATGATCGACGAGATGCCCGCACTCTTCGTCGCGGCTGCGCTTGCCAAAGGTGCAACGCTGGTCGCGGGAGCGTCCGAGTTGCGGGTGAAGGAATCCGACCGCATCGCGGTCATGGCCACTGCATTGCGCGCGATGGGGGCGGATTTCGAGGAGCGACCCGACGGGGCGTTGATCCGCGGGGTGGCTGCCCTGGAGGGTGCTGAAGTGGACGCGGCGGGCGATCACCGTTGTGCGATGGCTCTCGCGATCGCGGCGTTGCGCGCAAAAGGTGAAGTTCACATCAGGGATTGCGCCAACGTCCAGACCTCCTACCCGGGATTCGCCGATCAGCTGCGCGCCCTGGGTGCGACCGTGGATGTGATCGAGTCGCGGCATCCAGCGCCGCGACACTAGACTGAAGACCCCGCTGGAATCCATCGCATGACTGCAAAGACCGTGCCCGTGCTCACCGTCGACGGACCTTCGGGTTCGGGCAAGGGGACCATCAGCCGCCTGGTGGCACGCTCGCTGCAATGGCGATTCCTGGATTCCGGTGCCTTGTACCGGGCGGTCGGACTGGCGGCGAGTTGGGCGGACGCGGACTTTTCCGACCCTGTGGCTCTCACCCGCTATGCCGCCGAGACCCGGGTCCGATTCGAGGATCGCGGCTCCGACGACCCGGCGGTTCATGTGAACGGGGTCGAGGCGAGCGGGGAGCTCCGAACGGAAACCTGCGCTGCTGCCGCGTCCGCCATCGCAGCGATTCCAGGGGTCAGGGCAGCCCTGGTCGACAAGCAGCGCGCATTCCGCAAGTCGCCGGGACTGGTTGCCGATGGGCGCGACATGGGAACGGTGATCTTCCCCGACGCCGGGCTCAAGATTTTCCTCACCGCGAGTGCCGAGGAGCGCGCGCATCGGCGCTATAAACAGTTGAAGCAAAAGGGATTGACGGTTAGACTCGCCGACCTTTTGGAGGAAATACACGCGCGCGACACCCGCGATGCGGGGAGACGCGTGGCGCCGCTGAAGCCCGCGGCGGATGCGGTGCTGCTCGACAGCACCGGCATCCCCGTGGCGGAAGTGGTAGCACGGGTGCTGGCCTTGGCGAGCGAGCGGTTCCATTCATCTGGCCGCTGAAATTGCATTGCGAATATTGCTTTTCCGGGCCATGGATGGCCCGGTCGCACGATGATCGCCCACGCGTTTCTCGTGCGGATGCGAGTCCGGACCTGTGCCGGACTCGTCGCGTCGAACCAGTCGAGCATGGACTGTGTTCGACCAGAAACGGCCCCTGCGCAAGCAGGTTCTCAACGCCGCATTCCGCGGCAACAACGGGTGAGTGGCAGCAGCAGAGCTGCGCCATTCGATCGATCAATCAGGATTATTTATGACCGAGAGTTTTGCTGAAC
>JBBRIE010000266.1:0-3626 GCA_038221545.1 Lysobacterales bacterium
ATCACCGACAACGACAGCGCGCCGGCTGGCGCGGATCTGGCGATTTCGCAGACCCACACAGCGGCCAATCCGCTGGTCGTCGGCAGCACGTTCCAGAAATCGTTGACCGTTACCAACAATGGCCCTGCCGCTGCATCCGCGATTGACGTCAGCGACAGCCTGCCTCCGCAGCTGACCTTCGTTGGCAGCGACTGCGGGGCGACCGGCAGCGGTCAGTTCGTGGCCTACACCATAGGCGCGCTGGCCAGCGGCGCTTCGAACACGTGCGTGCTGACCCTGCGCGTAGCGTCCACCGGCCAGGTATCGAACACGGCTTCGATCACCTCATCCACCCCGACCGATCCAAACACCTCGAACAACACGACCACCGTAACGATCGGCACCGCCGTCGCCAATCAACCACCCGTGACGAGCGCATGCAGTGCCACGTCGACGAATGGCCAACCGGTCACGTTCGACTTGCTGCCGTGCGCGAGCGATCCGGAGGGCGGCCCGCTGACGTTCACCGCCGGTGCGCAGCCGCCGCCGACACAAGGCAGTTTCACCGTGTCCGGCCGCTTCGCGACGTTCACGCCTGCCGCCGGATTCGTGGGCACTGTGCAGCTGCCCATCGAAGTCCGCGACGACGCGAACAACGTCACCAACCTCGTGGCCAATGTCACCGTGACGGGCAACGCGGCCAATCAACCGCCGGTCGCCAGCAACGGCAATGCGGCGACCACCGGCGTCACGCCGGTGTCGGTCAACCTGGCGACACTGGCCTCCGATCCCGAAAACGACGCGCTGATCTTCGCCATCGCGACGCCCCCGTCGTCTTCGCAGGGCACGGCAACGCTGTCGGGCAGCACGCTCACCTTCACGCCGACACGCGGTTTCCAGGGGAGCGCGGTGATCGGCTTGACAGTCCGCGACGCGACGCATCCCGCGCTGGCGTTTACGGTCACCGTGGCGGTCACCAACAATCCTTCCAATCGTCCGCCGGTCGGAACCAGCGGCACGGCGCAGTCGAGCGGCGGAGCCGAAGTGGCCATCAGCCTGGCGCCACTGTTCACCGACCCGGATGGCGATGCGCTGAGCTTCACCATCGCTACGCCTCCCGCGCGCGGATCCGCGCGTATCGTGGGCCAGACCGCGTTCTACTTGCCCAACGCGAACTTCGAAGGCACGGATCAATTCGTGGTTCGCGCGACGGACCCGTCGGGTCTTTCTGCAACAGGCACCATCACCGTCACTGTGGACGCGAACCTCGATCCGGAGGAAGCCGAGGGCGCGATCGACGACGCGCTGGGTGCCCTGCCGGGCGGCGGTAGCGAGGTTGCGCAAGGCGCAGTGACCGCGGTCGCCAAAGCCTGTGGCGCGGCGAGTGCGGGTAGCGATGCTCTCCGCACCTGCCGGGCATTGATCAATGCGGCCGAGACCAACAACGGCGCGGTCGTGGAAGATGCGCTGGAGAACCTTGCGGCCGAAGAGATCTCTGCACAGAGCAACGTCGCGGGCGCGATCATGACCCAGCAGAAGGCCAACGTCGCGGCCCGCATGGCGTCAATGCGCGGAGGCGCGCGCGGACTCGATGTCGCCGGGCTGTCGATCTTCAGCGGCACTGGTGCGCTGTCGCTCGGGATGTTCGGGCAGAACCTCAATGCCGCGCAGGACGACAGCGCGGCGGGCGGCATCGGCGATCTGCGGCCGAGTCCATGGGGCGTTTTTGTCAATGGCAGCATCGGCGGGGGCAGCCGCGATTCGATGGCCGCGGAGTCGGGCTTCGACTTCGACAACTACGGCGTGACCGCCGGCGTCGACTATCGCCTCAACGACCGTGCGTTCGTCGGGCTTGCGCTCGGCTACAGCGCTTCCGAGGTCGACCTCAACGAGGGCGCCGGCGAACTTGACACCGACGGACTCGGGCTCACGGCGTATTACTCCTGGTACGGCAGCAATGGCTGGTACGCGGACGGCTCGCTCGGATATTTCCGCAACCAGTACGACCAGTCCCGCGTCATCGACCTGACGTCCCTTGGCCTCGCTCGCGACGTGGCCGTGTCGGACACCGATGCGAGCCAGTTCGTCGCGACGTTCGGCGTCGGCTACGAGTTCTCCCGCAACGGCTGGTTGATGACGCCCGAGTTCCGCGTCGAGTATGCGGGCACCGACATCGATGCCTTCACGGAATCCGGCAACAACGACAGCGGGTTCCTGCTCGCCTTCCCGGACCAGAGCTTCCAGTCGCTGCAGTATTCAGGTGCGCTGCAGGTGGCGCGCGCGATCAGCACGGCCAGCGGCGTCATGCAGCCGTTCGTGCGGCTGGACTGGTACTACGAGAGCGACAACGACGGCTTCACGTTGATTCCGCGCTTGCGCAGCGATCCGACGCAGTCGTTCGCGGCCATCGTCATCGACGATCCCGACCGCAACTTCGGCAGCCTGTCGGGCGGTGTGTCGTGGGTGCGGCCCGGCGGCACGCAGTTCTATTTCTCGGTCTTCCGCACGTTCGCGTACGACGACCTCGAGCAGTGGGTCCTGCGCGGCGGGCTGCGCTGGGAGTTCTGAACACTGGGCCGGCGCACCGGCGCCTCGATCAGTGACGTAACGACGACCGGCCCGCGAGGGCCGGTTTCGTCATGGGCCCCGGCGTCTCCGCGCAGTCGGTCGACAATGGCGAATCCGTGAACTCACGGATTCGCATGGGCCGTTTCCCGGGCGAAACATGAGTACCACCTTCTCGGTGGACCGGTTTCGCCGGCGCACTCGACGCCTTTACTCGCATCGACGGCAGCGAGCCGGATGATGGACACGAGGGTGGACACGAAACCGATTCTGTGCCTCCGCGTGGGGATTTTCGGCGAGGCAGTGCGACCCAACGACGACGGCTCAGATATTCGTAACTGCGTGCCGCTGCTGGCTTTTTCAGCTCGTAAGCGGTTACATTGCGCGGCTACGCGCCCGTAGCTCAGCTGGATAGAGTAGTGGCTTCCGAAGCCATTGGTCGGGGGTTCGAATCCCTCCGGGCGCGCCACCTGTTTCGCATTCTTTTCAGTGACTTGCGCGAGCGGGCCATCCAGCGCCCCATCCCGAGAACGGTCCTGTGCCCAATCTGTGCCCATTCTGTGCCCAAAATTTCTCGAGCTGCTTCGCCAAATTCCCAAAAATGAGTAGTGGCCGTTGTGACAACCGATTCCTCACTGAGCCTCCAGACGCTCCTTCGAACGGCTAACGGCTTCCTTCGAAAAATGTGTGGGGTGTCGGAGGATCACCGCTTCGAACGCAAACTCCTGGAGGCCCAATTCGGCAAGTACGGTGTAGCCGGCAGACTCCACGCGCTTGGTCACGACTCGCTCGACAGCGGGAAGAATGCCGTGCCGTTTGATCATCTGCCAGGTTCTGGAAGCGGGTTGACGTTTTCCCTTCTGAGCGGAAAGAATCTCTTCGTAGGCGTAAACGGCCTGGAAGCATTCACGCTCGACATCCGACGACGCACCATGCGAATCCGCCCGCAGCTGTACGGATCGTTTTCGAGCTTGTTCTGAGAGTTCTGGAGCACCGCGATGGCGCGCGTTCTTGGCAAAGATAACGCACTCGGCAGGCGTCTTGAGTTTAACAACTCGAGGGTCCATGAACCCTTACCTCTA
>JBBRIE010000267.1:0-3603 GCA_038221545.1 Lysobacterales bacterium
CGATCATGCGCAACGGCGCCGACTGGTTCCTCGGGCTCGGCAAGCCGAACAACGGCGGCCCGAAGATGTTTTCCGTGTCGGGTCACGTCGCGAAGCCGGGCAATTTCGAAGTCCGGCTCGGCACGTCGTTCCGCGACCTGCTCGAAATGGCCGGTGGTATGCGTGCGGGTCGCACGCTCAAGGCAGTGATTCCCGGCGGCTCGTCGATGCCCGTGCTGCCCGGGGAGACGATGCTCGGCCTGACGATGGACTACGACAGCCTGCAAAAGGCGGGATCGGGCCTCGGGTCGGGGGCGGTCATCGTCATGGATGACACCACTTGCATGGTTCGCGCCTGCCATCGCATCGCCCGCTTCTACAAGGCCGAGTCGTGCGGGCAATGCACGCCGTGCCGGGAAGGCACGGGCTGGATGTACCGGCTGCTGACGCGCATGGTCGAAGGCACCGCGGACCTCGAGGACCTCGCGATGCTCAAGCGCACCGCCGGGCAGATCGAGGGCCACACCATCTGCGCGTTCGGCGAGGCCGCCGCCTGGCCGGTGCAGGGCTTCCTCCGCCATTACTGGCACGAATTCGAGTACGCGATCCTCAACAGGCGATTCCTCGTCGACGACGAGCGCGACGGCAACGTCCTCCGGCAGGTGGCCGCATGAGCGTCCAGCCGCTCGATCCCGCGCTGAAGCCGCCCGTGCCCGAGGACCACGTGTCGATCGAGATCGACGGCGTGCAGGTCACCGCGCCCAAGGGTTCGATGATCATCCACGCCGCGGACCGCATCGGCGTCGCGATCCCGCGCTTCTGTTACCACGACAAGCTGCCGATCGCGGCCAACTGCCGCATGTGCCTCGTCGACGTCGAGAAATCGCCGAAGCCGGTGCCGGCCTGCGCCACGCCGGTGATGGACGGCATGAAGGTCGCAACGCAATCGGCGCGCGCGCTGGACGCGCAACGCAATGTCATGGAATTCCTGCTGATCAATCACCCGCTCGACTGCCCGATCTGCGACCAGGGCGGCGAGTGCGAACTGCAGGACGTGGCGATGGGCTACGGGCGTTCCGTCTCCCGTTACTCCGAACGCAAGCGCGTGGTGCCGGACGAAAACCTCGGCCCGCTGGTCGCCACCGACATGACCCGCTGCATCCACTGCACCCGCTGCGTGCGCTTCGTATCGGAGATCTCCGGTACCTACGAGCTCGGCGGCATGGGGCGCGGCGAGAACCTCTCGATCGGCACCTATATCGGCAAGGCGGTGGAGTCCGAATTGTCCGGCAACGTCATCGACGTCTGCCCGGTCGGCGCGCTCACCAACAAGGTGTTCCGCTTCCGCGCGCGCCCGTGGGAGCTCATCGCGCGCGAATCGATCGGCTACCACGACGCGCTCGGTTCCAACCTCTGGCTGCACGTGCGCCGTGGCGAGGTGCTGCGCTGCGTGCCGCGCGAGAACGAGCCGGTCAACGAATGCTGGTTGTCGGATCGCGATCGCTATTCACACCAGGCGCTGGTCTCCGGCGAGCGGCTGAGGCTGCCGCTGGTCCGCAACCGCGACGGCGCGCTGGTGGAGGCGAGCTGGGACCAGGCGCTCTCCGCCGCGGCCGCGGCGCTCAAGCCGCATGCGGGAAGCGACCTCGCTGCGCTGGTGTCACCGATGACCTCGTGCGAGGAGGGCCTGCTGCTGGCCCGGTTGCTGCGGGGCCTCGGTAGTGAGTCGCTAGACCACCGCCTGCGCAAGCAGGATGCGGCCGACGACGCGCAGCCGCGCACGTTCGCCGTGCCACTGGCAGATATCGAACGTGCCGACGCGATCTTCCTGATCGGTTCGGATCCACGCCGCGAACAGCCGCTGCTCGCCCACCGGATCCGCAAGGCCGCGCTTCGCGGCGCCCGGGTCTACGTTCTCAATGCAGTCGACTTCGGCTTCAACTTTGATCTGACCGGCCGCTTCATCGTGGCGCCGCACGCCTGGGCCGAAGCCCTGGCGGAGCTGGCCGCCGGCCGCTCGCCCGCCGGTTGCGCTGAAGTGGACATGCAGGCGCTGCGTGAGGCGTTCGAGGGTGCCGGGCGCGCGCTCGTCATCATCGGCGACCAGGCCGTGCAGCACGTCCATTCGGGCGCGATCCGCGGCGCATGCGAGAGGCTGGCGAAGAGTCTGGGCGCTGCCTGCAACGAGCTGCCGCAAGGCGCGAACGCGATCGGTCTGACGCACGTCGGCGTGCAGCCGGGACGCGGCGGCCGGGACGCCACGCGCGTGGTTGCCGAGGGCGCCAGGGCGCTGGTGCTGTACGGCTGCGAGCCCGAGGATTTCGCCCGCTCGCGCCAGTTGCTGGCCACCCTCGACGCGGCCGAACTGGTGATCGCGTTCTCGTCGTTTACCCACGAGGCGCTGCTCGCGCGCGCCGACATCGTGCTGCCGATCGGGCTGCTGCCGGAATGCGAAGCCACCCTGGTCAACGTCGACGGGCGGGTGCAGCGCACGGCTGCTGGTGGGGCATTGCCGGGTGAGGCCCGCGCCGGATGGCGCGTTCTGCGCGCGCTGGGTGCACACATGGATATCGCGGGATTCGAATTCACCGAACTCGACGAGGTGCGAGCGCAACTGCCGTCATTCGCGACCGCTCCTGTCGCAACCGTGCCGAGCGTGCCTGGCGTCGCACCCGGCACTATCGGGGCGCAGGGTGGTTTTTCGCGTGTCGCCAACGTTCCCATTTATCGCGTCGATGGCGTGGTACGCCGTGCCGATGCGCTCCAGGCCACGGCGCTCGCAGCGCCCGTGGTAGCCGCGCTGCATCCCGACGACGCGGTGTTGCTCGGACTCGAAGGCGGGATGCAGGTCAGCGTCAGCCAGGGCGACGAAGCCTGCGAGTTGCCACTGGTGCTCGACCCGCGCGTGGCACGGGGCGCGGCGTGGATTCCTGCCGGATTTAGCGAAACGGCGGCACTTGACGGGACGGGATCACGGGTGGGCATCGGGCGCAGCGGCGGAGGCGACCGATGATCGACCAGGCCATCCTCTGGATCGATGGAGTCAGCAAATCGTATCCCGACGCGTGGCTGGTCGGCATCACGCTCGCGAAGATCATCGCGATCACGTTGCCGCTGATCCTCACGGTCGCGTTTTACACATACTTCGAGCGCAAGGTGATCGGTTACATGCAGGTTCGCCTGGGGCCGAACCAGGTGGGGCCGCTCGGGCTGCTGCAGCCCTTTGCCGACGTCTTCAAGATGCTGTTCAAGGAGATCGCAGTCCCGGCGAACGCCAACCGCTTCCTCTACTACCTCGCGCCCGTGCTGGTGATGGCGCCGGCGTTCGCCGCTTGGGCAGTCGTGCCGTTCGACGACGGGGTGGTGCTCGCCGACGTCAACGTGGGCATCCTCTACCTGCTCGCGATGACTTCGATGAGCGTGTACGGAATCATCCTGGCCGGCTGGGCCTCGAACTCGAAGTATGCGTTCCTCGGCGCCATGCGTGCCGCCGCGCAGGTCGTGAGTTACGAGATCGCGATGGGCTTCGCGCTGCTCGGCGTGCTGATCCTGTCCGGTTCGCTGAACCTCACCGAGATCGTGCGCGCGCAGGCGGGCAACGCCGGTCCGGCCGAGTGGTTCTGG
>JBBRIE010000268.1:0-3603 GCA_038221545.1 Lysobacterales bacterium
ATTTCGCGCGAAAGCTGCAGCGTCAGTTTCTGCACCTCCGCGCTGTGCGCGACCAAACGCTGAGCCACCGCGGGCCTGCGCAGGGACTGCAGCTCGAGGATCACGGGCAGTGCCACCACCACCGCCATGGCGCCAAGCAACAGTCCGACCCGGACCGCGCGATTGCCGGCTAACAGCGACACAGCGTCCAGGTGCGGACCTCGTGGTCTACGGGGGCAGGCAGCCTATCGCTTCATGCGGGGTTTAAGAAGATGAAGACCGGATGCAGAACCCGCGCTGGTGGCACGGTTCAGCGGGGCGCAGGTCTTGTGACCGACTGCAATGAAACGGCGGTGAGCTACGGTTACCGCATCGCTGCGTAGCGGCTCACGGAACAGCCCGGGACGCTATGCCGACTGCGTCGCGATGGCGGGCCGGTTCCATAAATCCTCGCGTCAGCTTGGTTTGCAACCCGACCTGCGCGACTGCGCTGTTACGGGGTCAGCGGCGGGTGTATGCAATCTCGAGGGTCCTGGTTTCCTCACCGCCGCGTGTCTCATGCTGCTCCATCACGTGGTGGTCGTCATCGGTGATTCGAATCACCACGCGCACGGGCATGAGTTCGCCGGGTTTCATCGCGTCGGCCATCATGCCGCGCAGGGTGTAGGAACGGGAGGCGTCGTCGTAGTCGCCCATCGACAGGAACGTGCCGGTACCCATCGAGTCCTGCCACGTGGACGTGTACTTGCCGCGCACGTTGTCGTATCCCATGGTACTGACGCCCTCGAACGGCTCACCCTGGAAGGAGCCCTTGAATTCCGACTTGACGAACCGGCCCCCGAACATCAGCGCGGATGAGTCGGGGGCCGTCGACTCCATTGGTGGCTGCGCCGGGTCCATCCACATCGTCACCTTGGCATCCCAGTCGCCGACGAAGGCGGCAAGGCGCTCGTGCTGGGGCCCGACCTTGCCGGCGTCCCGCCAGGCTTCCATCGTCGCCTTCTGTTCCGCGCTCATGTCGGCCGTGGGCGTATCACTTGCAGCGTCCGTGTTCCGGGCGGCGGCGTCCGCAGCGACCGCGGCTCCGGCACTCGCAACGTCGGCTCCTGCTCGGGCCTCGCCCGCCTTGATGTCTGCATCGCCGTCGCCCTCGCGCACGTCTTCGGCGGCTTCTTCGGCGAGTTCGGCAGCATTGCCCGCGGCATCCGCCGCATCATCGGCTGCATCCGCACGCTTCTCGGCAGCGTTCGCGTCAGGCGCCTCGGCGTCGTACGCCGCCTCGGCGCTTGATGTGGCCTCGTCCGCCAGCGCTTCGGCCTGTGCCGCATCGGCCGCAGCACTCGCAGCCTCCGCACTGACGGCAGCCGGATCGCTTTGCGCCATCGCGCCCCCCGCGACCAAGGCGAAAGCGAAGGCGGACGCGATGGCAAGATTCAGGACGCTCGGACGCATGGCAAGGTTTCCCTGTTGGATCGGACCGATCCAGACTACCCCTGTGGTGCGGGCGCGGGTGCGACACCGGCAGGCGCTGGAGGGTGTTCGTTCACGTCCTCGCGTTACCTGCCGTTCCCGATCGAAGGATTCGGGCGCGCTACGCTTCGCGCCCGCGGCGGCTGCGCGCGCCGACGATCTGCATCCGCTTGAAACCCGGGAGTACCGCTTTGACTGGAATCGGGGATGAGGTGCTTGACTGCCTGATCGTGGGCGCCGGGCCGGCGGGACTCACCGCGGCCACCTATCTTGCCCGTTACCAGCGCCGCATCGCGGTGATCGATTCGGGTCACTCGCGCGCGCGCTGGATCCCCACCTCGCACAACTGCCCGGGCTTTCCTTTCGGGGTTGCGGGCCCCGAACTGCTGGCGAAATTCAGGCAGCACGCGGAAAGCTTCGGGGTCAGCATCGAGCGCGGCCGCGTTGCGACCCTCGCGCACGGCAACGGCGTCTTCGAAGTCGGCGACGGCACGCGCACGTGGCGAGCGCGCCAAGTGCTGCTCGCGACCGGCATCGTTGACCGGATGCCGGACCTCGTTGGACTCGAAGCAGCGATCGCCGACGGCGTCGTGCGACTCTGCGCGGTATGCGATGCGTACGAGGCGAGCGACGAGCGCATCGGCGTGCTCGGGCCGGTCGACGTCGCGATCGAGCATGCCGCGTTCCTGCGCACCTTCTCGCGCAGCGTCACCGCCATCCCGGTCGACGCCGCCGCGCCCAGCGCGGATTGCCTGGCACTGGCGCAGCGCCTGGGCATCCGCGTGCTGGCACCCCTCGAGCGCCTCGAGAGGCAGGAACGCCTGTGCGTCGCACACACGCAGGATGGTCTGCAATCCGGATTCGACACGCTGTATCCGGTGATGGGCTGCCAGCCGCGTTCGGGCTTGGCGGCTCAGGTCGGCGCACGCCTGGACGAGCACGACGAAATCATCGTTGACACGCATCAGATGACGTCCGTTGACGGCCTGTTCGCCATCGGCGACATCGTGAGTGCGCTCAACCAGATTGCAGTGGCGGTGGGACACGCCGCCATCGCCGCGACCGCGATCCACAACCGCCTTCCGCGCAACCCGCGCGAGGATCAGCCGGCGATGGAACCGACGCCCGCGTGAGCCGCGCGCGCCCACCGCGGGAGGCGCATACCGCCGAATCGCCACTGGCCTCGGCGGCGCAGGCGAGCGCGGCCGGCCTCGTGTATGTGAGCGACCAGGACGCCGGCATTGCGCGAATGCGCCACGGTCGCGGCTTTCGTTACCGGATGCCCGATGGCAAGTCGGTGCGCGAGGCGCAGACACTCGCGCGAATCCGCGCTTTGGCGGTGCCGCCCGCGTACGCCGACGTCTGGATCTGTACGCGCGCGGATGGACACCTGCAGGCGACCGGCCGCGATGCGCGCTCACGCAAGCAGTACCGCTATCACTCCGAGTGGAACACCGCCAGCGGTACCGGAAAGTTCGATCGCATCGTCGCGTTCGGCGAAGCCCTGCCACGCCTGCGACGGCACCTGCGGCGCGACCTGGCGCTGCGAGGGTTCCCACGCGCGAAGGTGCTCGCGATCGTGGTGGCGGTGATGATGGAAACGCTGGTGCGCATCGGCAACACCGAATATGCGCGCAGCAACCGATCCTTTGGCCTGACCACGCTTCGCAACCAGCACGTCCGCTTCGTGAAGGGTGGGCGCGCGCAACTCCGCTTTCGCGGCAAGAGCGGCATCGAGCACGACATCACGCTCGACGATGCACGCCTGGTCAGCCTGGTGCGCACCGTGCAGCAGTTGCCCGGCCAGTCGCTATTCCAGTACCGCGACGACGACGGCAGCCCGCACCCGGTCGACTCCGGACAGATCAACGAGTATCTCCGCGAGGCGATGGGCGAGGCCTTCACGGCAAAGGATTTCCGCACCTGGGGCGCCACGCTCGCGGCGTTCCAGCGCTTTGCGGGCATCCCGCTGGTCGCGGTGACGATCGGGGAATCCGGGGTCGGCGAGCGCACGCGCAGCGAGACCGAGTTCAAGACCCTGCAGAACGGTGTCATCAAGGACATTGCCCGGGACCTCGGCAATACGCCCACGATCTGCCGGCGTGCCTACATCGACCCGCTGGTGCTGGAAGGCTGGCGCGCCGGCACGCTGCA
>JBBRIE010000269.1:0-3476 GCA_038221545.1 Lysobacterales bacterium
GGCGACCCGCGAAGCGGACGATGGCGAAAATCCCGACGCAATGCTGCGGCGCGCGGACGAGGCGCTCTACGCGGCCAAGCACGCCGGGCGCGACCGCGTGTCGGCCTGATGGTCGGGCCGCTGGATCCGGGGCGCGTCTCAGTTCTTCATCGAGTCGATGAGTATCCGCGCGAGCGTGGCGGGGGGCGCGCGCAGGATCGAAGGGTTGACCTGCATCGGGAACTCTCCGCTGTCGGGTTGGGCGCGTGGAAGGATGATGCCTCGCTTTAGCGCCCGCCCGGTCAGCAGGTCTGGCGCCACTCCGGACGCCGTAAGAAAGAATCTGCTCGTGCCGTTCGGTACTTTTCGTACCTTGAATCGACCATCCGATCTGAGCAGCCCGATCAATTGATCCGCTGCCCGCCACGCCTTGGCGTACTGGTCCTCGTAGCCATCCGCATGTTGGGCGACCAGCGCGATTTGCGGCCACGCATGTGGTAACGAGCCGCCGAACATCCGCCGCTGGTGGAACAAGCCGTCCATGAACTGGGCGTCGCCTGCCAGTATCGCGCCAGCCGCACCGTTGAAGTGCTTCCAAAGCGACACGTACACGGTATCGAAAAGGGCGGCATATTCGCGGACACCCTTGCCGGAGTGGAAGGGGAGGTTGAACATCCGCGCGCCGTCCAGGTGCAGCCGGATGCCCTGTTCGCGTGCATAGGTGCAGACGCGCTCCAGTTCGCGAAGCCCGACCATCTCGTGGTCCCTGCGCCGCACCGGATTTTCGACCGAGATCACGCCCACCTTGGCCTCAACCCGGCCGCTGGCGGTCCGCTCGACCCAGTGCCTTACTTCCGCCAGCTCGATCGTGCTGCGACCCTGGGCCAGTGGGACAAGGTTCAAACCGCTCAACGTTCCGGCACCGTCGCCGCTGTCGTTGTAGAGGTGGCTCTCTGCCTGGACCAGGACGCGGCGATCGCTCCCCGCGAGATTCCTTATGGCGAGGTGGTTTGCGAGTGTGCCCGTGGGCACGAACATGGCGGCCTCCTTGCCCAACAGCGTCGCAAACTTCTGCTCCAGTTCCGAGATGGGCCCGCCGATCGAGTAGTAGTCCGCATCAAGGTTGCGGGCCGTCGCTGCTTCGCACAGCAGCGTGGCGTACTCGCGAGGAGTGAGATCGAGGCCGTCCGAGGTGAAATTGATGCCCTTGAACAGCTCCTCCGACGTGCCGGTGTGCGCAACGTGTTCGGCTGTCCTGGCGAACACGGGTGTTGTTGCCGCCAATCCACCAACGGCCAAGAACTGACGGCGATCCATAAGCTTCCTCCATGGTTTTTTCGGGGAAGCCTCCCGCAACGAGCAGGCCTTGCCTGGCCGAAGGGTACCGGCTGTGACCGTGCCTTGCTAATGGGTGCGGCCATGTCCCAATGCCGCGCCTGCATCGAGCACGGTGATTCAGAACGCGGCGTCGAATGCGACCTCGCCCTGCACGCCGACCTGGTAGGCCGAGACGCGGCGTTCGAAGAAGTTGGTGACCTCCTGCACGTCCTGAAGATCCATGAAACCGAACGGGTTGCTCGCGTCGAAGTGCTTCGGCATGCCGAGTTGGGCCATGCGCTGGTCGGCGCAGTATTCCAGGTACTGGCGCATGTCCTTCGGCGACAGCCCGACCACGCCGCCCGACAGCACGTCGGCGGCGAACAGCGTCTCGCAGTCGACCGCCTGCTCGAACATCCGCACCACGTCGGCCCGAAGCGCGTCGTCGAACAGGTCGGGTTCCTCCTCGCGCGCGGTGCGGATCACCTCGAACGCGAACGCCATGTGCCCGCTCTCGTCGCGGAACACCCAGTTGGTGCCCGACGCCAGGCCGTTGAGCAGGCCGCGCGAGTGCAGGTAATAGACGTAGGCGAACGCGGCGAAGAAGAACAGGCCCTCGATGCAGCCGGCGAAGCAGATCAGGTTGAGCAGGAACTGGCGCCGCTGCGCGCGGGTCTCGATCCGCTGCAGGCCCTGCAGCGAGTCGATCCACTGGAAACAGAATTCGGCCTTGGCGCGGATCGACGGCACGTTCTCGACCGCGTCGAACGCGCGCGCGCGCGCGGCCGGGTCGGGCAGGTAGGTGTCCAGCAGGGTCAAGTAGAACTGCACATGCAGCGCTTCCTCAAACAGTTGCCGCGACAGGTACATGCGCGCCTCGGGGGCGTTGATGTGCTGGTACAGGTTCAACACCAGGTTGTTGGACACGATCGAATCGCCGGTGGCGAAGAACGCGACCAGGCGCTCGACCAGGTGCCGTTCGGCCGGGCCGAGCTTGTCGCGCAGGTCGTTGACGTCGGCCGAGAAGTCGACCTCTTCGACGGTCCAGGTATTGCGGATCGCGTCGCGGTACATCTCATAGAACTGCGGGTAACGCATCGGCCGCAGGGTGAGGTCGAAGCCGGGGGTCAGCAGTTGGTTGGCAGACATGCGATTTACTCGAAGGGTTGCTGTTGCCTCCTCCCGCGTGCGCGGTGAGGAGGAGCGTCTGCGAGCCACCGGCTCGCGCGATGATGAACGCCGGTGCCGGTGCCGGTGCCGCTGGCGCAGGCTGGGGCGCGAAGCGAGGTGCCCGGAGGGCGGATGAGGGCGCGCGGTGGTACCTATGGCGGCGAAAGCTTGTTGCAGGATCCGGGTGACGAGATGGGCTCGTCGCAAGCGCGGTATCGCGTGCCCTCACCCCAGCCCTCTCCCGCAAAGCGGGAGAGGGGGCAAAGGCGAGAACGGCCTACTGGCACGCCTCGCACGACTCCGGGTTTTCCAGCGAGCAGGCGATAGCTTCGCGTGCGTCAGTCGGGAGCGAGTCGGCCGTCCCGGCCAGCGACGCCCCCGCCGCGACGTTGCCGACCGTGGCCTTGGCGATCCGGGTCGCCGGCCGCGAGCGCAGGTAATACGTCGTCTTCAGCCCGCGCTTCCACGCATACATGTACATCGAGGACAGCTGGCCGATGTTCGGGCTCTCGATGAACAGGTTCAGCGACTGCGACTGGTCGATGAACGCGCCGCGCTCGGCGGCCATGTCGATCAGCGACCGCATCGGCACTTCCCACACGGTGCGGTAGATCTCACGCAGCGCGGCCGGGATCTCGCCGATCGACTGGATCGAGCCCTCTGCCAGCTTGATGCGGTCGCGCATCTCCGCCGTCCACAGCCCGAGCGCCTTGAGTTCGTCGGCGAGGTAGCGGTTGACGACCAGGAAGTCGCCCGACAGCGTCTCGCGCTTGAACAGGTTGCTGACCTGCGGCTCGATGCACTCGCAGCAGCCGGCGATCGAGGCGATGGTCGCGGTCGGCGCGATCGCGACCAGCAGCGAGTTGCGCAGGCCATGCGCGGTAATGCGTGCACGCAGCGCGGCCCAGCGTTCCGGTTCCGATGGACTCACCCCCCAGGCGTCGAACTGCAACTCGCCCTGCGAGGCGCGGGTGTCGTCGAAACCCGGATGCCTGCCGTGTTCGACCGCC
>JBBRIE010000270.1:0-3457 GCA_038221545.1 Lysobacterales bacterium
CGTATTCGGTATCGCCGACGCCGGCCTGCCGGCGGTGCAGATGCTGTCGAACGGGCGGTACCACGTGATGGTGTCGAGCGCTGGCGGCGGCTACAGCCGCCTGCGCGAGATGGCGATCACGCGCTGGCGCGAAGACTCCACGCGCGATCACTGGGGCGCGCATTGCTACCTGCGGGATGTCACCAGCGGCAGCTTCTGGTCGACCGCCCTGCAACCGACGGGCGTCGCGGTCGAGGGCTACGCGGCGATTTTCTCCGATGCAAAGGCCGAGTTCCGCGGTCGTCACGAAGGTTTCGAGACGCACCTCGAGGTGGCCGTGTCGCCCGAGCACGACATCGAGCTGCGCCGCCTGCGCGTCACCAACCGCGCGCGCACGCGCCGCACCCTTGAGATCACGACCTATGCGGAGGTGGTGCTGGCACCGGCCATCGCCGACGAACTCCATCCGGCCTTCAGCAACCTGTTCGTGCAGACGCAACTGGTGCCAGACAAACAGGCAATCGTGTGCACCCGACGTGCGCGCTCCAGCGGCGAGGCACCGCACTGGATGCTGCACCTGGTCGCGGTGCACGACGCCGAACTCGAGGAGATCTCGTACGAGACGGACCGCGCGCGCTTCATCGGTCGCGGCAACACGCTGGTGTCACCGGCGGCACTGACCGCGACGGGCGCGGCCGCATCGCGGCTGTCGAACTCCGAGGGCTCGGTGCTCGATCCGATCGTCGCGATCCGCTGCCGCATCGTCCTCGCCCCGGAGCAGACGGTCACGCTCGACATGGTCACGGGCGTCAGCGAGGACGCCGCCGGCTGCCACGGGCTCATCGACAAGTACCGCGACCGTAGGCTGGCCGATCGCGTGTTCGACCTGGCGTGGACGCACAGCCAGGTGGTGCGCCAGCAGATCAACGCCTCGCAGGCCGATGCCCAGTTGTACGAGCGCCTCGCGGGACTGGTGATCTACAACCACCCGGCGATGCGCGCGGAACGCGGCCTGCAACTGCTCAATCACCGCGGCCAACCCGGCCTGTGGGCGCACGCGATCTCGGGAGACTTCCCGATCGTGCTGCTCAAGATCGCGCACACCGAGCACATCGACCTGGTGCGGCAACTCGTGCAGGCGCACGCGTACTGGCGCCTGAAGGGCCTCGCGGTCGACCTCGTGATCTGGAACGAGGACCAGGCCGGGTATCGCCAGCAGTTGAACGACCAGATCATGGGACTCATCGCCGCGGGGCTCGAGGCGAACGTGGTCGACCGCCCCGGCGGCATCTTCGTGCGACCCGTACATCAGATGTCGAACGAGGATCGCATCCTGCTGCAGGTGGCCGCGCGCGTGATCGTCAGCGACGCGCGCGGCAGCCTGGCCGACCAGCTCAATCGCCGGCGTCCCGTCGAGCCCGCGTTGCCCCGCCCGTCGGCGCCGCTGCGCGACGACACGCTGCTCGCGCTGGCGAGCGCGGCGCCCGCGCAGGCGGAGGACGATTCGCTCAGCCCGCTGTCCCTTGCGTTCGACAACGGCCTCGGTGGATTCACCGCGGATGGCCGCGAGTACGTGGTCACCACGACCCCGGATTCGCGCACGCCGGCGCCGTGGTGCAACGTGCTCGCGAACCCGGATTTCGGCACCGTGCTGAGCGAGAGCGCGCTCGGTTACACCTGGTGCGAGAACGCGCACGAATACCGGCTCACGCCATGGCTCGACGATCCGGTCGTCGACCAGGGCGGCGAGGCGTTCTACCTGCGCGACGAGGACAGCGCGCGCGTGTGGTCGCCCAGCGCGCTTCCGCGTCGCGGCTCCGGCGCCTACCGCACCCGCCATGGCTTTGGCTACAGCATCTTCGAGCACGTCGAGGACGGCATCGAAAGCGAGTTGACCGTGTTCGTCGCAGTCGACGCGCCGGTCAAGTTCTCGATCCTGAAGCTGCGCAACCGCTCCACGCGTCCGCGGCGGCTGTCGACGGTCGGCTATGTCGAATGGGTGCTCGGCGACCTGCGTGCCAAGTCCCAGCCCCATCTCGTGACCGAACTCGACCCCGAGTTCGGCGCGGTGTATGCGCGCAACGCCTACAGCACGGAGTTCGAGGGCCGCGTCGGCTTCTTCGATGTGGATTCGGCCATCGACGCGCGCAGCGTCACCTGTGATCGCGGCGAATTCATCGGGCGCCACGGCAGCCTCGGCAGTCCCGCGGCGATGGGTCGCGTGAAGCTTTCCGGACGCGTGGGCGCAGGCTACGACGCCTGCGCCGCGTTCGGCGTGACCTTCGAGCTCGCGCCCGGCGAGTCGCGCGAGGTGACGTTTCGTCTCGGCAGCGGCCGGGACGCCTTCGATGCGGCGCGCATCACGCGCGAAGTGCGCGGCCTCGACGCGGCACGCGCGGCGCTCGCGGCCGTCCACGCATTCTGGCGGGAGACGCTGGGCGCAGTGCAGGTGCGCACGCCGGAGCCTGCGGTCGACCTGCTCGCCAATGGCTGGCTCATGTATCAGACGATCGCCTGCCGCTTCATGGCACGCAGCGGCTACTACCAGTCGGGAGGCGCATTCGGCTTCCGCGACCAGCTGCAGGACGCGATGGCGATGGTGCATGCGGATCCGGCGCGCGTGCGCGCGCACCTGCTGCTGTGCGCCGCCCATCAGTTCCCCGAAGGCGACGTGCAGCACTGGTGGCATCCGCCGCAGGATCGCGGCGTGCGCACGCGTTGCTCGGATGACTTCCTGTGGCTGCCGCTTGCTGCCAGCCGCTACGCGTCGATCACCGGCGACCACGCGGTCTTCGACCAGCGCGTGCGCTACATCGAAGGTCGCGCGCTCAACTTCGAGGAAGAGTCCTATTACGACCAGCCGGTCCGGTCCGGCCTCGAGGAATCGCTGTACCGGCATTGCCAGCGGGCGCTCGAGCGGGGACTTGATCTGCTCGGCGGGCGGGGCCTGCCGCTGATGGCGAGCGGCGACTGGAACGACGGCATGAACCGGGTTGGCATCAAAGGTCGCGGCGAAAGCGTGTGGCTCGGGTTCTTCCTCTTCGAAGTGCTCGGGCAATTCAGCGGGATCGCGCGGGAGCGCGGAGACGCGCCGTTCGCCGAACGCTGCATCGCTGCCGCCGAGCAGTTGCGCCAGCGACTCGAGGAGCATGCCTGGGACGGCGACTGGTACCGGCGCGCTTGGTTCGACAACGGCACGCCGCTCGGCTCCACCCAGAGCGACGAGTGCCGCATCGATTCGATTTCACAGAGTTGGGCGGTGCTTTCGGGGGCTGCGGATCCGGCGCGCGCGCACCAGGCGATGGCTTCGCTCGACCGGCACCTCGTGCGGCGCGACGCCGGCCTCATCAAGCTGCTCGATCCGCCGTTCGATCTCACGGCGCAGGATCCGGGCTACATCCGCGGCTATGTGCCGGGCGTGCGCGAAAACGGCGGCCAGTACACGCACGCCGCAATATGGACCGCGATGGCATTCGCT
>JBBRIE010000271.1:0-3454 GCA_038221545.1 Lysobacterales bacterium
AATCGGCCTTCGCCGGATCACAGCAGCGCATCCAGGTCGATGGCCGCACGCTCGACGTCCGCATTCCGGCTGGCATCGTGCCCGGGCAGCAGATCCGACTTTCCGGGCAGGGCTCGCACGGTGGCGACCTCATGCTGGAGATCCAGTACCGACCGCACCCGCGTTACAGCGTGGACGGGCGTGATCTCACGATGAGGCTCCCCCTGGCGCCCTGGGAAGCGGCGCTGGGCGTTGAACTCAAGGTGCCGACGCTCGGCGGCGAGGTGTCGCTACGCATACCGCCGGGCTCGGGCACCGGCCGCAAGTTGCGGCTCAAGGATCGCGGGCTGCCCGGGAATCCCGCAGGCAATCAGTTCGTAGTGATCGAAGTACAGGTGCCGACGCCGCGCGATGACGAAGAACGGGAGGCCTTCAAGGCGCTCGCCGGGAAGTTCGCGGATTTCAACCCGCGCCAGGCCTGAGGGCCTAGCCCGGCAGGAACTGGTTGATCGTGGCTTCCAGATCCGATTCCTTGATCGGCTTGGTCAGGTACGCCTTGGCGCCCTGGCGCATGCCCCACATGCGATCGGTATCCTGATCCTTGGTCGTCACCAGGATCACCGGGATGTGGCAGGTGGTCGGATCCTTGCTGATCTGGCGCGTGGCCTGGAAGCCGTTCAAGTTCGGCATCACCACGTCCATCAGCACGAGGTCGGGCAGCTCGCGCTTCGCGACTTCGACGCCCGAGGCGCCATCCTCGGCCGTGATCACCACGTGACCGAGGCCTTCTACAATCTTCTTGATGCCCACCAGTTGCGACGGTGAATCATCGACGATCAACACACGGGCCATGGTTTTCATTCCGTCGGGCGAGTCGGGACTTGGGAATCGTCAGTCGAATCGCACCAGCGTGCGCCCGAACGACTCCCCTGCGAGCATGCTAGCAAAAACGCCGGGTAGCTGATCGACCGTTACTTCGCGGGTGGCGATCCGGTCCAGATGCGCCGGTTTCCAGTCGCTCGCGAGATGTTCCCAGATCGCCCGACGAACCGGCAGGGCGGTGCCGGCCGAGGCGATCCCCAGCAGGGAGACACCGCGGATAATGAGCGGCATCACCGTAGTCACGAGTTGCGGGTTGTCGGCCAGGCCGCAGCAGGCGATGTTGCCGTAGGCGTGGATGACGCGCGTGAGCGCCGAGAGCTGCTCGCCGCCCACGTTGTCGATCGCCCCCGCCCACTTGGATGATTCGAGCGGCCGCTGTCCCCAGTGGATTCCATGCCGCGAAATGCATTGCCTGGCGCCCAGCGCGATGAGGAAATCGAAATGCTCCGGTTTGCCCGTGATCGCGTGCGCCTCGAATCCTGCCTGGGTGAGGATGTCGATCGCCAGCATGCCGACGCCCCCGGTGGCACCGGTCACGACGATCGGGCCCAGTTCGGGGGTTTGGCCGTTCGCGAGCATCCGGTAGAGGCTCAGCGCCGCGGTGAAACCGGCTGTGCCGAGGATCATCGCCTCGCGCAGCTCCAGTCCCTTCGGCAGGGGGAGCGTCCACTTCGCTGGCAGTCGCGCGTATTCCGCATAACCCCCGTCGCGCGTTTCCGAGAGGCCGCTGCCCGTCACAAGCACCGCATCGCCCTCGCGGATCGAAGGATCGCTGGACGCCACGACGTGCCCCGCGACATCGATGCCACCGACAAGCGGGAACCGGCGCAGGATCTGTCCGCTGCCGGTCCCCGCCAGCGCGTCCTTGTAGTTGACCGACGAAAACGCGGTCTTGATCACGACCTCGCCAGGGGACAGGTCACCCAGCGAAATGGTTTCCACACCAGCCCGATGTCCGGCGGCTACGTCTCGGCCGTCATTGCTGCTGTGGATGCGAAACGCGCGGAAGGGCTGATTGGACGTATTCATGGCGTGACAGCGTCGAAGCGACATCGGAGCATAGCTCCGCTGCAGCGTGCAGGCATTGGTCCCGTCGCCCGGCGATTCCTGCAGGAGCGGGCCATGCCCGCGAAATGTGGCGCCCGATTGAACCCGTTGCGCGTAGAGACCTGCAACCGGGGGAGCACTTCGCAGCTTCGGGCACCTTCGCGAGCTATTGGTCGCGGGCATGGCCCGCTCCTACTGAAGCACAGATTCGTGTGGCCGCTTCAGCGCAATTCCGAGCGGCGCTTCTCGTCCAGCCATTTCGACGCCTGCGCGGGGCGATAGGCGCGCATCCACTCGAGAAGGGCGTCGATGTCGTCGCCGTGCCAGAGGTCGCGCCGCTGGTCGGCGTGCAGGAAGCGCTCCTCGACCATCCGGTCGAGTTGCGCGATGAGCGGCCCGAAGAAGCCTTGGACATCGAGGAACGCGCAGGGCTTGTCGCCGAGCCCCAGTTGCCGCCAGGTAAGCATCTCGAACATCTCGTCGAGCGTGCCGAAGCCGCCGGGCATCGCCACGAACCCGTCCGCGAGGTCGAACATGCGCGCCTTCCGCTCGTGCATGTTGGCGACGATTTCGAGGCGGGTGAGCCCGCGATGCGCCACTTCCCAGGCGACGAGTTGCTGCGGGATCACGCCTATGACTTCGCCGCCCGCGGCCAGCGCGGCGTCCGCGACGACGCCCATGAGGCCGACGTTGCCACCGCCGTAGACGACCGCGATGCCTTCGCGCGCAAACCGTTCCCCCACGGCTGCGGCTACGTGCGCATAGCCCGCGCGCGCCCCTGCGTTCGAGCCGCAGTAGACGCAGACGGAATTCACGGTCACGGCCGCCTGCGGCCCATCGGCATCTAGTTGACCTTGTGGATCGCGCGCTTGTCGACGGCAAGGGCCGCCTCGTGCACGGCCTCGCTCAGGCTGGGATGCGCGTGGCAAATGCGCGCGAGGTCCTCGGCCGAGCCCTTGAACTCCATGGCCACGACCGCTTCGTGGATCAGCTCCGAGGCTGCGGCGCCGACGATGTGCACGCCGAGCAGGCGGTCCGTCGTTGCATCCGCGATGACCTTGACCATGCCCGCCGTCTCGTTCATCGCCACCGCGCGTCCCACCGCGGCGAACGGGAAGGTGCCGGTGCGGATCGTGATGCCGGCCGCCTTGCATTCGGCCTCGGTCTTGCCGACCCAGGCGATTTCCGGCTCGGTGTAGATCACCCAGGGCACGGTGTCGAGATTGACATGGCCCGGCAGGCCGGCGATCAGTTCGGCAACGGCGATGCCTTCCTCGGAGCCCTTGTGCGCGAGCATCGGCCCACGCACGCAGTCGCCGATGGACCAGACACCATCGACGCCCGTGTGGCAGTGCTCGTCGACGACGACGCGGCCGCGCTCGTCGAGCTGGACGCCCGTGCCGTTGGCCAGCAGCCCCTGCGTCGCGGCGCGTCGGCCCACGGCGACCAGCAGCTTGTCGACCACCAGCGTCTGCTCACCGCCGGCATCGGTGTAGCCCAGGTGCACGCCGTCCTTCCTGAGTTCGGCGCTGGTGACCTTCGCGCC
>JBBRIE010000272.1:0-3417 GCA_038221545.1 Lysobacterales bacterium
AGTGGGCGCTTCGCGTTCGCGATCGCATCGACGGCGTGCGTGATCGACTTGTCGTCGGCGACCGGACGACGCGAGTAGCTCTTGGGGATCAGCGTCGCATCCGTATGCTCATCCGCGATGTCCTCGGGGAGTTCGAGATGGGTGGCGCCCGGACGCTCCTCCTCGGCGCGCCGGAACGCCTCGCGCACCCGCGCCGGGATGTTGTCCGATGCCACGATCTGGCGCGTGAACTTGGTCAGAGGCTTCATCATGTCGACGATGTCGACGATCTGGAAATGCCCCTGCTTGCTGGCCTTGACCGGCTTCTGTCCGGTCAGCATCAGCATGGGCATCGCGCCGAGTTGCGCATAGGCGGCGGCGGTGACGAAGTTGGTGGCGCCCGGTCCGAGCGTGGCGAGGCACACGCCAGCCTTGCCGGTGAGCCGGCCGTAGGTCGCGGCCATGAAACCGGCGGCCTGCTCGTGCCGGGTGAGGATCAACTTGATGTTCGAGGTTCGCAGCGACTCGAGCAGGTCGAGATTTTCCTCGCCCGGGATGCCGAACACGTACTCGACGTGCTCCGCTTCGAGTGCACGCACGAACAGATCGGAAGCTTTCATGAGATCCCCTGTTGGTCCCCCGCGATCGGATCGCGGGCTACGCGTAGTTTCGGAACGCCCGGGGGCGTCGGTGGTCGTGTCGATTGTCCCGTCTGGGCGGGATCGCATCAATCGCTTTGTGCAGGAGGGACGATGGATTCGACCTTGAGTGCCAGCGAGCCTTCCGCCAGCCTGGCTTGCACCTCATCGCCCGGGGCGACCTGCGAGGACGAACGAAGCAGCGAGCCATCGGATGTCACGAGCATCGCGTAGCCGCGGGCGAGGGTGGCCAGCGGGCTGGCAGCGTTGAGCGTGCGGGCGAGGGTGGCGAGTCGGGCACGACGGTCACTCAGTTGCCGCGCTATTGCGGCCGCCAGGCCGACATGCACCCTGGACTGCACTTCGCCCATTCGCTGCAGCCGGGAACGAGGCTCGTGCGCCCGCCAGCGCCGCGACAGCAGTGCGAGCGCCGACAACTGCGCCTGTCGGCGCGCAGTCCATGCGCGCCAAAGTCGCGGTTTCAATTGCTCAAGGCGCTGGCGCGTCAGGCGCAGGCGCTGATCCGCGCGCTGTGCCTGCAGACGCAGCCAGACGCGATCGGCGCGCTGCGCGAGGGCCTGCAGGCGGCGTTCGTTGGCTGCCGAAAGCCGCTGCCAAAGGTGGGCCACGCCGCGCGCGAGGTCGCGCACGTCGGGAACCAGCAGTTCAGCCGCGGCCGACGGTGTCGCGGCGCGCAGATCGGCGACAAAATCGCTGATGCTGAAATCCACTTCATGGCCGATCGCACTCACGACCGGAATAGTCGATGCCGCGATTGCCCGCGCAAGACCTTCGTCGTTGAACGCCCAGAGATCCTCCAGCGAGCCACCGCCGCGGGTCAGCAGGATCACGTCGTGAAGACCCGCGTCCGACAGCGCGCGTAGCCTGATCGCAATGACTGCCGCCGCGCCTGCGCCCTGCACGGCGACTGGCACGACGTCGACTTCAACCAGCGGCAGCCTGCGCCGCAACACCGAGAGAACGTCGCGGATCGCGGCCCCGGTCGGGGACGTCAGAATTGCGATGCGGCGCGGCAGGCGGGGCAGGGGGCGCTTGCGCCCGATGTCGAACAGGCCCTCTGCGGCCAGCCTGGCCTTGAGTTCGTCGAACGCGCGGCGGAGCGCGCCTTCACCCGATTCCTCGAGGTGCTCTACCACGAGCTGATATTCGCCCCGTGCCTCGTACAGGGTCACGCGTCCTCTGAGCAGCACCTGCATGCCGTCGCGCGGAAGGACGCGCACTCCCGTCGATCGCGACTTGAACATCGCGCAGCGCACCTGCGCGCTGTTGTCCTTCAGGGTGAAGTACCAGTGCCCGGAGCGGTGCGCCAGAAAATTCGAGATCTCGCCCTCGATCCACACCTGCGTGAGCGCGTCCTCGAGCAGACCGCGCGCGATCGCGTTCAGCCGCGAGGGCGTGAGCACCTCGCCGCTGGGAGCACTGCTGGACGTGTGGGCACTCATGCGCGGCTGCTGCGATCCCTGTGCGTCGATGGACGCTCCATAGGCATGGACATATTATCGGCGTGATGCGGCCGAGAGTGGCAAACACAGATCGTGCATGCCGGCAGGGAGCTGCAGACAACGCCGTTGGCAAGGGTGGCATCGCCTTGGCGTGTGCTGCGCCTTGGCAGCCAACGGCGCGCCGAGCGACCGGAAAATGCAGGTGACGCGGCTCGCCCGGGGTGCGCTCGAGACGACGCTGGGGTTCCTCCAGCAGGGTCTTCGTCCCGCAAAGCAAACGGTGGTGATCTATTCGGCAATGCGGTCCGGCTCCACCCTGCTCAAGGCGCTGCTGGGAACGAAGCCCGACATCTCGCACCTGCCGGAAGTGCGTTATGAAGAGTGGCCGCGCAACCGTCATGCCTTCCGGTACAGGCTCGGCCGAATCGCCGACGAGCCCATCGTGGTGCTCAAGAAGCCATGCTTTTTCAATCAGCTCGCGGACTATCCCGTCATCCCGCCAGTGCTCTTCCTTCCTGTTGTCATCATCCGCAATCCGGTCGACACCGCCCTTTCGCTTGCCCGGAGGGTGCGCGAAAAATCGCAGATCCGGCGCGGGTTCGAGACCTATGGCAAGAGCCATGTTGAATTCTGGTGCGAGGTTTACCGGAACATCCACGAGGGGCTGACGGCGGCGGGCCTGCGACCGCATGTCGTTTTCTACGAGCAGCTGATGCGGGAGCCTGAAGCGGTAACCCAGAGATTGTTCGAGCGGATCGGGTCCGGCAACACGGATGGCGTCCGGACGTACGCGCCATACGGCGAATGGCGATGGGGAAACGACGACGCGGGCCAGCGGATACAGTCGCTGACGGTGCTGGAGCGGCCGCGCGCCGACGGCGACGAAACACAGGCAATCCTGGCTGAAGTGCGAGCCACGAAATGCGCCGCCGAAGTCATGGGTCTTTACCGTGGGGATGGCGTCGCCTATCACGATTACCTCCGCGCCGGCGGCCATCTGTGACTTGGCCCATCGGTCGCGGGCCTGCTTCCAGTGTCGTTGCGTGGAAGGTAACCGTCCGCTGACGCCACCTTGTCGCACCTTCGCGCCCGTGCTCAGTCCACCGGTTGCCATCGATGCGGCAGCAGTGCGCCGATATCGCGGTCACGGGTGGTCGGCAACCGCGTCAGCACGTCGGTCAGCCACGCATGCGGATCAAAGCCGTTGGCCTTCGCGGTGGCGAGCAAACTCATGATCGCGGCTGCGCGGCGGCCTGCGGTTTCGGAGCCGGCGAACAACCAATTCTTCCTGCCGATCGCCACCGGCCGGATCGCGTTCTCGATCGGGTTGTTATCGA
>JBBRIE010000273.1:0-3411 GCA_038221545.1 Lysobacterales bacterium
CTGTCGTGTCTCGCGGCCGGGCCGTGGTCGACGCGCCCCGACGGCGCTATCGCGGTTTGCACATACAGCGGGGTGGCGACCTGCACGGCTCCCCAGGCCTTGCCGGGCTCGCGCCACAACATCAGCAGACTTTCCAGGTGCGGCACCGTCGGAACGCTGGTCAGGACGAAGCGGCGCACGCCTTCCGGGATCGTATCGTCCATTGCCATCATCGGGAAACCCGACAGGAATTGTAGGCTGGTGCCGTTCGCCGTGCCAGCGATGGAGAAAACGGATTCGCCAGCGAGTTGGAATCCACTGCTCGCACGCATGCCAGCACCTGCGGCATTAACGAAATCTTCGCCCTCTTGTTGCTACGGTTGGGGAGTTTGCGACGTTCGCGACGCGAGATCGCGAGCCTCATCCTGCCTCTTGCGCTTTGCTGCACCACTGTCCTGGTGCGGGTCTCGCGTTCCTCCGCACGCCCCATGAGGTCGAACGTTACGGAAGACGATGCAATGATCGAAACGCCCGGTGCCCATGCGATGACGCGCCTCCCTGGCACGCTCCGGCTCGCCTCCTTCGGGTGCTTCCTGCGTTGATCGTGCCGCTGACGAACGCGATGGCCGACGAGCTGCCGGGGCCACCGATGCCGCAGCCGGGCGAGCGATGGGCCGTGTTGCTGGACATCGACGGCACCCTCGTGGACTTCGCGGATCACCCCGACGATGTGCAGCTGTCGCCGCGGATTCGGTTGCTGATCGAGCGCCTGCGAGCGGTCCTGGGCGACGCACTTGCGATCCTGAGCGGGCGTACGCTCGACGAAGTCGATCGCCTGCTGGCGCCTTCGCTCGTTCCGGCGGGAGCCCTGCACGGTTCGGAGCAGCGCGATGCCTGTGGAGAAGTCACCGTCGTGGCGCCGCCGCCCGCCGTCGCCGCTGCCACGCGCAGCGACTGCGAGGATGCGCTCGCGCGCTGGCCCGGCGTCTTCATGGAAACCAAGCGCGGCATTGCCTTCGCGTTGCACTTTCGCAGCGTGCCGGAGCACGGCCCGTCCGTGCGTCGCTTCGCGGAGTCGGTCGCGGATAGGTCGCAGGGACACTACGCCCTCCAGCTTGGCGATTGCGTCGCCGAACTGAGGCCGGCGGCGGGCTCGAAGGGCACCGCCTTGCGTTCCCTGGCGGAGAAGCCGCCATTTCTCGGGCGTCGTCCCGTGGTCCTCGGCGACGACCTGACCGATGAGTCGGCATTTGCGCAAGCCCAGGCGCTCGGGGGATTCGGCGTCATCGTCGGTGCGCGCCGTCCCACCCACGCGGCGTTCGCAGTGTCGGGCCCGGACGCGACCATCGCGTGGCTGGACGACCTTGCCACGCACCTTGAATCCGATCGTGCAGGCCCGGCATGAAGACCTCGACTCTCGACCTTGGCGTCATTGGCAACGGCAGTTTCAGCGCCCTGGTGGATGTCGATGCGCGCATCGTCTGGTCGTGCCTGCCCGCCTTCGATGCAGACCCGACCTTCTGCTCGCTGCTCCAGCCGGTTCGGCAGGAAGGAGGATGCTTCTCGGTCGAGCTTGAGGACCAGGTCTCGAGCGAGCATCGCTACGTCGACAACACGGCGGTGCTGCTGACGGTGTTGCGGGACGCCCACGGCGGCGTGGTGGAAGTCGAGGACTTCGCGCCGAGGTTCAAGCAGCACGGGCGCGTGTACCACCCGGTCATGCTCCTGCGTCGAGTGCGCCCCCTCGGCGGCTCACCGCGCATCCGTCTGCGACTGCGTCCGCTCAGGGACTGGGGGGCGAAGGTGCCCGAGCGCAGCGTTGGCAGCAACCACATCCGATTCCTGCTCGATGGATGGACATTGCGCGTGACGACCGACGTGCCCATCAGCCTGCTCCAGGACGAGCATGCCTTCGTGCTCGACACGGAACTGCACATCGTGCTCGGCCCCGATGAAACGCTGTCGCAGGGCGTACGCGCCTTTTACCGCGAGCAACTCGAGCAGACCTGCGACTACTGGCGCGAGTGGGTGCGTTACCTGTCGATCCCGGTGGAGTGGCAGGATGCCGTGATCCGCGCCGCGATTACGCTCAAGTTGTGCCAGTACGAGGGCAGCGGCGCGATCATTGCCGCGATGACCACGTCCATCCCGGAGCACGCGGATTCCGGACGCAACTGGGACTACCGCTACTGCTGGCTGCGCGACGCGACGTTCGTCGTGCGCGCGCTCAACCGGCTCGGCGCGACGCGCAGCATGGAGCAGTACATCCGCTACATGATCAACATCGCCGCCGGCCGGAGCGAACTGGCGCCGGTCTATGGCATCCATTACCAGGCCGCCCTCGACGAACGCTGCACCGACAGCCTGGCCGGCTATCGCGGCATGGGCCCGGTGCGCGTCGGCAACGACGCCTGGCGCCAGGTGCAGCACGACGTTTATGGCAGCGTGGTGCTGGCGGCGTCTCAGTCGTTCTACGACCGACGCCTGCAAAGTCGCAGCGATGCGTCGACCTTTGCCCGGCTCGTGCCCATGGGGCACGCGGCGGTGCGCAACTGGAACCAGCCGGACGCGGGCTTGTGGGAATACCGCGGCCGCTCGCGCGTGCATACGTACTCGAGCGTGATGTGCTGGGCGGCCTGCGACAGGCTGGCGCGCATCGCCGCGCATCTTGGCCTCGATGCCGAAGTGCCGGGATGGCGGAACCATGCGGATTCCATACGCGCGGCGGTGCTGGAGCGTGCATGGAGTCCGCGCCGCAACGCACTGGTCGAATCCGCGGACGACCATCGCCTCGACGCCAGCGCGCTGCTGTATGCCGACATCGGTTTCGTGCGCGCCGACGACCCGCGCTTCATCGCGACCGTGGACACCATCGGGCGCACGCTGTGCCACGACGGATCGGTCTTCCGCTATGACGAGGAGGACGACTTCGGCCGGCCCTCCACCGCGTTCAACGTTTGCACGTTCTGGTACATCGAAGCGCTTGCGGCGATCGGGCGCGTCGACGAGGCACGAGCGTGGTTCGAGGCGATGCTGTCACGGCGTAATTCACTCGGACTGTTGTCGGAAGACATCGATCCCGTCACCGGCGAGGCCTGGGGCAACTATCCGCAGACCTACTCGCTGGTCGGCCTGATCAATGCCGCCGTGCGACTCAGCAAGCGCTGGGAGGATGTGGTTTGAACCGGTACGACGCCCGGCGGCGAGACCCTGCGGCGATGTGCGCCAACCTGCTAGCGGCAGGTCTCCAACCGTGAAATTCCTGCAGACGCTGCCGCGGTCCTTGCGCCTCCAGGCGCGTTTCGTCGTGCCGCTGGTGGTGACGATGGTGCTGGCGGCCTACGTGGCCCTGCCGCTGATGGACCGGATGACCCTGCGCTGGTTCGGACGGGATCTCAATGCACGCGGCTTGCTCGTCGCGAACGCCTTGTC
>JBBRIE010000274.1:0-3397 GCA_038221545.1 Lysobacterales bacterium
GTCCACCGTGCGATCGATCTCGGACCGGCCTTCACCGGACGCGAGGGTCTGTTCCCACCTGGCGGTGCCATTGTCCATGTCGAGCGCCACCAGCTTGCCGTTGTCGTACCCGAGCAGTGCGTGTTCGCCGACGACCAGCGGCGAAGAGTTGCCGCGCAGGGTCAGCAGCGGCACGCTGCGGTCGAACACCCACTTGCGCGAGCCGTTTTCGGCATCGAACCCATAGGCGCGTCCGTCGACGGTGCGCGCGATCACGACGCCCGCGGCGATGGCCGGAGCAGCCAACGCCTCGGAGGAAAGGCTGGCGGTCCAGCGACTCTTGCCGTCGTCCGCATCGAAGGCCAGGAGCTTGCCGTCGAGGGTTCCCACCACCACGACGCCGTCCGCTGCGGCGACCCCCGAACCCAGGCGCAAGCCGGTCGCAACCTGCCAGACCTCGCCGCCGCTCACCGCGTCCAGCGCCACCAGCGTGCCGCCGGCATCCGCTGCGAAAAGTCGCCCGCCGAGGGCAGCGGGCATCTGCTTGAGACCGGACAGCGGCGCACCTTTGCCGAGACTGCGTTCCCATAGCCGCTCGACCGCCACGCTGGGAGAGAAAGCCACCAGTTCGACAGGCGGTTCGATGTTGTCGGTGGAAGAACTCCGAAAAACGTTGCGCAACGTATCGCAACCGCCAAGCGCGACGAGCGCGCCGGCCAGCACTACCCATCCGGATCGGCGCATCAGCCGGCTCCTCCCTGGCGAACCACGGGCGAGGGAGCATTCGACCGCGGCACCGCGAGATCGTTGCGCTTGAGTTCCACGACCATGCGCTGCGCCGCGGTCGAGTCGAATCCGGTCAGCGCGGAGTCGTAGGCTTTCGCCGCCTCGGCTTCGCGCTTGAGTGCGACCAGCGAGTCGCCTCGCAGTTCGTCGGCAAGCGGCTTGAACCCTTCCCCGCTCACGCCGTCGGCGAGCGCGAGCGCCGCCCTGGCATCGCCGCTGGCGAGCTTGACGCGCGCCAGGCGTAGATTCGCGAGGTCCTTGAGCTCGGGCAGCTTGGCTTCGCGTGCGGCGGTCGCGAGGATCTCCGCGGCGCGCTTGAGATCGCCCGATTCCTGTACTCGCCTGGCGTCCTGCAGTTCCGCGAAGACCGCGTAGGGCGTACCCTTGAAATCCCCGCGCAGTCGCTGCGCGAGCTGGGTCGTCAGCTTGGCGTCGTTCTTCTCGGTGGCCTGCTCGAGCTGCCGGTAGACAAGTTGCGCCTGCTCGCGTCGCCCATGCTGGTGCTTCTGCCAGAACTGGATGCCCACCAGCACGGCGATGCCGAGGCCCACGCCGCCGAGCATCACCGGCATGTTCTGTCGCAGCCAGCTCCGCACGAACTCGGATCGTTCGTGCTCGTCCATCATTTCAATGGTCATTGCAACTCCGGATGGGCCGCGGTCGCTTGACCTCGGCGCCAGTAAAAACCAGGAATGCCTAGCCTGCCTCGTCGAGTGTCAACGTGGCGACATTGGCGTGCGTGTAGGGCGACAGGTCAAGGACCTTGCCGTCGGCGCGCAGTTCCACAACGCCGGCATCGCCTATCCGCACTCGTGCCGAGCGCGGCACGGCATAGTCGCGCACGCTGCCGGTCGGCAGCAAGCTGCGTTCGATCACGCGCCCGTCGCTGGCGACGATTTCGACCCAGCTGGGCGCGCTGAGCCGCACCTGCACTTGCCGGACGTCGAGCGGCACCGGGGCCGGCTCGGCCTCGTTGCGCGAACCCAGCATGGGCGCCATGGATGCCATCACGGGCTGGCGCCACGCATCCGTTGCGGTCGCGGCCGGATCGATGACCTGCACCCCGGCTCCGTCCGCCCCTGCTGCTGCGGGCGCGGCAGATGCAGCGCCTTGGTCGCGATTGGCATCGGGCGCGGCGACCGACGCACGCTGTTCGACCGCGCCGGCAGAAATTCCGGCACGCATCAGTGGTGACTGCTGCGCCTGTCGAACACCGTAGTACGCGGGCACGGCAATCAGCACGGTGAGCAGCGTGTAGACGATCGGACTCGCGACCTGGCGCGAGCTGCGCCGGGACGACGTGGCGGCCAGCGACGGGGCCGGCGGCGCCTCCACTTCGCGATGGGAGCGCCCCTCCCACACGCCGACGACGGCGTCGGGCAGATCGACCGCGCGTGCATAGGATCGAAGGTAACCCCGTGCGAACACGATGGCGCCAAGCCGCTCGAAGCGCCCTTCCTCGATTGCCTGGATGAGGGCCGGGGCAATCCTGGTGCGGCGCGCAATTTCGTCCCTGCCCAGCGCAGCGCGCTCGCGCGCCGCGCGCAAACGCTGGCCGAGTTCCGAATCCGCATCCGGGAACGCTTCGGCGCGGGCATCCATGCGGTGCTCGCCCCGATGGGCGGCATCCAGTTCCGGAGAATCGAAACTGGCGCGGGATTCCGGCGGGTCCTGTTGCAGTACCAGTGGCAACGCCGGGGCTGCGAGGCAAGCCGCTTCGTCTGGTTCGGCCGAGGCGCCCGCCAGGAACTCCGATGAAGTCGAGTCCGGATCCGGCGCCGACTCTTCGCGCGAGACGTCAACCTGGGCGGCCAGCGCCTGTTCGAGCTCCGATTCGAGTTCCGGCCACAGGGGCAACTGCGACCGATCACGCTCCGTCATCGTCACGAGCGGCCACCCGGTGGTCGCGTCGAAGGATTGACTCATTGGATAACCCTCCCTTGATCCATGGAACGGGCCTGCGCGGATTGCGGAAACTCGCGTCGCAGACGAGTTCGATATTCGTTGGCGGTGCCGGGACTGCCGAGCGCCTGCTCGATCTGCAGCGCCAGCATCAGGCTGTCTGCGCTCGCCGTCTGTGCGCTTTCATAGCGCTGCACGAACGCGCGCGCACGGAAATACTGCTTGCGCTGGTATTGCAGGTCCGCCATCGCCAGCAGCGCGACGGCATTGCCCGGATCGAGCTTCAGCGCCTGGTCGAGGCTGGTCTCGGCGACCGCGAGGTTGCCGGAAGCGAGCGCGCAATGCGCGCGGTTGCCGAGTGCCACCGAGGGCGTCTTGTAGAAGGGGTCGGCAATCGCCGTCGCGAATCGGCGATCGGCTTCCTTGAACCGGCTGTGCCGGCACAGCCAGGTCGCGTAATTGTTGTTCATAACGCCCGACTTCTTGTCGAGGTCGGCGGCGCGCTGATAATGCCGGCCTGCGCTTTCATCGTCGCCGATCCGCTCGTAGAGGACCGCGATGGCCGTGTGCGCGATCGGCATCTCGGGGGACAGTTGCAGCGCGCGGCGGAATTTCTGCAATGCAATCTCGTTCTGCCCCTGCTCCATGTAGCCGCGGCCAAGGCTGACGTTGATCTCGGCCGCGCGCGACGGATCCTCCTCGGAATCGATGCGATCGGCCGGAGACTGGC
>JBBRIE010000275.1:0-3391 GCA_038221545.1 Lysobacterales bacterium
CGACCTCGCCGCCCAGGCGCTCTACGAGTTCACCTGGAACGACTTCTGCGACTGGTTCCTCGAGCTTGCCAAGCCGGCGCTCGCGGGGACCGATACGGCGTCCGCGCAAAGCACGCGCACGACGCTGCTCACGGTGCTCGAAGCCACGCTGCGCCTGCTGCATCCGCTGATGCCGTTCGTGACCGAGGAGATCTGGTTCGCGTCCGCACCGCGGCTCGGTGTTGCCGCCAGCCGCGAGGCGGGCGACAGCATCAGCGTGCGCCCGTGGCCCGGCGCGGCCGAGTTCGCGGGCGACCATGCGGGCGCCGCCGCCGACATCGAGTGGCTGAAGGCCATCGTCGCGCAGCTCCGGCGCATCCGCAGCGAAATGAACGTCTCGCCGGCACGCAGGGTGTCGCTGATGCTCGCCGACGGCAACGCGAGCGATCGCCAGCGCATGGCGACGTTCGAGCCGTCGCTGCGCTTCCTCGCGAAAGTCGAATCCGTCGACTGGCTGGAGGGCGATGCCGAGCCTCCGCCGGCCGCGGCCGGTGTCGTGGGCGGATTGCGCGTGCTGATTCCACTCGCGGGCCTCATCGACCTCGATGCCGAGCGCGCCCGGCTCCGGCGCGAACTCGCGCGCATCGCTGCCGAAGTGGCGAAGTGCGAAGCCAAGCTCGAAAGCGACACGTTCGTCGCGAACGCGCCGGCCGCGGTGGTCGCGACCGAGCGCAGCCGTCTCGTCGACTGGCAATCCCAGCACGCCACCCTCGCCGCCCAACTCGCGCGCCTCGAATAGCCGCAGCGGCTCCGCTCTGCAGGAGCCTGTTCGCTGCATGGGCTCGGGAGCGACAGGTTACTCGGGCGCCAGCAGTTCCAGCGCCATCACGGTCGCATCCTCGCGCCCACCGTCGCGCGCCGGGTAATAGCGCGGTCGCGCGGCGATCTCGTTGAAACCGAGGTCGTGGTAGAGCGCGATCGCATGCGTGTTGGTGGGCCGCACCTCGAGGAACACGCGCTCGCAGCGCTGCCAGCGCGCGAGGTCGAGCACACGCTTCACCAGGCGCCGGCCGCAGCCCTCGCCCTGGCGTTCGGGCACCACGCAGACGTTCAGCAGGTGTGCCTCGTGTTCGGCCGCGGTGAACAGCGCGTAGCCGACGATGCCCTTGTCGTCCTCCAGCACCATCGAGGTGTATCCCGCCTTCAGGCAGTCCGCGAAAATCCCGGGCGTCCACGGGAACTCGTACGCGCGTGCGTCGATCGCCGCGACCTGCGCCACGTCCTCGGCCTGCATGCTCCGCAACCGCAGCCGGCCGTGAAGGGCGGCATCGGAATTCTCGATGCGCTGCGCGCTCATCCGCGGCGCAGCCACGCACGCAGCCGACTCCATGCTTCCCGGCGCGCCGGCACGGAATCGCGCATCGCTGCCAGTGCCGGCAACACCAGCGCGTGCGGCGCGGCGCCGTCGCTCCCTGCATCACCGAAGTGCCAGGCCGGCAACGCGTCGCCGGTGGCGTTCACTGTGGTCCGGTCCTCGTTTCGCAGCCGCGCGCTTCGCATCACCGCGGCGAGCAGGACCGGATGCTCGCCCTTGCCCACCCCGCTGATGCGCACGCGAGCGGTGGGGGGCGACGGGCGCGGGCCTGGAGCCGGCACCGGGTGTGCCGCGGTCTCGTCCGCCTGAGCGTCCGTGCGCGCCAGCGGCGTGCCACGCAGCGCATAGACATCGACGCCCATGATTGCCAGCAGTCGCAGCCGCTCGTGTTCGGGTAATCGCGCCTCGATGATCACCCGTCGCCGAGTCCCGCCAGGTCGCCTCGGAGTTCGGCGAAGCACTGGTCGATCGCACGCGCGAAAGCCCGCACGGTGGCCTGGATCGAAGCACTCTCGGCCGGCACCTCCGCTCGATAGCTGCGCGTGAGCAGGTGCTGGTCGTCGTTGCCGTCGAGCCGGAACTGCAGCGCGACGTACACCTGCCAGCGGTCCTCGCCGATGCGCACGCGTTCGAAGCGTTCGATCAGGCCGGTCAGGCGCAGCGAAGGTTGCGACGCGGGCAGGCGGTCGGTCACCAGCGGCGCCATGCGCGCACTGCGCAGGTTTGCGATGAGCCGCCGCTGCAGCATGCGGCCAGGGGGATCGCTCCAGAGCTGGTAGTGATAGTTCTTGAGGCTGCCGCCGGGCTTGAGCGCATACAGGATCGACTGGTCGTTGTAGACGCCGTCGGCGCTCAGCGGCTCGACCACCAGTGCCTGCTGGAACGCTGCTGTTTCCGCGTTCGGCAACTCCTCGCCGGGCGGCAGGCGGTAATACCGGACCTCCGGCACCGCAGGCACCGTGCCGCAGCCGGCGACGAGCAGGAGGGCCGCGATGCAAAGCACGGTGTGCATCCCGCGCAGGGAAGACTGGATCGGATTCATGTCATTCCTCCTCGACCACCACGTCGTCGGCCGGCGGGGTGCGCAGCAGACGGTTCGGGCTCTTGCGCAGTTCGCGCGACAGTTCCTGGAAATTGCGGCTGGAGGCCTCGAGGTTGTGCGAGATGGCATCGATGCGCCGCGACATCGCCGACGTGATCTGCGCCATGTCCTGCACCGCCTGGCGGAGCGCCGGGCGATTCTCGGTGGCCATGCCGTCGATCTGGGTCATCGCGCTGTCGAGCTTCTCCTGCGTGCCCTTGAGTTCGCCGGTCACCTCGGCGAGGTTTGCGAGCGTGGCATCGATCGATTTGCGGTTGTTCGGGCCGACGACGTGCTCGACGCCTTCAGCGACCCGGTTGAGCCGGATCAGCAGGTCGCGCGCCTGTCGAATGATCTCCGGCGCGTTCTTGTCGACCGTGCCCGAAATCGATTCGATGCGCTGCGTGAGCATGCGCACCAGCGGCGTCACCTGGTTGCGGGTCAGCGTCGTCACCTCGCCCGCCAGCTCGTTGAGCGCGTTGAAGACGTCCGCAGCCTCGCGGCCCTTCAGCGTGGAGCCGGGCTTGAGCATGCTGCGACTGCCGCCCTCGCGCACCGAGATGGCGACGTCCGCGAGCAGGCCGCTGGACGCAAGCTGCGCCAGCGAATCGTCCGGAATCGGCCAGTCGCGACGCACCGCAACCTCGACCCGGTACTTGGTCTTGTTGTCCGTGCGCCTCGGCACGATTTCCTCAACCTGCCCGATGCGGTAGCCCTCGTAGAACACCGGGGCGCCGACGCCGAGACCCGTCACGTTCTTGTACTCGACGAAATACGGGTAGGTGCGCCCGCTCCGGCCGGTGATCACGACCAGCGCGACCAGCAGCAACGCCAGCGCCGCCAGCACGACGACACCGACCAGCGTGTAATTGATGGTGTCGCGTTTCATGGTCGGTCGATGCTCCGTGGACGACGACGGGGAGGTGGGATACGCATCAGTCGACTTCTCCGGTCAA
>JBBRIE010000276.1:0-3386 GCA_038221545.1 Lysobacterales bacterium
CGACGACGCCGTACACGACCTGCACGCCGGCTTCCTGCAGGCGATCGGCCAGCAGGATGTTGGTGTCCTCGTCGAAACGCGCACGCAGTTCAACGACGACCGTAACGTCCTTGCCGTTGCGGGCGGCCTGGATGAGGTGCATCACCAGGGGCGAATCCTTGCCGGCGCGGTACAGCGTCTGCTTGATTGCCAGCACGCCCGGATCGATGCTGGCGACGCGCAGCAGTTCAACCACGGGCGCGAACGAATCGAATGGATGATGCAGGATCACGTCGCGCGCGCGGATCGCGTCGAACGGCGATTCCGCAGTCGCGAACACTTCCGGAATGCGTGGTGCGAAGGCCGGAAACTTGAGTTCCGGCCGATCGATCATGTCGTAGAGCTGCGCGACGCGGTTGAGGTTCACAGGGCCTGCGCAGCGATACACGTCCTCGGCGCCCAGCCTGAAATGGCCGGTGAGGAACTCGACGATGCGCGCCGGGCACTTGGCGGCGACCTCGAGGCGCACGGCGTCGGCATAGCCACGCTCCATCAGTTCGTCGCGGATCGCGAGCGCGAGGTTCTCGACTTCGTCCTCGTCGACGATGAGCTCGGAGTCCCGGGTCACGCGGAACTGGTACGAACCCTTGACCTGCATGCCCGGAAACAGCTCGCCGACGAATTCCTGCAGCACCGCAGACAGCAGGACGAAGCCCTGCCCGCCTGCGACGATCGCGGCAGGCATCTCGATCACGCGCGGCAACGAACGGGGTGCGCGGACCAGCGCGATATTGCCCTCCCGACCGAAGGCATCGCGGCCGGTGAGCACGACCGCGAGGTTCAGGCTCTTGTTGAGGATGCGCGGGAACGGGTGTGCGGGATCGAGTCCGAGCGGCGACAGCACCGGCAGGATCTCGCGCCGGAAGTGTTCCAGCAGCCAGTTCCTCTGCGTCGCCTTCCACTCGGCGCGGCCCAGCAGCCGGATCCCCTGCCGCTTGAGCGCGGGCCGCAGGGTGCGCGACCCGTATGCGTATTGCGCGTCGATCAGTTGCCCCGCACGTGCGCGGATGCGCGCGAGCGCGACCTGGGGTGTGAACCCGTCGGGACCGACGGTTGGCTGTGCGAGCACGATCTGCTGCTTGAGCGTCGCGACGCGGATTTCAAAGAACTCGTCGAGGTTGGAACTGCAGATACCGAGATAGCGTACGCGCTCCAGCAGCGGTACGCGTTCGTCCTGTGCCTGCGCCAGTACGCGTGCGTTGAATTCGAGCTGGCTGAGCTCACGGTTGAAGAAAAGGGGGGCAACCTGCGCGTGCCGCCGGCGCTTGCGCGGGACGGCGCTCCGGCCCACGGGTTCGGCGGGTGGCTTGCGCGGGACGGCGCTCCGGCCGACGGGTTCGGCGGGTGGCTTACGCGGCATGTTCCTGCATCCCTTCGGTCCAGACCTGCGCCGCGTCGAATCTGCAGGTGAACACCGTACCGCGACCGACCTCGCTCGCGATATCCAGGCGGGCCCGGTGCAGGTTCAGTACGTGCTTGACGATCGAAAGCCCGAGGCCCGTTCCTCCGGAGTCGCGCGACCGCGATGCCGACACGCGATAGAACCGCTCGGTGATGCGCGGCAGGTGTTCGGGCGGGATGCCGACGCCCGTGTCCGCCACCGAGAACTCCGCGTCGCCGCCCTCTGCAAGGATCCAGCCGATCGAAACCTGGCCCCCGGCAGGCGTGTAGCGAACCGCGTTCGACACCAGGTTCGAGAACGCACTGTGCAGGTCCTGCGTCGATCCGCTGAGGTCCGCACGCGTGCGCGCCTCAAGCACGATCCGGTGCCGGCCCTGGCTCAGCGCCTCGGCTTCGCGCTGCAGGGTCGAGAGCATGCTGCCCATGGCGACGCGTTCAGGCACGACCTCGGCTTGCGCTTCCAGCCGCGAGAGGTTGAGGAGGTCCTCGACGATCCGGGCCATGCGCGTCGACTGCCGGCGCATTTCGTCCACCACCGGTGCCCATTCGGGCGAATCCTCGGGGTCGATCATGTCGAGGTAGCCGTGCAAAACCGTGAGCGGCGTACGCAGTTCGTGCGACACGTTGGCGACGAAATCGCGCCGCATCTGCTCGAGACGCATCAGGTTCGAGATGTCCCGAGTCACCAGCAACTGCTGCTGTCGCGTGTAGGGGATCAGGCGCATGCTCAGGCGCACCGCAGGGTCGTGCGGCGCCGGCACGTCGAGCAGGGGCTCGGGGAATCCTGGCTCCTCGAGCCACGACCGGATGCGCGGATGCTCGAGCAGGCGGTCGAGGCGGGCGCCCCGATCACGGCGCGGATGCAGGCCCAGCAAACGCTCGGCGGCTTCGTTGAACCAGACTACTTCACGGCCGAGCGTCGTGACGATAACGCCGTCGGGCAGCACGGCAGCAGCCTCGCGAAACGCCCTCAACAGGCGCACCAGCCGGTGTTTGCGCGAGCGTTCCTGTTCCAGGCGTTCAAACACGGTGTGCGCGACGTCGGACCAGACGCCCCAGTCCTCGGGCGGCGGGACCCGACGCCGCGACCCTAGCCAGCGCTGCATCCGGTGAAGGCTGCGCAGCGACATTGCCACGTAGCCGGCGAGCGCCAGCAGCAACGCCAGTTGCACCTGCCCGATTGCCAATCCGAGCAGCAGTGCCGCCACGATCAGCAACACGAATCGGCCGATCGAAACCTGCCAGGCGTTTTGGCTCAGCAATCCCATGGTGGGAGATTAACGCGGCCGAGGCACCGGACTGCGTCCGCTCTCCCGAATTGGACCGCCGCCTGTCGCCGCTGCCCATTCGCCCGCATCCGCAGTTCACACCGCCGGGGTCGTGGAAAAACGGTAACCGGAGCCACGCACCGTTTGTATGAGTCCATCGAGGTTGTGCGGCTCAAGGGTCTTGCGCAGGCGGCGGATGTGGACGTCGACCGTGCGCTCTTCCACGTAGACGTTGCCGCCCCAGACCTGGTCCAGCAGCTGGCTCCTCGAATACACGCGCTCCGCGTGGGTCATGAAGAAGTACAGCAGCCGGTACTCCGTCGGTCCGATCGAGATCGGCGTATCGCCGCCGTATACCCTGTGCGCGGGACCGTCGATGCGCAAGCCGCCGAGGTCGACGTTGCCGTCCTCGGCCTCCGAACGGGTGCGGCGCATGACCGCCTTGACCCTCGCCATCAGCTCGCGGGTCGAGAACGGCTTGACCACGTAATCGTCGACCCCCGCTTCGAGTCCGCCAACCCGATCATTCTCCTCGCCACGCGCGGTCAACATGATGATCGGCACTTCGCGGGTCATTTCCTCGCGGCGCAGCCGCCGAGCAAACTCGAGGCCGGTCATGCCGGGCAGCATCCAGTCGAGCAGGATGAGGTCGGGCACGCGCTGCATGATGGCGTCCTG
>JBBRIE010000277.1:0-3319 GCA_038221545.1 Lysobacterales bacterium
GAGCTATGCCGCGGGGTATATGCGTGCCTGCGGGGATCGTCGCAGTTGCCTCGGCGTCGGTAACCGGCGCGGTCAGCCTCGATACGTCGTCGATCCCGTCGTTGCCCGGGAACGGGCGCAAGCGCGCTAGCGCAACCTGCGCGAGCGCGTGGTGTAGCGGCGCGGCGACCGTACGCGCCTCGCGGGCGCGTGCGTCGGCGCACGTCGCTGACCCCGGCGCGCCGCGCTTGGCGACATAGGTACGCAGGATCACATTGATGCGGCCCGACGCGCGCGCATCGAGCGAGTCCGGTGCATCGAGACCCTGGCGCAATAACTCTCGCAGCCACACTGCGTGGCCGCGGCGGCGCATCGCCTTGCCAGACAGCTTTCCCGACTGTTCGAGGGAGCGTGCTTCTTGGAGGAAGGTCTTGGAACGAAACTCCCAGCCCTCGTCGCGCCGGCAGAACGCCACTCCGTCCACGACCGTTTCCAGCACGAGCGCGACACACCGATCGTGCAGCGGCTGCCCGACCTCGATGGCACGCTTTTGCGCCAGCACGCGCGGGTTCGGCTCTACCGCGCCAAGCGCGCGTCGGGCCGAATCCACGTCTTGACGAAAGACCAAGCTGCCATGTGCGCGCGGCGTATCGAGCGGAACCGGGTAGAACCGCAAGTCTGCGAAGAATGGCGCCAGCACATCCAGCAGCGCCTGCGCCTGCGCGCCGTGGCCATGCTCGATGAGCCAGGCAACCGTGAGCAGCGCGCCCTCTTCGGGTACTTCGACATCAAAGGCACCTTCGGCCAGCATCGTGCGCAACTGCGCGAGGCCTTCCTCGCTGAGGCACCAAGCGTTGAGCGGTCGCCGATCGGGATGGTTGTGCTCGGCGGGCGGCAGCGCGTGCGCCTCATGCGGCAGCGCGGCACCGCCTGCAAGCAGGCGACCTGTGGCGAAACCACCGGTAGCGACTTCGAGCGTCGCCCACGTCGGCACGCCAGTGAGCGGCTGGCGGTCGCCGACGGCAAGATATCCGTCGAACATCCCGGCGAGCACCGCCCGCCACTTCGCGACACGCACCTGCGCGCTGGCGACAGCCGGCGCGTCGCCGGCGCTCGCGTCGAGTGCCTGCAGCGCCTTGGCCAGTTGGTAGCTTGGGTAGTTGGCGCCGATGCCCACCGGGTGTAGGAACTGGCTCATGTGCATTCGCAAGTAGGGTCCGGGGACTGGATTCGAACCAGCGCGCTCGGTTCAAGCCGAGTTCTCTAGCCGCTGAGATACCTCGGATCAGAGGAGTGGGGCGCGAAGGCGCAGAAGAGCGCGCCCGTCGCAGTTCGAGGGAGCCCGAACCGATTGTGTCGCAGCCTAGGCGTCAGCGCTACGCCGGTGAAGGGCTGGGCTCGAATCGGCACTGGCGCAGATCGTGAATTGGTGCTGGCGACAATGTTCGACGTGAGCTGGAAAGTCGCACGCAGCATTAGCCCAACGCATCACCATCACTATCTCCACATAGTGCGATACGTCAGACCCCTTGGTCGCCCCCGATCAGCTTGGCTGCAGGGCAGACCACTCGCCTTTCGCTGACCTACACGGACAGGAATCGACTGTAACGACAGTGGCTGCCACTCACGTGATTCTGGTTGAGGCGGGATCTTGGTGACGAGCTGGGAGACGAATCAGTAGTTTGCGAGCGGTTCCACCAATTGCTGTCCAACCGGTACCAGCAATTCATGTCCGTTCGGCCAGAAATTGCCGGTATGTCTACGAAGGAAGTGCCATCACGAAATGATGGCGCGCCTGGCTTCGGAAGCCGCAAGAACCCAGCGGTGCCAATCGATTGCGAAGTACCTTGTTCGGCAAGGGCAGCTGATTCCTGGCTCGAAGCTCGAACGGTTTACATCGCCGCGACGCCGTCTGATGTCGATTCAGCTCCGTTTTCGAGACTTCCTCTCCGCACGGCGAGCCGAGTAGTGGCCAGCATCACGAGCAGCGGAAAGGAGTCGCGAACATGGGGCGCAGATCCCAAAGTAGTGCCCTATGAAACAACGTGGCATTAGGTATTGTTGTTTTATACAACAACATAAAGTATAAATATTTTGCTTTACAAGACGATAACTCTATGACCGCCAACACCCCCATCGCCCGTATCCGACTAGACGACCGCCTGTCGCCACTGCGCGAACTGCGGACCAAACTGGCGGTGCCGCAGGGCGGCTGGGCCAAGGCCCTGCGCACTGCGCTGGGCATGACCCTGGAGGATCTTTCCGGTCGCATCGGCGTCACGCGCAGCGTCGTGTCGCGCCTCGAAACATCCGAAAAGAAGCAGACCATCCAGCTCGACAGCCTGCAGAGACTTGCCGACGCGATGAATTGCGATCTGGTGTACGCACTTGTTCCAAGAGAGCCGTTGCAGGCCATGGTCGAACGGCAGCGTGAGCGAGCCGCCACGGAGCTGGAGGCCCGCACGCGTACACATATGCGCCTGGAAGATCAGGACGAGAAGGACCCAAGCCTTGCCGGTTGGCGAAAGCAGCACAGCGCCTCCCTGATCAGCGATCGCCGGCTCTGGAAGACACGGAAGTGATCACCGATACAGCGGATGACGGCCAGACTCCTGTCGACCCGGATGAGGCCGCTGGCCTCATCCCAACGTGGATCGCCACACGCGGCGATCTGAACGTGGCCGAGGAAGAAAACATCCGCGAAGGGCAGGTGTGGATGCAGCGAATGGTCGGCCGGCGCGACGTGCCGACGCAGGAGTTTCTGCGCGAACTGCACAAGCGCTCATTCGGCAAGGTGTGGCGGTGGGCAGGAAAGTACCGAGCCTCCGAAAAAAACATCGGCGTGGCACCGAGCGCCATCGCCACGGAGTTGAAAAACCTCTTCGACGACATGCGCGCCTGGGACAAGTACAACACCTATCCGGTCGACGAGCGATGTGCGCGCCTGCATCACAGGCTGACCTGGATTCATCCGTTCGCTAACGGCAACGGTCGCTGCGCGCGCGTGTTCGCGGATGCCTATCTGACGAAGCACGGGCTTGAGGCATTCGACTGGGGCACGCACCTGCCAGCGGACGAACAACGATCCCGGTATCTCGCGGCGATTCGAGCCGCGGATGCGAAGGACTATGCGCCCCTGCTGGCGTTTCTACGCGGACACTAGGGGCGAGGAATGAAAGGACCGTGCGTCGGCAAGAAGACTGGCGCGCAGGACGAGCGCGCAGCCGAACTGATAACAGCATTACCGTCACGAGGCGAAGGAAGGAAGTGCCATCACGAAATGATGGCGCGCCCGGAGGGGTGAGGCGGCGCGCTTGCGAACCGCAAGGTTCGCGCGCCA
>JBBRIE010000278.1:0-3311 GCA_038221545.1 Lysobacterales bacterium
TGACGGCTCCCGTGCGTACGTGGTCGCGTACAGCGCCGGTGTCATGGCAGTGGATGTCGAGACGGGCCGGATCCTCTGGACCCGCGAAGCCAAAGCGTATGGTGGCGTCGCGCTGTCCGGCGAAAGCCTTTTCCTGGCGGACGGTGAAGGCGTGGTCTGGGCGCTGAATGCGGGTGATGGCCGGGTGCTCTGGAAGCAGGAGGGTCTCGGCCATCGTTCGCTGAGCACCCCGGCGGTGGTTGGCGACTACGTGGTGGTTGCCGACCTCGAGGGCTACGTGCACTGGCTCAAGGCGTCCGATGGCGAGTTTGCCGCGCGCCAGCGCGTGGGTACGGATCGCGTGCGTGCGACGCCGCTGGTGGTGGGCAACATCGCCTACATCGTGGGCACCGAGGGCGACATCGCGGCATATCGCGTCGGCGGTTGAACACCGCTCCCGCCACGGGTGTGTTGCTGCCGGTCGTGGCCCTCGTCGGGCGACCGAACGTCGGCAAGTCCACGTTGTTCAACGCGCTGACGCGCAGCCGTGATGCGCTGGTGGCAGACCAGCCGGGGTTGACCCGCGACCGGCACTACGGCTTCTGCCGCGAGAACGACAAGCGACCGTTCGTGGTGGTCGATACCGGTGGCCTGACCGGCGAGGATGAGGGCATGGACGCGCTGACCGCGCGCCAGGCATGGGCCGCGATCGAGGAGTCCGACGTCGTCGTGCTGATGCTTGATGCGCGCGACGGCCTGCTGGGCACCGACCGGGACATCCTCGCGAAGCTCCGTCGCAGCGGCAAGTCGCTGGTGGTCGCGGTGAACAAGATCGATGGGCTGGAGGAAGCCAGCGTTGATGCCGAATTCTCCGCCCTCGGAATCTCCGCGCGCGTGCCGATCGCCGCGGCCCACCGCCGTGGCATCGACGTCCTCGTCGCCACGGTGCTCGACCAGTTGCCCGTGGAGGTGTTCGCACCGCAGGTGGAGATGCCGCGGTCGTCCGAGAAGCCGCCGCCGGAAGTGCCGCGTGTCGCGATGGTCGGCCGGCCGAACGTCGGCAAGTCGACGCTGGTCAATCGCCTCCTCGGCGAAGAGCGGGTGATCGCCTCGGCCACTCCCGGCACGACTCGAGACGCGATCGAGATTCCCTTGACGCGCGACGGCCAGGATTACATCCTGGTGGACACTGCCGGCGTTCGCCGCAAGGGTCGCGTCGACGAGATGGTCGAGAAGTTCTCGGTCATCAAGACGTTGCAGGCGATCGAACGCGCGCATGTGGTGGTGGTGCTCATCGACGCGGCGGAAGGCGTGACCGACCAGGACGCCACCGTCATCGGCCACGTGCTCGACGCGGGCCGGGCGCTGGTGCTCGCAGCCAACAAATGGGACGGACTCGCCGCGAGCGCGCGCGAGCGTATCAAGTCCGAACTGGAGCGCAAGTTCGTGTTCGTGCCCTGGGCCGAACAGGTCTTCATTTCCGCTCTGCACGGCAGCGGGCTCGGTGAGCTCCTCAAGGCCGTGCAACGCGCCCACCTGTCGGCATCGCGCGTCTTCTCGAGCAATGAACTCACCAAGGCGATCGAGTTCGCGGTGGACAAGGTGCAGCCGCCGATGGTGCGAGGTCGGGCCGCGAAGCTCCGCTATGCGCATCTGGGCGGCAACAGCCCGTTGCGCGTGATCGTGCACGGGTCGCGGCTGTCGGGACTCCCCGACTCCTACCGTCGCTACCTCGAGAACTTCCTGCGCGATCGCTTCGAGCTCGTGGGCGTTCCGATCCGCGTCGAGATGCGCGATGGAGAGAACCCATTCGCGGGTCGCCGGAACGAGTTGACCGAAGCACAGGTGCGCAAGCGCCGCCGCTTGATAAAACATGTGAAGCGCCGTTGACCCGGACGTGAGCGCGGACCTGCGGCCAGGTGTCCTGATCATGGCGGGCGGCGAGGGCAGGCGCTGCGCGGGGCGCGACAAGGGGTGGATGGAGTTCCGTGGCGAAGCGCTGGTGGTGCGCCGCATCCGCGAACTTGACGGACAACCGTGGTCACTTGCGATCAGCGCCAACCGCACGCTTGAACGCTATCGCGACCTGGGGTTCCCGGTGTTCACGGACCACTCGCCCGACTTTCCCGGACCGCTGGCGGGCATCGAATCCGCGCTGCGCGCGGGCTTCGGCGATCCGCTGCTGACGGTGCCCGTGGACGCGCGCGATGTTCCCGCCGCAGCGCTTTGCCAGCTTCTCGAAGCGACCGACGGCGGGCGGGTTGCCGCGTATGCCGTCGATGCGGACGGAATCCAGCCGCTGTTCGCGGCGTGGCCGGCCGCCACGCTCGCCGACGTGGCGGCGGCCCTCAAGTCACCGGATGCTTCCGTCCGCGAGCTGCAGCGGCGCCTGCGTGCGGTGCCCGTGCCGTTGCCGCTGCATCGCCTGGGCAACATCAACCTGCCCGCCGACCTGCGCGAAGGCGTTGCCGGGTATTCGGAGTCCCGGCCGTGCTGACCCTCGCCGAGGCGGTTGCGATCGCGAAACGGGCGGCGGCGGAGTTGCCCGCACCGGCCGTGCACACCGTGGCCATGCGCGATGCGCTGCACCGCGTACTGGCACGCAACGTATTCGCACCACGCGACGTACCGGGCTTCGCCTGCAGCGCCATGGACGGGTACGCGGTTCGCCACAGCGACTTCGCCAATGCGCAGGGAGTCTGCCTGCCCGAGGACGGAGTGACGCTCGCAGGTGCCGTGGGGCACACGACGCTGCTGCCTGGCACGTGTCGACGCATCACCACAGGAGCACCGGTCCCCGAAGGAGCCGACACGGTGGTGATGCACGAGCGCACGCGACGCGTCGTGGATCCGGATGGGAAAGTTCGCATCGGCTTCGCGGGGACCCCTGAGGCCGGCGCGAACGTGCGCGGGGCGTCCGATGATTTCACTGCCGGGCGACGCGTGCTCGCAGCTGGCACCCGACTCGACGCGATCGACGTGGCCGCGGCCGTGGCACTCGGCCAGCGCGGCGTGGAAGTCCGCGGCCCGGTCACCGCGGCAGTGCTCGCGACCGGAGACGAGTTGCTGCACGCGGGCTCGCTCTGGCAGAGCGGGTTGCGGTACGACAGCAATGGACCGATGCTCGAAGGACTGCTGGCCGACCATGCGGTCGACACCGTGGATCGCGCGCATGTGCGTGACGATGTCCCGTCGCTGCGTCAGGCGTTGGCGCTCCGATGCGCCGCGCATCGGGTCGTGATCGTGACGGGCGGCGTGTCCGCGGGCGAGGCAGACCACGTACCGGACGTCTGCGCCGCACTCGGTGAAATCCTGTTCTGGAAGTTGCGTTT
>JBBRIE010000279.1:0-3297 GCA_038221545.1 Lysobacterales bacterium
GCGCGAATGCATGCGTGGCTGGCAATGGGCATCACGATGCTGGCGCTCATGCTGGCCCGCGGCGCGGAGGCGACGTCCGCGACTTCCGTAGCTTCCGCGCCCACCGCGCCGACCACGCCGCCCGCGACCACCTCAAGTACAGCGGCACCGCTCGACATCGCCGACCAGGCGGCACCGACCTTCAGCGTCTACACGTCGAAGGACGGTTTGTCCGATGAGGTCTGGAGCACCGTTGGATTCGGCAAGCGCGGTTACGCTTGGGCGGGATCGGCCTCGTCACTCTCCCGCTTCGATGGGTATCGATGGACGCCCTGGAAATTCGATGCGGCAAGCAGCCTCGTGCGCGACATGCTGGTCACCGACAGCGGCGAGCTGTGGGCCATGTTCGAAAGCGAGGGCCTGGCGCGCTACGACGGGCGCAAGTGGACGCTGCGCAGCAAGGACGTCACGGGATTTCTGCACCGGTTCTCGACCACTACGGAGGCCAGCGGCAAACGTGAATTCTGGATAGCGCACGACCATGGCCTGGCCCGGCTCAGGAACGGCCGCTGGGAGGAAGACCCCAGCAACGATCCGGAACGGTTTGGCCGCGCCATTGCAGTGGCGCAGACGCAGACGCTGTTCGGCGCGCCGCGCCAGTGGTTTGCGACAGCGGACCGCGGCCTCTGGTATCGCGAGCTTCCGCCGCAGGGCGAGCCGGGGCCGTGGCAGCTTTTCGCTGCACCCGGACTCAGCTACATGTCGTACACCGACCTCGTTACCAGCGTCGAGGGAGGTGCCGAAGAGCTGTGGTTGCTGAGTTACGGTGGCGGCCTCGCGCGCATCCGCTCCGATGGCATCCGCCTCTGGCGCTCGGCGCGCGGCGAGATTCCGTCCGAGGCGATGTACTCGGCACTCGTCACGTATTCGCGCCAGGGCGAGCGCCTGCTGTGGATTGCATCCCGCGCAGGCCTGATCCGCCTGCGTGGCGACACGGTCAGCACGTTCGACCGGCGGCACGGGTTGCCGTCCGACGCGGTTCGGGGCATCAAGATCCAGCGGCACCCCGATGGCGTCGACGTGCTGTGGCTCGCGACCGAGGGCGGGCTGGCGCGTGCCGCGCTCGCCGAGAGCCAGTGGCAGACGGTGTCGCTGTTCGGCGCGCGCGAAAACGGTGTCTTCAGCTTGCTGGTCGAGCCCGACGGTGCCGGCGGCGAGCGTCTCTGGATCGGCACGGCGCAACGCGGCATCGCCATCCTGCAGGCAGGTCAGTGGCGCTACTTGAACTACGCCGATGGCACGCTGCCGCATGACGGGGGCGTTCGGGGCACGTGGCGCGTCGGCGGGTCGGACGGCACGCTGTGGCGTCTCGTCAGCATGACCGGCGGAGCGCTGCTGCGCGTCGACGACAATTTCAACTTCACGCGCATCGCGACGCCGTGGCCCACCGCGAAGGAGGAAGCCGCGGCGTTCGTGTTGCCACGCCACCACGACGGCGCGAATGAGTTGTGGTTTGGCACCTTGCACAGCGGCGTGTACCGGCTGCGCCAAGGCAAGTGGACTTCCTTCATGGTTGGCGGTGCGAAGCAGTGGAGCGTCCTTCGCCTTGTGGAGCAGGTAGATGCGTCGGGTCGCTCGTGGCTCTGGGCCGCGACCAATCGCGGTCTGCACCGGTTCGACGGCGAGCGATGGCAGCCGCTGCCGGAATCAATGAATCTACCCGGACCGGCATTTCGCGGCCTCGCGCTGATTCCGGAGGGAAGCCGCAGTGTGCTCTGGGCCGGCAGCGATCGGCACGGAGTGGTACGGATCGACGTCACCGACCCCCGAAATCCAACCCTTCGGGCCGCCTCGGAGGTTCCCGCAACTCCCGATCCCGCCGTCTACAGCGTGCTGCGCGATCCGCGCGGTTGGATCTACGTCTGCACCAACAATGGGGTGCAGCAGCTGACGCCGCGCGCGGGCGGCAACGGCTACGACGAGCGCATCTTCCGCCGCCGCGATGGCCTGGTTCACGATGAATGCAATACGAATTCGCAACTCATCGACGCGCATGGGCGTTACTGGGTAGGAACGCTCGGGGGATTGAGCGTGTTCGACCCGCAGGTCCGTTCGTCGGACGCGCCCACGCAACCCAAGCCACTGTACTTCACGGGAGTACGCGTCGATGGCGAGTTGCGCGAGCTGCCAGAAGGCGTGCCGCTCGAAATCCCGGCAGGGACGCGGGACTTCCAGGTGGATTTTGCATTGCTGTCGGGTCTACGCGAAGCCGAGTCGACCTATCGCAGCCAGCTGGTCGGCCTTGATCCCAAGCCGGGAGAATGGACCCGCGAACACACGCGGGTGTTCGGTGCGCTGCCGCCAGGCGATTACGAGCTGGTCGTGATGGCACGCGATCACGCCGGAACGCCGGCGCAGGCGCGCACACTCGCCATGACCGTGCATCCGTTCTGGTGGCAGCGCACGGAAGTCAGGGCTGCGGGCCTCGGCTCGCTGCTGATGCTGGCGGGAGGCCTCGTGCTCCTCTACAACCGCAACCTGCGCGCGCGCCAGCGTCAACTCAAGCGCGAGGTCGCAAAGCGCACCGCGGATCTCAACGACGCCAATCTTCGTCTGACCGAGTTGTCGTATCTCGATCCCCTGACCGGCACTGCAAACCGCCGCCGCCTGATGCAGGCGCTCAACGCCGCGATTGATCGCGCACGCGAAGTTTCGCTGCCACTCGGACTCATCGTCATCGATGTCGATCACTTCAAGCGCTACAACGACCTGCACGGCCATCTCGCGGGGGATGCCGCGCTGCGCGCGATCGCGGAGGCGCTGCAGAGCGCGACGCGCGAGCAGGACCTCGTTGCTCGCTTCGGCGGCGAGGAGTTCGCGTGCCTGCTGGTGGACGCGGATATCGCCACCGTCACGCGCATCGCCGAACGCATGCGCGCACTCGTCGAGGCCTTGCCGCCGCGTCGCCTCGGCAACGACACGGACACCGTGACCCTCAGCGCGGGCGTGCTGAGCCGTGTGCCAGGTGCCAGCGAACAGGCCGACGACCTGCTTCGCGAAGCCGACGCGGCGATGTATCTCGCGAAGGCCGCGGGGCGCAACTGCGTACGTCAGGCCCGGTGAGTGATGCCGTCGTAATGCGACCCGGCGCTGGCGCCGCGCGGGGTCACTGCTTGGTGCGCGGCAGGTTCTTGTCGACGATCGCGACCAGGATCAACAGGTACGCGAGTAGCCGCACCATATAGATGGAGGGCCGTTCCTCTTGGGCCGCCTTGGCGAGGCCGAGGAAAACCCGGTTGACCGCCTCGATCCCGAAGG
>JBBRIE010000280.1:0-3281 GCA_038221545.1 Lysobacterales bacterium
GCCGCGTCGCGATGCGCGGCTGGCGCTGAGCGGAAGCGTCGCGCGCGGCGGCGATCGCCCGGTGGCGGACCTTGTCGTCGAGGTGGTGCGCATGCCGTTGCCCACGGGCGATAAGGATGCCGGCGTCGATACCGTACTCGATGGCCGCATCGGCCTGCGCGGCTGGCTGGACGCCTGGGGCGCAGAGGCGGACCTCGTCGCGAAGCGGGGAGACCTGTCGGGGTCGCTCGTCGCAACGCTCGCCGGCACGCCGCAGCGCATCGTCATCGAGTCCGCGCGCCTCGCCAGCGCGCGCGGTTCACTCGCGCTGACCGGTGAGGTCGGGCTCGTCGAGGGCGCCACCTGGCGCTTGCGAGGACGTGCCGACAACTTCGACCCCGCCGTGTTCGCGCCCGCATGGCAAGGTGCGATCGACGCGTCGCTGGCTTTCGACGGCTCGCGCGGCGCCACGCAACCGGTCGGCAAGCTGGTACTCGACGGGATCGGCGGGACGCTGCGGGGCCGGCCGCTCGCCGGGCAGGTGACGCTCGAATTCGGCGAAGAGGCGCGTTTCGCCGGAGCGGGGACTTTGCGCAGCGGCGCCAGCGGCGTCAGCTTCGAAAAGCGGCGAATGGAGGATTCGCGAATCGTGGCCTCGCTCGACGTCCGCTCGCTCGACGACCTGCTGCCGGGGGCCAGCGGCAGGGTCGAGGGCTCCATCGAGATCGACACGGCGACCGCGCCCTGGTCGATCGACGGCAACCTTGACGCCTCCGGCATCGCGTACTCGAAGATTGCGATCGGAACACTCGACGTCGATGCAAGCTCGCCGCAGGGCACCGGCACCGGCCACCTGGCCGTCGTCGCCTCGGCGGTCGCGATCGACCAGCTCCGCGTCGACCGCATTGCACTCGACGTCGATGGCAGCGCCAAGCGGCACGTTGCGTCCCTCGCCATCGAGAGCGAGCAACTCGACGTGACACTGCGAGCGGAGGGCGCATTCGCGGACCCGGAATGGCGCGGTCGACTGGTGGCTTTCGACGTTGCGCCGCGCGGACTTGACCGCTGGACGCTGAAGCAACCGGTCGGCCTCGTCGCCGGCAGTGAAGCGTTCGCGATCGCGGATCCCGGACTGTGCCTGACGGTAGGTGACCGCGACGCCTGCGTCAGCGGGGAGTTCTCGAAGAGCGGCGCGATCTCCACGCGCTGGAGCATCGACCGGCTGCCGAGCGCGGTGATCGCCCGCGCGCTCGAACTTGCCGGCGTCGCGGAATTCGAAATCGATTCGGAGCTGTCGAGCGAAGGCGCACTGGTTCGGAACGCCGACGGCATACTGAGCGGCCGCGGCAGCGCGAGCCTTGCAGACGGCCGCATCGTCATCCAGCGCGAACTTGATCCGGTGGTGATCGCCGTACGCGACATCCGTGTCGACTTCGACGCGGATGCGGCGGGCGCGCGCGCGCGCGTGTCAGGTGCGGTAGGCACGTCCGGACGCATCGAGGGCAACGTCTCGACAGGCCCCGCACTTGCACCGGACAGCGCGCTCTCCGGCGAGATCATCCTCGCATTCGACGACCTGGCGTGGCTGGAGGCATTGAGCCCGGACCTCGCCAGTCCGCGCGGCGCGCTGACGGGGCGCTTCGCGCTCGGCGGCACCCTCGGCGCGCCGAACTTTTCTGGCGAAGCGCACCTCACCAAATTCTTCGTCGAGATTCCGGAATACAACGTCCGGCTGCGCGAGGCCGACGTGCGCTTGACCGCCAATGCCGATCGCAGCCTCTCCGTGGAGGGCACGGTGTTGTCCGGACGTGACGGCAGCGCCCGGATCAGCGGCCGCTGGGCGCCGGGCGCCGCAGGTGAAACCCTGAAGCTGCGAATCACGGGCGACAATTTTCTCGCCGCGAACCGCCCCGACCTCATGCTGCGCGTGACGCCCGACCTCACGCTCACGGCCACGGCCGGTCGCGTCGACGTCGAGGGCACGCTCACCGTGCCGCGCGCGCGCATCGACCTCTCGCGCATAGAAGCCGGGCGCCGCCGCACCGGCGACGTAATCGTGGTCGACGACCCGCCGGTCGAGCGGCGCGACTCGCTGATCTGGAGCGACGTCACCGTGATCGCGGGCGACGCAGTGGCGTTGCAGGGATTCGGGCTGGATGGCAAGGTCAGCGGCCGCCTCCGCGTCCGCAACCGGCCCGGTGGCGATGCCACGGGCGAAGGCACGCTCAGCGTGCTGGGGAAGTACGAGGCCTACGGCCAGCAGCTCGACATCGATCGTGGGCGCGTCATCTTCAACCGCTCCCCGCTCGACAATCCGCGCCTCGACATCCGCGCGACGCGACGTGTAGGCGCTGTCACGGTTGGCATCAAGGTGGCGGGCACCGCGCTCGCGCCGGACTCGCAAGTGTATTCGTCGCCGGCGATGGACCAGTCGGACGCGCTTGCCTACCTGGTCGTGGGACGTCCGCTGCGCAGCGCCAGCAGTGCCGACGCGGGCGCGATCGCGAATGCGGCAGGAGCGCTGGGAGGCGCAGGCGGCGACCTGCTTGCGAAGTCGCTGGGCGCGCGCATGGGACTCGGCGACCTCGGTGAATCCACCGCGGCGTTCACCATGGGGCGCTGGCTGTCACCACGTCTTTACCTGAGCTACGGCTTTTCGGGACTGCAGGGCGAGCCCGTCTTCAGCCTGCGCTACCTGTTGCGCGAATGGCTCGAACTTGAGGCCGTCGTCGGCACGGAAGTGCGCGCCGGCGTGAACTACCGGCGCGAGCGCTGACGGCCGCTGCCGACACGCAGATCAAGTCGACTGACCATGCGTGATCGACGCTATGACGGCGTCGTTGGGTGCCTACGCGTCGCGCCGACCCCAGAGGTCGAGCATGCCACCGACGAGGAACAGGATCACGCCGCCACCGCCGAGTATCGACACGAGCCATCCCCACTGCGTGCGGTCGAACGTGAAGTCGAGCATCGCCCCGAATCCGCCGATGAGGATCGCGACGGCCAGCAGCAGCACCCACAACGTGATGGCAACCTTGTACAGCGTGCGGCTCATGGCGTACTCCCGGTTTGGCGTTGCCATGCTACGCGTTTCGGCCGTTTGAGTCGCATCCGTGGGGGTGCGAATCCCTGTCGCTGCAGCACCTGGGAGCTGTTCTACGAAAGAGGGGGCGATTCACATTGGCCAAAGGAAGGGCAGGTCAAGCCAACGTCGTCGGCTTACTTTCGCCAAGTCACTTTATTGCAGCCACCCTGTCGTTGTAGAAGACCTTGTAATCACCGGCTCCAAAAGCAAAAGCCGA
>JBBRIE010000281.1:0-3271 GCA_038221545.1 Lysobacterales bacterium
GCAATCGGAATGGCAACTGCTGGAGGCGAGTTTCGGTTCAGCAATCAAGGACATCACTGCAGGCCGCCTCAAACAGAAGCTCACGCGTGCGCGCAAGCTGCAGGACAAGTATCGCGACCTCGCGCGACAGCAGAAAGGCGAGGCACGGGGCAAGCGTCGCGCAAAAAGTACCCGGGCCGCCGAAGGCAATGCGAATACGCTTGCGAAGCAGGAGCTGTTCACCGAGGCGCTCGGGCGCTTCGAGGCCCAGCTGGCGAAGCTCACCGCGCGCGCTGAACGCGACGCGGCACGTGCTGCGAAAGCGACCTCGCGCAAGGCCGCAGGAACGCAGTCGACCAAGCGCAAGGCAACCAAGAGCCCGCGCGCCTCAGGTGTACAGCCGGAAACCGCAGTGCCGGACGACGCCCCCAGTCCCTGGAGCGATGCCGCACTGGCACGGGCAACATCGCTCCAAGCGGTCGGCGCCAACTCACGTGGCCCACGCAAGGCAGCGGCGCTCACCCGAGACAGTGGCGCTGCCCATCACGGCCACGTTGGATCACGCGGTCGCCGCAATCAGGCCCGTCGAGACAGCAAGTAGACTGACGGTATTGCGCACAGTGGGTCGCAGCGGACGGATCAATACGACCTGCGGACATCAGGGCCGATGATACTCGGCAACGATGGTCTTCAGGCGCATCGTGTCGTCCTCTGCCCATTCCACTGGTGCGGTCAACGCGAGTCAGGCGCCGATTTTTCGTGCGCGGTCGCCGTCCTGAAATGAGCTACATCGGCGTACTCTCCCGCCTTCTCTGGTAGCGACGCAAGAACGGCGTCGACTCGACGGCGCCGCTTCGGCGCACTCGCCCATGATTCCTTACCGGAGACTCGTCATGCGTAGGTTCGCTCTCTTTTCGATCACCACTTTCCAGCGGTCGCTGTTCGCCAGCGCTGCGCTCCTTGTCGCCGCCTGCGGGTCCGACCCGCGAGCCATGAGCGAGCCCAATATCATGGGTCTCGACGCGGCCACCTCAAAGTCGTCTGGCCAGGCGAATGCTGCGGTGAACCGTGATCTCGCTACGCTTCGTTCAGCGATGGCGCGGTATCATAACTTCGAGTTCGCTCGCGACTCGGCCGACTACAACATCCTCTTCATGGACATGTGCATGGTCGACGAGTCGCCGAACAAGGCCGGTGGCATGGGTCTCCATTTCGTGAAGGGCAGCCTTATTGACGGCGAGGTCTCCCTCACCGAGCCCGAAGCGCTGCTCTACGAGCCCGGTCCCGGCGGCAAGAATGTGCTCGTGGCCGTGGAATACGCGATCCCGGAAGGCATGTGGACTGGCGACACTCCGCCCATGCTGTTCGGACAGGAGTTCAAGGTCAATAGCTTCGGTCTCTGGGCGCTGCACGTGTGGGCGTGGAAAGACAACCCGAGCCCCGCGGGCATCTTTGCTTCGTGGAACCCGCGCGTGTCTTGCCAGTACTGGAACAACCAGAAGTCCGGCGGAAATCACTGACCACTGCGCGCAAACACGAGCGCGTGCAGAACGGGGCGCACCAGATATCGGTGCGCCCCGTTCGTGCTAGACAAACATCTCCGGGCTGATCTCAAGGCTTACCAGGGAGATCTTGTCGGCCGGCAGTCCCGCACGCCGCGCGTGTTCGAGCACGGCCTCCGGGTTCGGCGCGATGTACTCGCAGTAGATCTTCCCCTCAGCGTCGGAGACGTAGCTCTTCACCCAGACGACTTCCGGCATGTCGGCGAGTACGGCATTGGAGGTCTTGCCGGCGGCCGTGAGCTGCTCACGGGTGATGGTGCCGACGTTGCGTTCGATGATGTAGCGTGGCATGGATAGCAGGAGTTTGAAGGGTGGTCGTGAACGTGGTGTCCAGCATGCAGGGGTAACACTACAAGCGTGATACCGCCGCCTGCAGCAGCGGGTCGCCCACTTCGGCGGCGATGTCCCGTGCCTGCCGGACATGCAACGCCGATTCGGTCATGTCGCCATCGGCCCGCGCGGTGCGTGCGAGACGCTCATGCATCCAGCCCTCCCCGCGGCGGTCAGGCAGCGTAACGCGCAACCGAAGCGACGCGTGCAAGTGCGTGTGCGCCTCCTCGAGCCGGCCGCTATCGAGGCACACCTCTCCCAGGGTACCGAGGGCGTGCGCCTGCAGCTGGACTTCGCCGGTCTCCTCGGTGATGCGCACGCCATCGAGCAGCGCGGTCCGGGCCTCGTCCCACCGCTGCAGGCGGTGCAGGGTGGCCCCAAGGCTGTTGAGGATCAGCCCCTCATGCACGCGATCGCTCCCCTCGCGGCAGAGGCGCAGTGCGGCCTCGTAGTGGCGGACCGCGTCGGCGTAGGCCCCGCGCTGCCACTGTACGATACCGAGCGCGTTGCGGACGGCAAGCTCACGCGACCGGTCGCCGGCACGGGCCGCCGTGGTGAGCGCGTCCTCGTAGGCTGCGATCACCGCCGCCGGATCGCTGCCAAGTTGCCGCTCAGCCCGCGCGATCCCCTCGAGCGCCTCGGCTTCTACCGGAAGGTCTTCGAGCGCCCGGGCGAGCGTCCGCACGGCACGCCACGCGTCGCGCGCCGCCTGCCAGTCACCGAGCTTCTCGTGCACCGAGGCGAGCCGGCGGCGCATGTGCGCTTCGTCCGCGCGCTCCTCAAGCTGCGCGAATAAGCCGGCGGCCTCCTCGAGGTATGGCACGGCCTCCGCGTCGCGACCGAGGCCGGCCAATACGTCACCAAGCGATCGAGTCGTCTGCGCCGTACCGTCCGCGTATCGCGCCTTGCGGTTGAGGGCGACCGCCTCGCGATAGGTCGCCAGTGCCTCCTCGATCTTTCCCTGCTGCAGCTGCACGTGCGCAATTGCTGGCAACGAGAACGAGGCGTACACGGGATGTTCGTGCAGTTCGCTCGTACGCTGAAAGAATTCGACGGCGGTTTCGAAGTTCCCGAGGTCACGATGGACCGCGCCGATCACGTTCAGGAGCGCCCCGTAGCGCACCGAGTTCCCGAGCTTCGACATGCGCTCGCGCGCTTCCTCAAGCACCTCTAGCGCCCGATCGAGCTGCCCGAGCGCGCGCAGAATGTTCGCCATCGTGGCGAGGTCACCGGCCTCCGCGCGCGTGTCGCTGGCCTCCCGCCCGAGCCCGAGCACGTTCTCGATCAGCGCCAGTGCCTCGACGTGGTGACCCTCGTGGGAGCGCAGGAAGGCGAGACTGCGGAGCGCATTGCGCTCGCCCGCCGCATCGTGCCGCTCGGCGGCGAGGCGGTGCGCCGTC
>JBBRIE010000282.1:0-3258 GCA_038221545.1 Lysobacterales bacterium
GAGCTGTCGCTCGTGCTGCTGGCGCTCGGCAAGGCCGCGGGTGACGTATCGGACGAGACGATCGGCGTCGTCGCCTTCGGATTCGCGTTCCTCGCCGTGCTGAGCACGTATGCGATCGGCCGCAACGACGCGCTGCTCCGCGCGCTCTCGCCTAAGCTCGCGCGGATCGGCCTGCGCGACCTGCCGCCGACGGATACGGCAGAACCCGTGCGCAGGCACCGGCGGCGCATCTACGTGCTGGGCTTCTACCAGACCGCGAGTTCGCTGTTCGACGACATCGGCCGCGAGAAGCCGCAGCTCCTGCGCGACCTCTGTGTCGTGGACTTCAACCCCGAGGCGATCAAGCACCTGCGCGATCGCGGCGTCGACGTCATCTACGGCGACATCTCGCAGCGCGAAACGCTGCTGCACGCAGGCCTGGAGGACGCGGAAATCGTCGTCTGCTCGCTGCCGGATTCGCTGCTGCGCGGGACAAGCAACCTGCGGCTGGTCCGCGAACTGCGCGAGCTGAACGCCCATGCGCAGATCATCGTGCACGCCGAGCGCCTGTCCGAGATCGAACCGCTCTACGCCGCGGGCGCGAGCTACGTCAGCGCGCCGCGCCTCCTGGAGTCACACGATCTGCTGCGCGCGATTGAGGCCGCGCAGGTGCGCCTGCTCCCGGAACGGCGGGAGAATCAGCGCACGCAGTTGCGGCAGCGCAACGAAGTGGTTCCGTAGGCGAACCGCGACCTGCCACACTCGTCGGCCACTAGAAGCGGTCCGTGGCCTGGATTGTCGCGGTCGCGAAGCGAAGCCGCGCGGACAGCTCGCGCGCGATGTTGAGCAGCACGAGGTTGGCGAGCGCGGGGTCACGTTCGCGCAGCGCGTCGAAGTCCGCGCGCGTCAGCACGTAGAGCACGGACGGTTCGTCGGCCGCGGCGGCCGCGCTGCGGCCCTGGCCGTCGAGCATCGCGGTCTCGCCGAACACGACGCCGGGGCCGAAGCTCGCGAGGCGATGTGCGGCCGCCACGCCTTCGTCGACATTCGCGAGGATGCTGATCGAGCCCTGCGCGATGACATAGAGGCGGTCGCCCGGCTCGCCGCGCCGGAAGAGCACCTCGTGCGTCGCGAGTTCGACGCGCGTCAGCATCGCCCGCAGCCGCTCGCGCTGCTCGGCGTCGATTCCCTCGAGCAGCGCGAATCGTTCAAGCGGGAGTTCGTCGTGAGGCAGCTGTGCGCCCGCCTCGTCGAGCAACCCGCGCTCGGCGGCCTCGAGCGCGCGATCGATGTCGGCATACCAGTGGCGCCCATCCTCGTGCCCGAACGCGCCATACGCGCGCAGCGCGCGAGCGTGGCGCTGGCCTTCAAGCAGTCCCGCGAGCAGCAATTGGGTGCCGGCATGCGCGAGACGCGACGCGAGTCGGTCGAGCGCATTGGCGCCCGACGCGTCGATCATCGACACGCGACGCACGTCGAGGATGAAGTAGCGCGAGCCGGCAGCGAGCGCCTCCATTTCGGAGCGGAGCCGCAGTGCGGTGCCGAAGAAGATGGCGCCCTCGAGCTCGACCACCCGGATCTGCGTGCCGTGCGCGCGGAGCATGCGTGCGCGCTCGGCGTCGTAGATCCGCCGCGAACCGCGGGACTCGCCGGTGACCACGCTGCGCACGAGCGAGCGATTGAGCGACGCGACGAACAACACGAGCGAGAGCACCACACCGACGGCGATTGCCGGCACGAAGCCGAACACGACGGTGATCGCACCGACGATCACGACAATCGACAGGCTCCACAGCGCGTCGCGGTCGCGCGCGCCGGCGCGCAGTTGCCGCCACGGCGCGCGGCTCCACTGGTCGAACATTCCGAACGCCACGACCAGCATGACGCCCGCGATGACGGTAACGGGCACCAGCCCGAGCGCCCGTCCGCCGGCCAGCAGCACCACCAGCAGCACCAGCGCGCATGCGACTCCCGCGGTGCGACCACGGCCTCCCGCCCCATGCGTGGCGAGCTGGATCGACAACGACGTCGCGAGCGGCAAGCCGCCGAATGAGGCGCACGCGATATTGGCGAGTCCCTGCCCCAGCAGCAGGCGATTCGAGTCGTGCCGCGTATCGAGGCGCGCGTCGACCGCCACGGCCGAGAGCAGCGCGTCCATCGAGCCGATGAGCGCGATCACGCCGGCGGTCATCAAAAGGTGCGGCAGGTGCGTCTCGAGAAGCGGCGCCACCGCTGGCGAGGACAGCTTCGCGAATTCAAGCGGCATCGGGAACCCGAGCGACGACACGCCGAGCAAAGGTCCGAGCGGGATGCCGGGCCAGGCCCGCGTGACGACGGCGTACACCGTGGTCCCGGTCACGATCCCGATCAGCGCCCATGGCAATCGTGGCCATCGGCGTGCGACGAACCAGCACAGCGCGACCGTCGCGATACCCAGCGCGACGCCCCCGATCTGCATGCGCCCGAGCCCGCTCATCAGGTCGGACGCGCCGGCCCCGTGCGGCAGCCCCAGGAAGGTCTCGAACTGCGCGATCACGATGATCAGCGCGAGCCCGTTCATGAAACCCGCGACCACCGGCACCGGCACGAAGCTCACCAGCGAGCCGAAGCGCAGCAGCGCGAACAGCACCTGCAGCAGCCCGGAGATCGCGACGCACAGCGACGTCAGCAGCAGCAACGATTCCACGTCGATGCCGCGTACCGTGGCAATGCGCGGATCGCTCGCCAGGATGGCGACGAAGCCCGCGAAGATGACGGACATCGAACTCTTGGGTCCGCTTCCGGGGATGTCGGCCCCGCCGACGATCGTCGCGACGAGACTGCCCACGATCGCGGTCGCGAATGCGGCGGGGACGCCGACGGCGCCGGCCGCCGGCCCGAGTGCCGCAAACGACAGGAGGCCCAACGGCAGCAAGATGCCGAGCGAGACGACCGCGCTCGACAGCCCTCCGCGAAGGTCGCCGGCAAGGCCTCGCAGATCTGTACTTCGTACGTGCATGTCCCCGACGCGTCCGGCGGCAGGGTCGGGCCCGGGCGCACTTTTATGATGTCCGCATCTTACCGAACTTTGCCCTGAACGTTGAAGGACAGAAGTCTAAACACACGGGCCCGAGAATTTCTGAGCGGGTAGTTTGGTCAACTGGCGACTTCCTGGGGCAAACGGCTGGTGGAAGCGCCATCCATGGACCGCTGTTGGCGATGGCGCGAAAGCGGTGGCGCGAACCGGCCCGCCGGCTCCCGGATCCAGCAGTACTTGACGGTGATCCTGCCCCAGGGTTT
>JBBRIE010000283.1:0-3241 GCA_038221545.1 Lysobacterales bacterium
TGGAGGACGGCTCCCATCGCCGATCAGTTCATACAGGCGGAGCCGCGCACCGGCGCACCGGCCACGGAGGCCACCATTGTCCGCGTGCTCTTTGACGCGGAGCGCCTCTACATCGGCGTGGTGTTGCACGATGCCAAACCGTCGCAGATCGTTGTCAATGACATCCGGAAGGACTTCCGCGAAGACGACCAGGACGACTTCGAAGTGATGCTCGATACGTTCCATGATCGACGCAACGGATACGTGTTTATCACCAATGCCGCTGGTGCGCGAGCCGACCGGCAGATTGCCAATGAAGGACGGGAGATCAACACCAGACCGCGGCGACGATGACGCTCCCAGATGCCAGCCTTGAAGCACTGCTGTACACCGCGCGCACCAACTACAGCTTCACCACCAACATGTTTCTCGATGCGCTGGCGCAATACGACCCGCATGCGCATACCCTCAATGCCAACGTTCGGTTCAACCTCATTCACCATCCTCTGAGCGACCTGTTCATCGTGCTCAACCAGCAGAAGATCACCCTGCCAGACGCGCCAGCCACCGGATTCGGCGTGATCGTCAAGTACACACAGATGCTGGCGTTCTGAGGGCAGCTGCCGGTTACGGTTGCGAGGGCGGCGGCAACACTCCGTCGCCCGTGGACCCCAAATTGGCGCCGGTAAAAGCCAATAGGACCGCTGCCACCAATCCCAGTACCAACAGGGCCGTGCGTTTTCGCGAAATAGTGCGAACCCCCACGTCGGTGATCATGTCGGTCGTCAAAGCGACCGGCACGCCGGTGGACTCAAATACCCCTTTAACGTCGCTGATGGAACGCTCCACATTCACCACCAACGTATCACCAGTGTGGCGTACCACTACGCCCTCGATCGCATTGATGTCGGTGCCGAGGATCGACTGCACAGCGGTCGTTCCTTTGGCGGAGAGAGTCACATGCACGTTGCCTGAAACGGGCACCGGCCGAGCGGCCGTCACGGGCACGAACGCGTAGCAGCCCACGAGTGCCCACGCGGTCAACAACAATACCGGAATACCCGTGAAACGACCGGCCACGAGATTCCGTGGCCGGTCGTTCACTGGTGTTGCTTCAACGCCCATTACTGGCACGCCGTCGGTCGATCCTGTGCAGGCTGCGGGGCGAGCGGATTCTGCTGACGCTCGTCATACGAGATGGGGAAGAAGCAGGGCCGGGTGCCCTTGGTCACGATCCACCGGTCGGCGCGTTCGTTGAACCGGTAATGATCATTGAGCCGCCGCCCCTGCAGGAACAGGGACACGGCCCGTTCGTGGATGAGGATGTCCCGTGCCGAGGGCGTACCCGTCCAGGGCGGCAGAGCATCCACCGCACGCACCGCGTTGATGCGGGCGGTGAACTCGGGCATGTTGCCCGTCGCGAGTGCGGCCTCGGCGAGGATAAGGAGCATTTCCTTGGCTGACGTGGCCGTCCATCCGACATTTTGGCCGGTGGACTGGCGGCAACATTCGTTGATGTTCGCCAGCGTCACCGGATCCACCTGGCCGGTGACGGGATCCAGCTTGCTGATGCCTGCCGCCCCGTCCAACGGACGGGTGCCTGCCGCGGTCGTTGTGATATACCGGGAACCGGCGCGGATCTCGAGACGCTGATTCGTCTCGCTGCCCGTGGAGAAATATCCGCCATTGTTCTGCGTCACCACGTCAAACCGGTATCGGTAACTGTTGTTCCCCATCACCGCCAATGCCGCCGCCGCATCGGCGTTCGCGCCGGCATCGTTGATGTAGGGCGAGGAGGGGAAACCGCGCGGCGCACGCAGCGACGCCCAGACGGCCTTCGAGAACTTGGCGCGGGCCCGCATGCCCAGGATGCGCTTCTGCATGTCGAGGTTGCTCGTGGCCTGCGCCACCACCAACCCCTTGTTGAGGTAGGTGATCGCGGAATCGAACATGATCCGCATGTTGGCCTCGCCGATTGGTGCCCCGTTCACCGTTCGGTCGGACGAGATGATGAAGTCCTCGTACGTTTCGCCGATGAAAGTGTAGATGGTGGCTCCGAGGAAATAGGCCTGCGCCAGGTCCGACCGGCTCCGCAGCTCGTTGGCCTTGTCGTAGCCCTCGAGTTTTGGGAGGACGTAGTTGGTAAGCCAGCGCGCCTGACTCACGTACGAGTATTGGCCGTTGGTGTACTCGTTGAGCGGATCGCCGGCGTCACCGCCATCAAGCAGGTTCCAGTATTCGCGCGACCCCACCCAAGTGAGCTCGTCTGCCACGGCACCCGTCGTTCCCACGAGCTGGTTGCCGGCCGCGTTCACGGAACCGTACAACCCGTTGACCAACGAGCTGGCGGCCGCGGATGCGGTGGCAATGGCATCCTCCGTGACCGCGTTGGGGTTCTTGACTTCGGTGGAAAAGATTGTACAGGACGACAGGGCGAGGACGCCGACTATCAGCGCACCCGTTGCCAGGTGTCGACGACAAGGCGCCGAACCCACGATCGATATTCCGAATGGCATGGTTGTTTGGTCCGGGTTAGAAGCCAAGGTTCAGCGCGAGGGAAACGCGACGCGGGATGGGCAAGCCAAATCCGTCGGTGGCGTTCTGGAAGTTGTCCGCCAACGTGTTGGTAGAGCCCCGCCCGTTCTCGTTGGACTCGGGATCCATCCCGGGGTACCGGGTCCACAGCAGGATGTTGCGACCCGCGAGCGTGATGCTGGCGTTGCGGAATCCGAGCTTCGTGGCCGTGGACGTGGCCAAGTCATAGGTCAGCGCCAACTCGCGCCACCGCAGGAATGAGCCATCCTGGCCCTGGTTGAGTCCCGGCTCAAGCAGGCGCCGGTACTTGGTGATGTACTCCGTGGCCGCCGCCACCCGCTCTTCCGGCGAACTGGCCGGATTTTGCATGATGGATTGCGGCACCGAGAATTCCTTGCGGTTGGAGCCGATGGACGGATGCTGCGACGCGCGGAAACCGTCCGTGAGGTTCTGCACCAGGTAGCCGGTGCGATACTCCATCGTGGTCTGCACCTTCCACTGCTGTCCCATCTGCAGCGTGCCGCCGAACGCACCGGTCCACTTCGGGATATTGGTGCCGACCCGTTGTTCGAACAGGATGCCACTGCCGTCGTAATCGGCCAGCAGCGGCTGCAGCACAGCCTGCACCGACGACTGCTGGATATCCCGCGGCTGCGCGAAGTAGGCCAGCAGTTCCGCCTTCGTGGCCGCCGTGCCGCGCCCGCTGAAATTCACGGGGAGTTGGTCG
>JBBRIE010000284.1:0-3184 GCA_038221545.1 Lysobacterales bacterium
GGTCATCCGCGCTGCGCCGTGACGTTGTTGCTCGGGCGATCCGATGCCGGCGCCGAACGGCACCGCCAACACTCGATTGTGCTGATCCCGATGGACACGCCGGGCGTGCGCATCGAGCGCATGCTGTCCGTGTTCGGCGACGTCGATGCGCCGTACGGCCATGGCGAGGTGCTGTTCGACAACGTGCGCGTGCCGGCTTCGAACGTGGTGCTGGGTCGTGGCCGCGGCTTCGAGATCGCGCAGGGCCGCCTCGGCCCCGGCCGCATTCACCACTGCATGCGCTGCGTCGGCGCGGCGGAGCGGGCACTGGACCTCATGATCGAACGTGGACTTGCGCGCAACGCGTTCGGCAAACCGCTGCTCGACCTCGGCGGGAATCGCGAACGCATTGCCGACCTGCGCGTGGCCATCGACCAGGCGCGCCTGCTGACGTTGCACGCCGCATGGCAGATCGACCGCGTGGGCGCGCGCGGCGCGCAGCGCGCCATCGCCGCAATCAAGCTGGTGGCGCCGAGCGTGTTGCAGCGCGTGGTCGACGAGGCGATCCAGATGTTCGGCGCGGCCGGCCTGTCGCACGACCTGCCGCTCGCCGCATTCGCCGCGCAGGCGCGCGCTCTGCGCATCGCCGATGGCCCCGACGCGGTGCACCGGCAGACCCTCGCCAAACTCGAGATCGCCGAACACCGGGGGCGCCGCGCTTCGCCATGAACGCGCGGGCGGGCGAAGCACTCGACGCACCGACCGTCGACGCGTGGCTCAAGCAACGTCTGCCGCACCTCACGGGCGCACCTGCCATCACGCAGTACTCGGGTGGCGCGTCCAACTGGACCTATCGCCTGCGCTACGCCAACGACGACGTGGTGCTGCGCCGCGCGCCGGCCGGCACAATGGCCGCCGGCGCGCACGACATGGCGCGGGAGTTCCGCTTCCAGCAGGCGCTCAGGCCGTCGTTCCATCGCGTGCCGCAGATGCTCGCGCTGTGCGAAGACGCGGACCTCATCGGCAGCCCCTTCTACGTCATGGAGCGCATCGACGGGCATATCCCGCGCAAGGAGATGCCGCGTGCAGTGACACTCGATGGCGACGGTACTCGCACGCTTTGCATCCACGCGCTGGACGCGCTGGTCGAACTGCACGCGGTCGATGCCACGACGCCTGCGCTCGCCGCGTTCGACAAGGGCGCGGGCTACGCGAAGCGGCAGATCGACGGCTGGAGCGAACGCTTCCGACGGGCACGCACCTGGAACGTGCCGCGCTTCGAGCGCGTCATGCGCTGGCTGGCCGACGAGTTACCCGCGGAGTCCGCGAACTGCGTCATCCACAACGACTACCGTTTCGACAACCTGGTGCTCGACCGCGTCGATCCCACGCGCATCATCGGCGTGCTCGACTGGGAAATGGCAACGCTCGGCGATCCGCTGATGGACGTCGGCAACTCGCTGGCCTACTGGGTCGAGGCCGGCGACGATTGGTTCATCCGCTCGATGCGCCGCCAGCCCACGCACCTGCCCGGCATGTTCACGCGTCGCGAAGTGATCGCGCACTACGAGCGCGCCAGCGGCCGCGCTGGCGCACACTGGGCCTTCTATGAAACCTACGGCCTGTTCCGTCTCGCCGCGATCGTGCAGCAGATCTACTACCGCTATCACCACCGCCAGACGCGCAACCCCGTGTTCCGCCACTTCTGGCTGATGGTGCATTACCTCGAGCGCCGCTGCCTCGCGCGCATGCGAAAGGAATAGGAACGGCAATGACGCAGCTCTGGCTGGTGCGGCACGCGCAGGCGTCGATCGACGCGGAGGACTATGACTGCCTGTCGGTGCACGGACGCGAACAGGCGCGACTCCTCGGCATCAACATGCGGGCGCGGGGCTTCGCGCCCGCGCTCGCGTGCTCCGGCTCGCTCACGAGGCAACGCGACACGCTGTCGCTGGCGTTGCGCGAAATGGCCGAGCCTCCCGTGAGCATCGTCGACGCCGTTTGGGACGTGATCGCGGCGGTGGCGCTGATGCGTGCGCACGCGCCGGAGCACGAGACCATCGCCGCGTTGCGGCGAGCACTCGCAGCAGACGAGTCGCCCGAGCGCGCCTTCCTGCGCATGTTCTCGCACGCACTGGCACGCTGGCAGGATGGCGATTTCGAGCACGAGTACCACGAGACATGGTCGGACTTCCGCGCTCGCGTCGCGCGGGCCCTCGCCGCCAAGGTCGCGCGCATGCAGTCGACCGGCGGCGACGCGGTCGTGCTCACTTCCGCCGGGGTCATCGCGACCGCGTGTGCGATCACCATGGATCTGCCGGATGCCGGCGTATTCCCGCTCACGCTCGGCCTGGCCAACGCCGGCATCACGCGCCTCGCGCTCGAGGGCGAGGCGCTGCGCGTCACCACCCTCAACGACTTCGGCTGGCTCGAGTCGCAGGATCCATCCGCGGTCACCTACCGCTGACGGTCAACCGGTTTAGCGCAGGGACAATCCCGGTTCTGGACAAGCCGGGACGGCTCGCGGGAACTACTGCGGCGAGGTCAGCAGGAGGAACGGACTGTTGCTGCGCGCGAACGTGCCGCCCACCGTGTTCTGCGGTGTCGCCGAGTAAGTGACGCGATTGTTCGCGCTGGCCGATTCGCTTGGCTGGGTGAAGCTGAAGGTCACCGAGCCCGCCAGCCGGTCGACGAACGGCGCCGTCGGGCAGGTCCTGCAATAGCCCTTGCGATGGAAGACGGGAATCGCGGCGCCGTTGACGAATGTCGGAGCCTGCGCGAACGCGAAGCTGCTGTTGCCCAGAGCGTCGTAGTAGAAAAGGATCGCGGCCAGGCCGTCCTGGTTGTTGAGGCGGAAGTTGAGGACCGACCATCCCCAGCCATCGTCTGCCGGGCCGCCGTACCAGAGGCCGCTGAAGTCCGGCGTCGCACGCGCGGTGGCGGCGACGATGGGCTCCATGCACCAGCGGATGTTCTGGTCGGCTCCCAGTGAAAATGTCATCACGGCCACGGCGTTGGTGGCGATGCGACCGTCGTTGCACGGAGCCTGCGTCGCAGGCGCGTCGAAGTCCATCGACACCGTGCCCGACTGCGCAGGCACCTGCTGCTGCGGCGGCGTGCTGCCGGGCACGTAGCGATACCGGTACAGCGACCTGCCATTGGCATCGGGCGTCGGCGCGAACACGCCATTCACCACATTGCCCAC
>JBBRIE010000285.1:0-3181 GCA_038221545.1 Lysobacterales bacterium
CATGGCGCTGACCGAGTCGATGATCCGCGACTGCGCACAGAACACGCTCGGGCGCACCGAACTCACCTGGGAAGGCGAGGCAATCGACCTGGGCCCCGCGTTCCGTCGCTGGCGTCTCGAGGAGGCCGTGCGCGAGCTGAATCCTTCAATCAGCGTCGCCGACTGCCGCGACCGCGATGCATTGGCGGCGCATTGCGCGCAGCTGCGCATCCCCGTGAAGAAGGACCATGGCTGGGGCAAGCTGCTGCTCGAGATCTTCGAGAAGACGGTCGAGGCCGGTCTCGTCGCACCGACCTTCATCACGCATTATCCGGTGGAGGTCTCGCCACTTGCGCGGGAGAGCGACACCGAGCCGGGCATCACGGACCGCTTCGAGCTGTTCATCGGCGGCAAGGAAATCGCCAATGGCTTTTCGGAGCTCAACGATCCCGAAGACCAGGCCGCGCGTTTCCATGCCCAGGTGGCGGCGATGGAAGGCGGCGACGACGAGGCGATGCATTTCGATGCGGACTACATCCGTGCGCTTGAAGTCGGGTTGCCGCCTACCGGTGGGCTTGGTGTCGGCATCGATCGCCTGGTGATGCTGCTGACGGACTCGGCGTCCATCCGCGACGTGCTGCTGTTTCCCTACATGCGTCCCGAAGCCTGAGGCGTGCCAGCCTGTCAGCCGAGCTGCGCTCGGCTCTACAAGGGCAAGGCCGCGGGCGCTTCCTGTAGAGCGGAGCGGAGCTCCGCTACCCCAGCTACGAAGCCGCAGGCGCCGCGGTCGTCGCGGGAACAGGCGCCGGATCGCGCAGTTCGCGGCGGAGGATCTTGCCGACGTTGGATTTCGGCAAGTCGTCGCGGAACTCGATGATCTTCGGATTCTTGTAGGCCGTCAGGTTCTCCCGGCAATGCGCCTTGATGGCCTCCACAGTAAGCGACGGATCCTTGCGCACGACCACGAGCTTGATCGCTTCGCCCGACTTGTCGTCGGGTACGCCGACCGCCGCGACCTCGCGCACGCCGGCAAGCGTCGCGACGACGTCCTCGATTTCGTTCGGATACACGTTGAAGCCGGAGACCAGGATCATGTCTTTCTTCCGGTCGACGATGTAGAGGAAGCCTTTCTCGTCCATGCGCGCCATGTCACCGGTGCGCAGCCAGCCGTCGTCCGACAGGACCTTTGCCGTCTCCTCGGGATTCTGCCAGTAGCCTTTCATCACTTGCGGGCCCCGGATGCAAAGCTCGCCCACCTCGCCGGTCGGGACCTGGCGAGCGTCCTCGTCGCGAATGGAGATTTCGGTGGAAGCAAGCGGCAGGCCAATGGAGCCGTTGTACTCGGCGAGGTCGAGCGGATTCATGCACGCCGCAGGGGACGTTTCCGTCAACCCGTAGGCCTCGACCAGGGTCACGCCCGTCAGCTGCTTCCAGCGTTCGGCCACTGCGCGCTGCACGGCCATGCCGCCGCCGAGCGCGATGTGCACCTTCGAGAAATCGAGCTGGTCGAAGCCGGGTGTGTTGAGCAGCCCGTTGAAGAGGGTATTGACGCCGGTGATGGCGGTGAACCCGGAGGTCGACAATTCCTTGACGAAGCCCGGCATGTCGCGCGGATTCACGATCAAGTGGTTGCGCCCGCCGAGCTGCATGAAAACCAGGCAGTTCGCCGTCAATGCGAAGATGTGATACAGCGGCAACGCCGTAATGATCGTTTCCTTGCCGGGTTCGGAGACCCGTCCGATCCACGCGGACGACTGCAGCATGTTCGCCACGAGGTTGCCGTGCGTCAGCATCGCACCCTTGGCCACGCCGGTCGTGCCGCCCGTGTATTGCAGGAAGGCGATGTCGTCGTGGGTCAGCCGGATATCCGGCAGCGCTCCGTCGCCCGCCGCCAGCGCCGCGTTGAAGCGCACCGCGCCGTCGATCGAAAAGTCCGGCACGAGTTTCTTGACGTGCTTGAGCACGAAGTTCGTGATCGCCCCCTTCGGGAAGCCGAGCATGTCGCCGAGTCCCGTGGTGATCACGTGGCGGACCTGGGTATCGCGCAACACTTCCTGCACGGTGTGGGCGAAGTTGTCCAGCACGAGTATCGCAACCGCGCCGGAATCCGCCAGCTGGTGGCGCAACTCGCGAGCGGTATACATGGGATTGGTATTGACCACCGTAAGTCCCGCACGCAACACCCCGAAGATGGCGATCGGATACTGCAGTACGTTGGGCAGCATCAGCGCGACGCGGTCGCCCTTCTTGAGTCCCAGCTTGTCGACGAGATACGACGCGAAGCGGCGACTCAGGCGATCCACGTCGCCGTACGTCAGTTCCTTGCCCATGCAGACGAACGCGACGTTGTCGCGGTACTTCGCGATGGCGTCATCGAGTACCGCGACGATCGACGTATAGAGGCCCATGTCGATCTCGGCCGGAATGCCGCTCGGATAGCTCGCCAGCCACGGCCGTTCGGTCTCGATCATCACGTACAGGCCCCCAAAAGTTCGATCGCCGGCGCATCAGTGCGCGCACGATGCGCGACTTGCCAACGCGCTCGATTGGAGCATACGGTGGGGGGTGCGACAAGCCACGGCCAGTCGTAAAGGACGCGCGATCTGCGCGTCGTGCATCGACACGCTCCCCATCCGGATGCGCTGCACTGCAACATAGGAGATGAGCCCGTGGACATGGTGTGGCAGCGAAAATCGATGCAACGGTTGTACGCCACGGTGCTGGCGCTGGCGATGATGGGCTGCTCGCGTACGACGCCGGAGGAGCGCTTGCGGGCGGCCATCAGCGAAATGCAGGCCGCCGCGGAATCGCGCGAGCCTCGCGCGTTCATCGAGTTCGTCAGCGAAGATTTCATCGGCACGCCAGGGGACCTCGACCGCGACGACCTGCGCAATCTCCTGCGCGGGCTGCTCCTGGGACAGCAGCGCGTCGGCGTGACGCTGGCGGCCATCGAGGTCAAGCTCTACGGCACCGACCGCGCGCGGGTTGAAACGCGGGCATTGGTGACGGGAAGCGGCGGCGTGCTCGACAGCGACACCCTGTCGATCCGCAGCGACTGGCGCCTCGAAGACGGCGAGTGGCGATGCATCGCCGCCGAGTGGGAGTGATACGGCTCGCCGGCGCGCCCCGCCAGGGTACGGTCCGAGGCGCGGACCGGCTCGCCGGCCCGCGCACGCAGCAGTTGCCTACGCCGCCCTGGACT
>JBBRIE010000286.1:0-3176 GCA_038221545.1 Lysobacterales bacterium
GTGGTCGGCGACTCGATGCAGGGCGACGGCATCCTCGACGGTGACCTGATCGCGGTGCAGCGTGTGATCGAAGCCCGTCACGGCGACACGGTGGTCGCGCGGCTGGATGGCGAACTGACCGTCAAGCGTCTCGAACGACGCGACGGTCGCGTGCGATTACTTCCGCGCAATGCGGCATTCGCGCCGATCGATCCCTCGGGACACGACGACTTCGCCATCGAGGGCCTGTTCGTCGGACTGGTGCGCAGCGCCTGAGGCATGCTGATGGAGTCGATTTGATGGTTGCGGCGGTACTTGCCCTCGATGAGGTGTTGCGCGATGCGCGCGTATGGCGTGGACGCGCGTCGTCCGCATCGCCACCCGGCATTGCGTTGCAGGCGACCGGCCATGCGCCGCTCGATGCGGTGCTGCCCGGTGGCGGCTGGCCCGCCGCGGCCTTGTCCGAGTTGCTGCTCGCGAGCGACGGCATCGGTGAGCTTGCACTGCTGTGGCCCACGCTTGCCCGCCTGACCGCCAACGACGAGACCGTCGCATTGATCGCACCGCCGTACATGCCGTATCCGGGTGCCTGGCAGGCGGCGGGCATCGTCCTCGAACGGCTGCCGGTGATCGGCGTGCGCGAGCCCCGCGAAGCCTTGTGGGCGACCGAGCAGACCCTGCGCGCGGGCTGCTGCGCAGCCGTGGTGTGCTGGGTCGCGAACGCCAACGACCGCGCGCTGCGGCGCCTCGCGGTGGCCGCCGCAGCCGGCCGCACGCTGGGCTTCGTGTTACGTCCGCACACGGCAGCGGCGAATCCCTCGCCGGCGGCGCTGCGCATCGCGCTCGATGCGTGCCCTGCCCGCCTGCGCGTCCTCAAATGCCGCGGTGGCCTGCCATCGGCCGCTTCCCTGCCCTTGCCCTTCGCGCGGCATTGAAAGGCAGCCATGTCTTCATGGGCCTGCTTGTGGCTGCCGCAACTGGCGCTGGACGGTGTCCTCCGCGATCAGGCGGATCCCGCACGTCCGCTGGTACTGGTGTCGGGGCCCGCGCAACGACGCGTGCTGGCCGCGGTCAACGACACTGCCGCCGTGGTCGGTTTGCGTGCGGGCCAGACGCTGGCGGCGGCGCAGGCCCTGCTCGGTGGCTTCGCCGTCATCGAACTCGATCCGCGCGCGCAGGCGCGCTGGCAACGCCTGCTCGCCGGCGTTCTGTACCGCTACAGCTCGCAGGTCAGCCTCGATTTTCCGGAAGCACTGCTGCTCGAGGTCGGCGGTAGCCTCAAGCTGTTCGGACCATGGCCGCGCTTCGCGGCATTGCTGCACGCCGATCTCGAGGCGCTCGGTTTCCGGCACCAGCTGGCGCTCGCGCCCAATCCCTGCGCGGCGTGGGTACTCGCAAAGGATCATGGGGAACTTGCGCTCGACACGCCATCTGCACTGTCCAATGCCCTCGCGCGCGTGCCCATCGATCGCGCCGGCCTGCCCGCAGCCGTGACCGATGCGCTGCGTGCGATGGGCCTGCGCACGCTCAGGCAGGTGTTCGCGTTGCCGCGCGCGGCCCTGGTGCGTCGCTTCGGGCCGGATCCGTTGCTGCACCTGGATCGCCTGCGCGGCGACGCTCGGACGCCGTTGAACTGGTACCAGCCCCCTGATCGTTTCGAGGAGCGCATCGAATTCAACTACGAAGTCGAGAGCAACGAGGCGCTCTGGTTCCCGCTGCGACGCCTCGTGCACGACCTGTCCGTGTTCCTCGTCGGGCGGGATGGCGGCGTGCAGTGTTTCGACCTGCTGCTCGAACACGAGGGTCGGGCGGCGACGACGGTCTCCATTGGCCTGCTCGCGGCCGAACGCGATCCACGCCTGCTGTTCGAGATCGCCCAGAGCCGCCTGGCGCAGGCATCCGTGCCGGCGCCCGTGCGCGGCCTCAGGCTGCGTGCCGACGAATTGCCGCCGTTCGTGCCGGCCGGAACGGATTTGTTCGCGCCCAACGCGGCGCAGACGCTGGCATGGCCACAATTGCGCGAACGCCTGCGCGCGCGACTGGGCGCGGACCGGGTGTACACGCTCGGCATCGAGGCCGATCATCGGCCGGAGCGCGCGTGGCAACGACAGGTCGATGCGACACGGCAACCCGCTTCCTCTGTAGAGCGGAGCTCTTTCCGCTGCTCTTGTGAGTTGCGTGGCAAGCATGCATCCCTGCGCCTTGGCGCCCGGCCCGCACATCCATGTGCGTGCGTTCGGCGGGTCGCGCCAGTGGCGCGACAAACCCCGCCGCTCCGGCCAGGCTGGCTGTTATCGCGACCCATCCCACTGCGCAGCCGCGAGCTACGGATATTGAGCGGGCCCGAGCGCATCGAGTCGGGCTGGTGGGATGGCGGCGATGTCCGTCGCGACTACTACGTGGTGGAAACCGCCGAAGGGCAACGCGCATGGGCCTATCGCCCGAGCGGCGAGCAAGGGCCCTTCATGCTGCATGGATGGTTCGCCTGAGCCATGCCGGATCGCGACCCGCGCGAGTCCGTGCACAAGCCGCCTGCACTGCGCATCGTCGCGTCGCCTGCGCGAGATCCCGCTGGCACGGATGGCAGCGCGCCCCAGCCGCGACGAACGCCGGGTAGGCGGCCGGGGAACGCCCCCGCACCCCCCGCCTACGCCGAGTTGCACTGCCTCAGCAACTTCAGCTTCCTGCGCGGCGCCTCGAGCGCGCGCGAGTTGTTCGAGCGCGCGCAGGCGCTGGGCCATGCCGCCCTCGCGATCACCGACGAGTGCACGCTCGCCGGCATCGTGCGTGCGCACGAGGCCGCGCGCGATACCGGCGTGCGGCTCATCGTCGGCAGCGAGATGCAGCTCGCCGACGGTCCGAAGATCGTGCTGCTGGTGGAGAACATCAGGGGTTATGTCCGCTTGTGCGAGCTGATCACGCGCGCGCGGCGGCGCAGCGTCAAGGGCCGCTATCGCATTACGCTCGAGGATTTCCGCCAAGCCGGCGCGGACGTGCCCAACGAGGGTTTGCTGGCGTTGTGGCTGCCGCCGCACGACCTCGACCCGCGCTGGGCCGAATGGCTCCACGGATGCTTCCCCGGGCGGGCATGGCTTGCGCTGGAGCTGCATCGTGCTGCCGGAGACGACGCGCGGCTTGCAGCGGTCGAGACACTCGCCGGCGAGCACGCATTGCCGATCGTCGCCGCCGGCGACGTC
>JBBRIE010000287.1:0-3164 GCA_038221545.1 Lysobacterales bacterium
GACGTGCGCATGCTTGATCCGGCCATCGCGACCACCGTCGATCCGGAAATCGAGACCCTGATCGTGGTGCATCCCAAGCAGTGGTCCGGCAGTCTCCTCTACGCCATCGACCAGTTCGTGCTGCGTGGCGGGCACCTGCTCGTGTTCGTGGACCCGCACGCGGAACTCGACCCCGGCAGCGCCAGCCCCGAAGATCCCATGGCGGCAATGCTCGACGACCGCAGCTCGACCCTGGGACCGTTGTTCGATCGTTGGGGCGTGCGATTCGACCCCTCCCAGGTCGTGCTGGATGCGCAAGCCGCGCTGACCGTGGAGAGTCCTGCCGGGGGCCAGGTCAAACATCCGGCGATCGTCGGCTACGGCGAGCAGCAGCTCAACCAGGCCGACGTGGTCACCGCGAACCTGGCGGTGATAAACATGGCGAGCGTGGGTGCGTTGACGCAGAGCGAAGGTTCGCGCGTGAAGCTGCAGCCGCTCATCCAGTCGACGGCGGACTCGATGCTGGTGGATGCCGGGCGCATGCGCATGCAGCCCGATCCTGCGGACCTGTTCCAGGGGTTCGTGGCGTCGAAGACCATCCAGGTGCTCGCAGCGCGCCTGCAGGGCAGGTTCTCCACCGCATTTCCGGATCGCGCGGGCAAGGGGCACCTGGCGGCGTCGCGGGCGGATGCGAGCATCATCATCGTGGCGGACACAGACCTGCTCGCCGACCGCCTTTGGGTGCAGTCGCAGAATTTCTTCCAGCAGACAGTCATGAACGCGTTCGCCAACAACGGCGACTTCGCGATCAATGCGGTCGACAACCTGGCCGGTTCGACCGACCTCATCGGCGTGCGCGGCCGCGCGATCTCGGCGCGTCCGTTCACCCGCGTCGAAGCGCTGCGGCTGCAGGCGGACGAACGCTTTCGCCAGAAGGAAACGGAGCTCAGCGCGGAACTCGCGGAAACCGAAGCGAAACTCAACGCACTGCAGGGCGCGAGGGCGGAGGATGGCGGCATCGCGCTCACGCCTGCGCAGAATGCCGAGCTCGACCGCTTCCAGGCGCAGAAACTGCGCATCCGCAAGGACTTGCGCGAGGTACGAAGACGACTCGACGCGGACATTGAAGCCCTCGGCAATCGACTGAAATTCGTGAACATCGTGCTGGTGCCGCTCGGCGTCGGCCTGCTGGCGCTGCTGTATGCGGCGGCACGACGACGCGCGTCACGCGCGGCCGGACCGCGATGATGTTCGCGATGCGCGGGCGTTTCCTGGGGCTGCTGCTCGCGACGGTGGCGGTAGTGACTGCCGCTGCATGGCTTTCGACGCGTCGGCAGGCCTCGAGCGAGTCCGCGTCGCTGCGTTGGCTTCCGGGTTTGCGCGCAGACCTCGATCGCATCACCGCGATCCACCTGACCGGCGCGGGCGGCAAGAAGCTCGTTTCGCTGGAACGCGATCCATCCGGATTCGTGGTGGTGGAGCGCGATCGCCATCCTGCCGACACCGTCATCCTGCGCGCGTTGCTGCTGCAGATGGCCGAGGCCCGACGGCTGGAGGCCAAGACCGCGCGCGTGGATCGCCACGCGGCCCTCGGCGTCGAAGCGGTCTCGGGGGCGAAGGCGACGGGCGTGCGCATCGACCTCGAAGGCGCCAGCAATCCGGTATCCGTGACGATCGGGCGCACGGCTGCGCAACTCGGCGGCGGCACCTTCGTCCGCAATGGTGCCGACGCGCAGGCCTGGCTCGTGAGCGGTGACATCGTGGTCGAGCGGGACGCGCAGCGCTGGCTCGAAAAGCGCATCGCGGATATCCCTGCAACACGCATCGAGCGAATCGAGGTGCGTACGCAGGACGACGAGTTCGCCCTGGTGCGGCCTGCGCCCGGTCCCGGGGGCGCAACGGCAAGTGAAACGGTCGACGCCACGGGTGCGGCTGCGGGGGAAAGTCAACCAGCTACCGAATCGTCCTCCGACGATTTCGTGATTGAAGGCATTCCCGCGGTGCAGATGGCTTCCCCCTTCGCTGCGTCTGCAATCGCCGGTGCTCTGGATGAGCTCGACCTGCTCGACGTGAGCCGCCGCGAGCACGCGCCCGCACCCGCGCACGGCACCACCCTGCTGCGCTTCGTGCTGCGCAATGGCGTCAGCGTGGAGGCCACCACATGGCAGTCCGACGGGAAGACAAGCGTGCAACTCGATGCTGTGGCGACCGCGACGCCCGCCCCGGCCGCAAGCGTCGACAGCGCAGGCGCAATCGCCAGTGACCCGCCTGTCGAAGCGGCCGCGGCGTCGAGCGAGGTCGGGATGGAGCCGGCTGCGCCGGCGTCGAGCCGATCGAATGCCAGGGCCGTGGCCACTGCGGTGGCGGCGTTCAACAAGCAGTGGTCGGACTGGACGTACGTGCTTCCGCCGCATCGAACGGCCGGCATGCTGCCTGCACGCTCGTCCTTGCTCAAAGTCCCGGACGAAGCCTGAGTGCCTCGCGGCTCGCGAGTGGCTTCAAATGACACAAAGGACCCGGGCGCTGGCGCGCGCGGCTACGACCTCGAGGCCGCCAGCGCGCACCTGAGCCGCGTCGATCCCGCGTTCGGCTGGTGGATCGAACAACTCGGTCCGCTCGAGTCGTCGTGGCTGCAACCATTCGATCCCTTCGATGCCCTGGCGCGGGCAATCCTCTACCAGCAGCTGGCCGGCAAGGCCGCCGCGACCATTGTCGGCCGCGTCGAGCGCCAGCTCGGTTCAGATCGGCTCGCTCCCGAGGCGTTGCTCGCCCAGCCCGTGGAGGCAATCCGCGCCTGTGGCGTATCGGGAAACAAGCAGCTCGCGTTGCGCGACCTCGCCGAGAAGACCCTCGAGGGCATCGTGCCGCGCGAAAGCGAATTCGATGCTCTGGACAACGATGCGCTGATCGAGCGACTCACTGCAGTCCGCGGCATCGGTCGATGGACCGTGGAGATGCTCCTGCTGTTCCGTCTCGGCCGCGCCGACGTGCTCGCCGTGGACGACCTCGGCATTCGCAAGGGCGCGCAGGTGCTGCTGGCCATGCCGCGTCGAAGCGCCAATCGAAAAGCGCCCACCGCCCAGCGCCTGGCGGCCACTGCCATGCCGACGCCTCGGGAACTGGGGGCGCTAGGCGCGCGCTGGTCGCCCTTTCGAAGCCATGCCTGTCGCTATCTCTGGCGCATC
>JBBRIE010000288.1:0-3137 GCA_038221545.1 Lysobacterales bacterium
AGTACGGCGTCGGTCCGGCGCCCTTGAGCTGCAGTTCCCAGCGCTCTCCTGCCGCATTCACGACCTCCCCGAGCGATATTGCGCGGCCGTCGCCAAGCTGGCCCGCCCAATGCCCGAACTGGTGACCTCCATAGTTCGTCGCGAAGGGTTGCATCCCGTCCAGCAGGGCGTTGCCACCAAGCACATCCGCAACTTGCGGATCGTCGGCGAATCCTTGCTCGAAGCCGAGCGTCACGGCCATCTCGCGTGAATACGCGACGATGCGCGGATCGGGGACGGGCGTAGGCATCACGCTCGACCACGCAGCGCCGTCCACCAGGCGAACCCGCGGACCAGACTCCGCGTCGCCGGGAAGTTCGCGGACGAAGGTGTTGTCGAAGCGAGCGGAAATCATTGGTGCAGCATCGCATGACGGAGCCTCGCCGGTTTCCTGCGCCGGCCAATTCACGCATCCGGTAGCAGGTGCGACGGCCCTCCGGTCTGTAAACCGGTGTCTGGTGCCATTTCCCCCTGCCGCGGAGCGCGCAGGGCGAATGGCCCGCCATCGCCTTTCTGCGCCAGAATGCACGCACCCACACCCCTTGCCTCCCGGATGCTGCAGCGACTGCGCAACAACTACCAGCTGGCGCTGATCACGCTGTTCGGCACATGTTCCGCGCTCGGCATCCTGCCGTTCGTCGTATTTCGCTTCGCGCGCGGAGAGATCGCCGCCGGGCTGCTGGACAGCGTTCTGGTCGCCACCATGTCCATGGTCGCCGTCTACACATGGCGCACCGGCAATGTCCGCGGGCCCGGCCGCCTGCTGAGCGCGATCAACACCACGGGTGCGGTCGCGAGCGGCATGCTGCTCGGCGAAGTCGGACTGTTCTGGATGTACGCGGTCCAGATGACCAACTACTTCCTGATCCCGGTCAAGGCCGCGGCGGTCGTGAGCCTGACGGCCCTCGCGGTGCTCGTGATCCACGGCAAGGCCTTCGACTCACCTGCCGAGATGCTTTCGTTCATCATCAGCAGCCTGCTGGTCAGCCTGTTGTCCGCGATCCTGTCGAACCGCACCGACAGCCAGCGCCGGCAACTCGAATTGCTCGCGACACTCGATCCCCTGACCGGCGCCCACAATCGGCGCGCGATGGAGGACGAGCTTGCGATCGCCGTCGATGCGCGTCGACGCGGTTGCGCGCCAACTGGCCTTGTGATCTTCGACATCGACCATTTCAAGCGCGTCAACGACGACTACGGGCACGAAGCCGGCGACCAGGTGCTGGTCGCCGTGGCACGCGAGGCACGCGCAGGCATGCGCAGCGTCGACCGCATCTTCCGCATGGGGGGAGAGGAATTCGTCGTGCTGTTGCCCGGCACGAATGCGGACGCGCTCGCGATCGCGGCGGAGCACCTGCGCGCGCGCATCGAGGAAAGGGTGAGCGACGCCGCCGGCGCCATCACGATCTCCCTGGGTTGCGCGGTACTGGGCGAAGGCGAGAGCTGGCAAGCCTGGCTTGCGCGCGCCGATGCGGCCCTCTACCGCGCCAAGCAGGCAGGCCGCAATCGCGTCGCGATGGTTTGATGGATCGTGGCCCGCAGCCCCAGCACGCGCTGGCGCTGAACGCTGCGCACTCCGGGCGCACACGAAGCAGGCCGCCGCGGATTTGCGGCGGCCTTCGCGGCACGCGGGTAAACGAATGGCAAGCCTCCGCCCGGACACTAGCTCCGCGGCAACTCGCGCGGAGGGGCGGGTGTCAACGGGCCAGCCACAGGAATGGCCAGGCACTGACCGCGAGCACCACTGCAATCGCGAGCGCGAGCAGCGCGACCGCCAGGGGCTGGGTGCGCACGACCGACATCAACGTCGGCGCCGTGCCGTCGAGCCTGGAGGTCTCGGAATCCACGCGGGCTCGCTGCGCGCGTTCGGCCTGGTATGCGTCCAGCACGCGTTTGGCGTCTGTATGTTGCGCTTCGTCCCTGATCCAGATCGCGCCCGAAGAAATGCCGAACGGGCTGGGTCGGGTCTCGTAGGTATCGAACCCCTCGCGTTCAAGCAGTTCGCGAACCTCGTCCGCTTCGTCGTCGGGGACATTGCGCAGATTGAAAAGCAGCTTGGACATGTGGCCGATGATAGCCGGGTGTGGAGATCCGTCACGACCGTCGACATTGACCACCGGGAATAAGTCGCATCGCGCTATGCGTTGTCATCTCTACGGCGTGCGAGCGTGCGTTCCAGCCACCACAATAATGCGCTTGCCGCGATCCACGCCAGGAACCAGGGCCAGCGCGACTGCGCACGCTGAGATGTGGCTGCAAGCACGCGCGGCGCCGGGAGCGCCGCAAGCCTGAGCGTCGCTTCGCGATTCAACTGTGCTGACAGGCCTGGCGCATCGCTGATGGCACGAACGTGGAACGGCAAGAGCGCATCACCGACGCGCAGCGAATGCCAACCGTGGACTCGCGGCCAGAATCCCGCGCATCGACCCGCAGGGGCGGCGCCGGGTTCGGCAATCGACTGCAGCGCCGAGGCGCGTCCATCCGGGGCGGTCACGCTCGAACGCGGGTCGATTCCGCAGACCGTCTGGCGTTCTCCCACCCGCATCGACGCCATCCTCCATCGCGGCGTCGACGCGCGCGCCGCGTGGCGCGCCAGCTCCGCGGCAACGCTGGACCAGAGCGCACCATGCTCGGCGGCGGCGCCGGCGAGAACCCACCGATAGGTGTCGGCCACCCACCAGAGACCGAGGCGACCTTGACCCTCATTGCGAGCGACGCCGAGCACGGTGCCGGTACCGGCATCGGTGAGCTCGACGCCATCCGCAGCCGTGAAGCGCTCGTTGCGAAAGCGAAGAGGAGGTGGGCTGTTGCCGGATGCGACGGGTGCCGGCGTCGCTCCCGCGATCGCGGCCGCGCGTGTGGACGCGAAGCCGAGCGCAGACAGTTGGGTGCGATCCTGATCCGACAGTGGTCCGCTGATGCGAAACAGCAAGCCCGCGCCGGCGCGCACCGCCGCCAGAAGTTCGTCCCGCCCGCTGTCGCCAAGCGTGCGCCACGCGCGTTCGTCGATCACCACAAGATCGACGTCGGCGAAACGGCTTCTCGCCGGCGCGGCGGTGGAACGCAGGCGCGTGACTGCCCCGAGCGCAATGTTGCTG
>JBBRIE010000289.1:0-3128 GCA_038221545.1 Lysobacterales bacterium
TCGCGATGCGTACTGCGGTCGATGCCGACGGTGTAGACGTTGCCGAAGCGGTCGAGCGCCGAGCCTTGCGCGCTGGCGAGGTTCGTCATGGGATAATTCACCCAAGCCGCGCCTTCGCGCCGCAACAGGGTCGAACCTCCACTCAGGACGAAATTGAACGCGCCCTGCACGTAGCTGTGGGGAGATATGCCGAAGAAATCGGGGAGCATCCCGGTCGGCAATGCGCAACCCGTGTCGATGCACTGCCACGTCGACTCGTTGGACTGTCGCCGCCGCGCCTGGACGGTCGAGGCACCCGACGCCCGCGCGACGTAGGCGACGTCCAGCGTCCCGAACCGGTCGACGACCAGTTGCGGCTGGTGCAGCGAAAACGTCGTGGCGTTGTTGGCAATGGTGTCGGTGGTCGCGAACTGGGTGGACACCACCGCGTGGCGTATCGCACTGCTGGTGGGCGTGGTCTCCGCCCAGGCGAGGTGCATCGGGAAGAACGTTGCATCCGCGGGATACGGGGCGAAGGACGGCGCAGTCGCGCTGGTGGGCGTTGTGTCGAGCGCGATCGGCTGCCATGCGCCGCCGGCGCGGCGCCGGACCACGAGCGTGCCGGCGCCGAACGAGGCGCCGTTCTTGATGTACGCGACGTAGGGCTCGCCGACCACGTCGACCGCCAGCGCGATCTGCGAAACATTGTTCACGTCGATCTGCTCGCGGATCGGAGCGCCCTGCCCGTCGGTGCCGAAATACACGATGGCATCGTCGGCGACGCCGAGGTCGATGGTGGCGACTTCGATTGCCAGTGCATGCGCGCGGCCGGTCGTGTCGATGGCCAGCCGGAGATCACGATTGTTGCCGGTGCGCCCGTTGACGAATCCCATGGTCGTGATGACGCGCGAGAAGCGGTCGTAGCGGGCGAGTTTCACCGGCACCTGGGACGGGGTGGCGAGATCGGCGCGCGTCGAGTCGTAGTAGGCCAGTGCCGGACGCAATCCGGCTGGATCGACCGCGATGTCCGCGACGGTGTCGGTGGCGCCGATCGCGTCGACGACCTCGTAGCGCGGCTCGATCGGCGTGGTCGGCGGCGTCACCGCGGGCGAATGACCCGCGCACGAACACGCCAGCACGAGCGCGAACCATCGCGGCGAACGCCCGACTTGCGCAACAGAATCGATTCTCGTGATCACGACGTTTCCCTCGGAGCTCGACAACAAGCAGCGAAACAGCGGCACGATCGGTGCCTTGGACGGGCTCCGCACCGCTGCGACTGAATGCCTGGACGGAGCGAGACAGGAAAACTTCTCGCGCCAGCATACGCTCGCCGGTTCCACTGGCGCACAGCAGCGCCGCTGTGCACAAAACCGGCCCAATAGCCCGCGACATTGCCCGCCATCGCGAAGCGCTCCGCCCGTTGAAGGGCTTTGCGCGAACCTCAGCGGGCAGCAGCGCCGCTGTGCACAAAACCGGCCCAATAGAATGGATGAGTCGCGTTCTTCGGCTGCGCATCCTCACCGTCCAAGGCGCGATCGACCGCACGTTGCCAAGCCGGCCTGCGTGCGGCGGCAAGCCAATCCCGCTGGGCCGCGGCCAGCGCAGTGCCACTATCGACGCCCGCGCCGCGATGCCGATAGAAATCGCGCATGAGGCGCGCGGTCGAGCGATCCGCCACCGGCCAATGCGTGCCGATCACTGCACGCGCGCCGGCAAGATGCAGCGCCCGCGTCAGCCCGAGCAGCCCCTCGCCGCCCGCATCGAGTCCGCGCGCGCTGGCGCAGGAGGACAGCACGACCAGGTCGGCAACGAGTTTGACCTCGCGGGAAAGTTCATCCGCGCGCAGGCTTCCATCGTCGTCATGCCCGCCGCCGCCGCCCGCGAGCACGATGTGCGACGCCATCGGCTCGCGTGCATCCGTCACGCTGTGCATCGCGAAATGCAGCGACCCCGCCCGCGGCGCCACGGCGCGCACCTGCGCTTCGGTGGCTGCGGAACCCAGGAACGTCGTGACGCGACGCGGGAAGACTTCGCGCAAGGCGGCGACCTCGCGCCGCGCCCCCGGCAGGCGTCCCGTCGCATCGCCACGCTGCGGCGCGTTTTCCTCCGCGCGCCCGGGGTCGGCGAACGCAAACATCGAATCCGGCGCGCGCGCGCGTAGCGACAGCGCAGCCCACACCGGCGCGGACGGTACAACGCCAAGCATGCGGTCTTCGACCAGGTAATGCGGCTGCTCCGCGTTGTCAACGACCAGCGCCGGCCACGGCAATTGCAGCAAGGGACCATCGGCCACCACGATCCAGCGCGGGAACGGCGCGAGGGAGCGCATCAGCGGCGTCACCAGCGCCTCGTGCAGCGCGTGCCCGACGCCGCGCAGGGCGGTAACCGCAGCCGCATTGTCGCTCGCCCGGGCGCCAAGCAGCAGCATGCGGTCAACGAGAAGATCGAGCGACTGGCGAGTGGCAGGCAGCCGCGCGATCACCGGTTCGCGCGTGCCCGGCAACAACAGGATGACGAGCGTGCCCTCGTCGCCGACCACGTACGACAGCAGCGCAGTGTCGTCCGGCCACTCCGGCATGCGCAGGTCTCCCGGCGCAGGCAGCCCTGCCCAGTCGGGGGCAAGGTCGGCGTTGGCGTCTCCGAGCAGTTGCAGCAGAGCCTGCTGGCGGTAACGGGATTCGATCTCGTTGACGGCGTCGGCGGATCCGCCGCGCGACTCCAGCCACAGCAGTTCCTTGTAGAAATCCTGGAACTGCGCGGCCCAGCGCGCCCTGATCTCGTCGCTGCCACCGACACGCTCGCGGTGCGCCTCGAGCCCGTCGATGGCCGCGCGATACGCAGCGATCGCCTCACTTGCGCGCCCGGCATCGCGCTGCGCGCGCGCGAGCGCGAACTGCGCCTGCGCCACCTGGATGCCATCGGCGGCAATGGCGCGAAATCCGTCGAGCGCCTGTCGCGCATGATTGAGCGCAGCCCGGTGGTCGCCGCCACGACGACGGCAGTCACTCAACAGCAGGTGCGAATCCCATCGCGTCGTGCCGGATCGGTCGAGGACGACGTAACGCTCGAGCGCGCGGGTGACCGACACGATCGCCTCCGGACAGCGATCCTGGCGCACGAGCAACTCGCCCCGATACAGCGCCGTG
>JBBRIE010000290.1:0-3040 GCA_038221545.1 Lysobacterales bacterium
AATGCGAGGCCCAGGCGACGCGCCACGTCCCGGCCCACCGCGTTGACGGCATCGATCGCGACACCGATCGCGCCTGTCCCGCGCGGATCGCTGGCGCCGAACGTGGTGACGCCCCAGTCCGGTAGAGATACGAGCAGCACGCGGTCGGAACGGGCTCCGGCGAGCGACACGGCGCGTGCGAGCAGCGTACGCAACGCCACGCGATAGGCCTCGGGTTCGCCCCCGCGGTACTGGTCGTTGACGCCGATCAGGAGCGTGACGAGGTCGTACGGCGGCTCGAGCATCGTTGCATCCATCGCCGCCGACAACTCGGCCACGGTCCAGCCGGTGCGCGCGACGATGAGCGGGTCGCCCACCGCGAGCCCGTCGGCGCGCAGGCGCGCGGCCAGTTGCACCGGCCAGCGTCCGTCGTCGGCCACGCCCTCGCCGATCGTGTACGAGTCACCCAGCGCGAGATAGCGCAGGTTGGCGTCCGTGCTCGAGCAACCGGTCAGCATAATGAGTCCAGCCAGCAGGGCGACACGGGCCACGCTCCCGGCGCGGTCACGCCACATGCCGTTGCGCCGGCTGCGCGAACTGGCGCGCAAGCGTCCGCTCGATGCGTGCGAAGACTTCGGTCATGACCGCGGCGTCCGGCAGCAGGGTCAGGCGGAGGTGGTTGCGGTAGGCCACGTTGAAGCTCGAGCCCGGCACCACCAGCACGCTCTCGCGCTCCAGCAGTTCGAGCGCGAACGCGTGGTCGTCGAAGCCCGGGCACCGATCGAGGTCGACGCCGGGGAAGGCATAGAGCGCACCGTCCGGACGCACCAGTCGCAACGCGGCGCTGCGCGCGCAGGACTCGATCACCACGCGCCGCGTCTCGAACAGCCGACCGCCCGGCTGCGTCAGCGCGGTGGTCGTGTCGGGACCGTCGAGCGCCGGCGCGATCGCCCACTGCGCCGCGACATTGGCGCAGAGGCGGAGCGCGGACAGCAGGTCGAGCGCGTGCTCGTAGGCGCCCGAATGCCGGAGCGCGCCGCTCAGGCTGACCCAGCCGGCGCGGTAGCCGCATGCGCGATGGACCTTGGACAGTCCACCGAAAGACAGGCACAGCGCGTCGGGCGCGAGCCGGGCGATGGGTTCGAACGTCGCGTCGTCGTACAGCAGGCCGTCGTAGATCTCGTCCGCCATCAGCACGAGTCCGTGGCGGGTGGCGAGTTGCGCGAGTGACTCGACCGTTGCGCGCGGATACACGGCGCCGGTCGGATTGTTCGGATTGATCACCACCAGTGCGCGCGTGCGCGGCGTGATCAGGGCCTCGATGGCGTCGACCTGCGGCACGAAACCGTTCTGCGCGAGGCACGGATAGTGCACGGCGACGCCACCGTTGAGCACGGTCGCGGCCGTCCACAGGGGATAATCGGGCGCCGGGATCAGCACTTCGTCGCCGGGATCGAGCAAGGCGCGCAGGCAGATGTCGATGAGCTCGCTGACGCCGTTGCCGAGCCAGACGCGCTCCGCATGGGCGCCTCGCGCGCCGCGCCGTTGCTGCTGCGCCGCGATCGCCTCGCGCGCCTGCGCAAGGCCCTGCTGGTGGCAATAGGCCTCGCTGGCGGGCAAGCCGTTCGCCACGGCGACGCGCAGGTGTTCCGGAGTCTCGAAGCCGAACAGGCCGGGGTTGCCGATATTGAGCTTGATGACCGCACGACCCGAAGCCTCGATCGCCCGTGCCCGCCGCGCGAGTTCGCCCCGGATTTCGTAGCGAACATCGCGCAGTCGATGGGCGGGGGCAGGGGTATGCGTGGCGGTCATGCGTTCGCGGAAGGCATTCGGAGCGCGCGATGCTAGCGAAGGATTCGACGAGCGGAGACGTTTTACCCGCTGCGTGGGTGATCAGGGCCGCTATTTGGCCCTGATTGGCATGACTCTCGACACATATGACCTATGGACTATGGCCCTTCTGTGAACCGCTGTTATAGTTAACTACAACACCACACCAAACCGGCAATTCGCCGGAGTGAAGCGCCAGGAGCGCAGCCATGAACCGATTCCAATTCGAAGAAGTGCTGTTCGACGCCCTCTACGCCCCGATGCGGGCAGCGTGGGACCAGATGGAAGCCGAGCAGGATGCGGACGGCGTCTTCGAGATCGAGGATGTCGAATTCGAAGACAACACCCAGCTCCCGCTCGATTGCTGAAAGCCAGCGTCCGGTCGCCCCGGCGACCTGGCCATGGGCGGCAAGCCGTCCTAGAGCCGATGGCCCACGCGGGGCCGGGCGTTCAGGGCGGCGAGTGCCAGCGCAGCGAACAGCAGTTCGTAGCCGCCCGCGACCAGCAGGAAGGTCGTGGAGGTGCCGCTGGCGAGCATGAGCGCGAGTCGGGTCAGCCCGATGCCGCCGTGGGTCGCAAGCAGGAGCCAGAGTCCTGCGCGGTGGTACGGGCGCTGCGCGGCAGCTGCCAGCATCAGCAGGCCGATGCCGATCTCGATACCGCCGTAGAAGGCGCCGATTTCGATCCGGGTCAGCGCGTCGGCGCCGAGCGTGAGCCCCGCGCGCGTCAGCCAGTTGATCGGGTCGAGCGCGAGCAGCACACCGAACACCAGCATTCCGAGGCCCGCCACGACCAGCAGGAAGCGAGCCCAACCCGGAACCTGTATCGGTTGCATGACCCGCTCCTGGATAATTGGAATCGAGCATCATTACGCAGCAGGCATCATGTGCGTGACATGAATCCCGCGCCGCGGGATCGCGGCGGCGGTCGACAATGCACCTCGCGGCGCCCTTGCGTCTAGAATCCGCGGATGACCAGGCCGGCAACGGCGGAATCCCTGCGTTCGATCGGCTGGCACGGCGATCCCGCCGAAGCATTGCGCGACGTGCCCGCGGGCTGCGCGCTGGCACGCGTCGTCGCGCAACATCGAAGCGGCTACCGGGTCAACGACGGTAGCGACGAGCTGGCGGTACAGACGCCCGCCATCCTGCTGCGCAAGGGTGCCGATCCGCTGGCGCGCCCCGGGGTCGGCGACTGGGTGGTCTTCCGTCGCGAACCCGAGCCCATGATC
>JBBRIE010000291.1:0-2992 GCA_038221545.1 Lysobacterales bacterium
TCGAGGCCGCGCGAGTGGGTCGCATCGAGCAGGTGCAGGAATGCGAAATCGCCTTCAATGTCGTCGGCTGGCGCAACCCACCACGAGGCTGCAACCCAGCGCCGGTCGACTGAGTGGAGCCGCGCGGCGAGCATGCGATCGAACCGCGCCGCAGGCGCGCCGAGCGCGATGCGATCGCCCGCACGCAGTGCGCGACCCTCGTGTCCGCCGAAGTGGCCGCGCAGGTCGGTACTGCGGCTGCCCAGCACCTGCGGCACATCGATGCCGCCGCCGAAGGCGAGATACGCGCGCGCTCCAGCGACTACCCGGCCGAATTTGACGACGGCGCCGCGCGCCACCCGCAGTGCCCGCCAGGTCGGCAGGCGGCAGCCCTCGCAGTCGACCTCGATCGATCCGCAGATCGCGAGCGTGGTTTCGCGCCGCATCCGCAGCGTCGCGCCGGTCAGCGTGAACTCGAGGACCGCGTCACCTTCTGCGTTGCCCAGCAACCGGTTCGCGATGCGCTGGGAGTCCACGTCGGCGGCACCGCCGGGCGCGACTCCCAGATGCCGGAATCCAGGTCGCCCGAGGTCCTGCACCGTCGTCAACAATCCTGGTTGAATGATCTCGATCATCGTGGCGATGGTAACGGCGCCGTCGCGACCATCGCGCGAGCGGAACCCGCGCGCCCGGGCGACAGAAGCTGGGCGCAACGCACCCGCGCGGTCGCCGTCGCGGTATGGGCTTGCCTGCTGCTTGCGACTCGCGATGGTCGGGCGGGGACGCCGGGCGTGCCTGACTCCATCAAGGCACCGGCTAGCTCAGGACAGCCGTGTCGACCGGAAGCGCACCTTGTCGCCGGGCGCCAGCAGCGCCGGCGAAGCTGCACCCGCGTCGAACAGTCTCGCTTCGGTGCGCCCGATCAGCCTCCATCCGCCGGGCGCGGAACTCGGATAGATGCCGGTCTGCGCGCCGCCGATCGCGACCGATCCCGATGGCACGACGACGCGCGGCGTCGCGTGGCGCGGCATTGCTATCGATGGATCGAGGCCGATCAGATATGCGAAGCCCGGCAGGAAGCCGATCATGGCGACTTCGTACTCGGCGGCGACATGGCGCGCCACGACTTCGGCGGCGTCGAGGCTGGCGAAACGCGCGAGCGCTTCGAGGTCGATGCCGTCCTCGCCCCCGTAGGCGACGTCGATGATGTGCTGGCGCGGCAGCGGCGACCCACCCCGGGGCAAGGTGTCCATCGGCGCGAGCGCGGCAATGGCGATTGCGCGGGCACGCGACCGTGGCAACCGCACGCCGGGCTCGAAGTGCAGCGTGACGCTTGCGAACGCGGGAACCACGTCGAGCAGACCAGGCAGGCGCTCGTGCTGGAAAGCGCTAGCCAGTCGGCGCGTGCGGCAACCGAGGACCGGATCGATGCGCTCGCCGAGGGTCAGCAGCAACGCGCTTTCGCCAAGTTCCTCGACGATGAGCCGAGGATCGGCAGGCGCACTGCCCCTCATCCGGCGTCGCGCGGCAACCTCTCCCCGCATGCGGGGAGAGGGGAAACGCGGTCAGTGGCCGCCGCCACCGTCCAGCGCCTTCAGTTCGCTCGTGAGCGAAGACGCGGCCGCCTGGCCGTCGGCGAACAGCATGCGCGTGTTTTCGGCGTAGAAGAGCGCATTCTCGATGCCGGCAAAGCCGGTGCCCTTGCCGCGCTTGATCACGATGGTCTGGCGCGCCAGCGAGACGTCGAGGATCGGCATGCCGTAGATCGGCGACGATGGATCGGTCTTGGCCATCGGATTGACCACGTCGTTGGCGCCGATGACGATGGCGACATCGCAGGTCGGGAACTCCGCATTGGCATCATCCATGTCGACGATCAGGTCGTAGGGCACGCCGGCTTCCGCGAGGAGCACGTTCATGTGGCCCGGCATGCGGCCCGCGACCGGGTGGATCGCGAACTTGACGCTCTTGCCGCGCTCGATCAGCTGTTTGCACAGGTCCCACATCTTGTGCTGCGCCTGCGCCACCGCCATGCCGTAGCCCGGCACCACGATGATCTTCTCGGCCATGTACAGCAGCGACGCCGCGTCACTCGCCTCGATGCCCTTCTGGGTACCGGCGATTTCCTGGCTGCCGCCCGCGCCCGGGCCACCGAAGTTCGAGAACAGGACGTTCGCGATCGAGCGGTTCATCGCCTTCGCCATGAGGCGTGTCAGCAATGTTCCCGCCGCACCGACCACCATGCCCGCGATGATCAGCGCGATGTTGCCCTGCGCGTAACCCTCGAAGCTCACTGCGAGGCCGGTGAACGCGTTGTACAGCGAGATCACCACCGGCATGTCGGCGCCGCCGATCGGCAGCGTCATCAGCACGCCGAAGATCAGCGCCAGTGCGAAGAACGCGACGATCAGGTCCATCGACGGCTCGATGACGATCATCACGCCTAGCACGACGGTGGTGAGGAACACGAGCCCGTTGAGGATCCTCTGGCCGGCGAACCGGAACGTCTTGTCCATCCAGCCCTGCAGTTTCGCGAATGCGATCAGCGAACCGGAGAACGAGATGGCGCCGATCAGCGCACCGATGACGGCAAGGATGCGCTGGGTCAGGTCGAGGCAGTGATGCCCGTGCGTCTCGACGCCCGGCGTGCACGAACCCGGCGCCGCCAGCGCGACGGCGCCCAGCACCATCGCGCCGATGGCCGCGGCCGAACCGCCGCCCATGCCGTTGTAGAGCGCGACCATCTGCGGCATGTCGGTCATCGCGACGCGCTTGGCGCTCCACCACGCAAGCACCGATGGAATGGCGATTGCCGCGGTGATGAGCGCGAGGTTGTGCATGCCCGGCATGAGGAAGGTCGCGATCGTCGCCACCACCATGCCGACGCCGGCCCAGTGGATGCCCGAGCGCGCCGTCACCGGTGACGACATGCGCTTGATGCCGAGGATGAAGAGCACCGCCGCGGCGAAGTAGCTCGCCTGGATAAGCGGCATCGCGATATTGGCGGGGAGGA
>JBBRIE010000292.1:0-2971 GCA_038221545.1 Lysobacterales bacterium
CTCGGTGCGCTTCGACGCCGTGGTCGTCGCCGAACCGACGCGGTGCGAAGCGGTGCTCGCGCATCGCGGCATCAGTTCCGTCGAACTCGAGTTCCGCGGCACCGCCGGCCACGCGTCGGACGCGCACGCGCTCGAGGCCAGCGCATTGCACCAGGCGATGCGCTGGGGCGCGCGCGCCCTCGAGCACGTCGAGTCTCAGGCGCACGCGCGCTTCGGCGGGCTGACCGGCTTGCGCTTCAACATCGGTCGCGTCGAGGGCGGCATCAAGGCCAACGTGGTTGCCCCGCAAGCGCTGGTGCGCTTCGGCTTCAGGCCCTTGCCCTCCCATTCCATGGACGACGCGCACGCGCGCTGGCGTTCGTTCGCCGCGAACGATTCGCTGGCCCGGTACGTAGAAACGTTCCGCGGCCCCGCGCTGCCTTCGGGGGAAGGCGCGGACGCCGAGGAAGCGCGCCTGCGCGCGCGCGACCTCGCCGATGCGCACGGGTTGCCGATCGGCAACGCGGTCGATTTCTGGACCGAAGCCGCGTTGTTTTCCGCCGCCGGCATGACCGCGCTGGTGTTCGGGCCGGGCGACATCGCGCAGGCGCACACGGCCGACGAATGGGTCGCGATCGACCAGCTGGCCGCGGCGACGGCGCACTACACCCGCCTGTTCGGCGTCACGCCATGAGCCAGGAACTGCGACCGACCATCGTGCGGCTGCTGTCCAACATGGCCAGCGCCAAGGAGATACAGCAATACCTCAAGCGCTTCTCGCAGCAGGATGCAGCGCGCTTCGCCGTGGTGAAGGTCGGGGGGGCGGTGCTGCGCGACGAGCTCGACGCGCTGGTGTCGTCGCTGGCATTCCTGCAGCAGGTCGGCCTCACGCCGATCGTGCTGCATGGCTCCGGCCCGCAGCTCGATGCCGAGATGACCGCCGCCGGCATCGACAGCCAGATCCGCGACGGCCTGCGGGTGACCGACGCGGCCACGCTCGCGATCGTGCGGCGCGTCGCGCAGCAGGAGAACCTGCGGCTGGTCGACGCACTGCAGGTCGCGGGCGTGCGCGCCACCTCGATCCAGGCCGGCGTGTTCACCGCCGACTACGTCAACCGCCGCAAATACGGACTGGTCGGCAAGGTCGTGGACGTGGCGACGCAGGGCATCGAAGGCGCGATCCGCGTGGGTTCCATCCCCGTCATCGCTTCGCTCGGCGAAACGACGGGTGGCCAGATCCTCAACCTCAACGCGGACTGGGCCGCCAACGAGCTGGTGAAGACGCTCGAACCGTACAAGATCATCTTCCTCACCGGCACCGGCGGCCTGCTCGATGGCAATGGCGCGCTGATCGACTCGATCAACCTCTCGACCGACTACGAGCGGCTGCTGCAGCAGCCTTGGTTGCATTCCGGCATGCGCGTCAAGATCGAGCAGATCCACGACCTGCTGATGCAGTTGCCGCCGTCGAGTTCGGTCTCGATCACGCGCCCCGACCAGCTCGCCAAGGAGCTGTTCACGCACCGGGGATCGGGCACCCTGGTGCGTCGCGGCGAGCGCATCCGCTGTTTTGCCCAGTGGCGCCACGTGGACGCCGATCGGTTGCGCAAGCTGATCGAGTCGAGCTTCCGGCGCCGCCTGAGCGTGGACTACTTCGAGCGCACGAAGCCCTTCCGCGTGTACGTGAGCGAGCACTACCGCGCCGCACTCGTGCTCACGATGGAAGATGGCATTGCGCACCTCGACAAGTTCGCGGTGGCGGACGACGCCCAGGGCGAGGGGCTCGGTCGCGCGGCCTGGCAGGTGATGCGCGCGGAGAACCCTTCGCTGTTCTGGCGTTCGCGCGCAGACAACGCGGTCAACGACTTCTACGTCGACGAGGCGGACGGCTGCATCAAGGGCAGCAGGTGGACGACGTTCTGGTACGGGTTCGATGACTGGGACCGGATCCGCTTCGCGGTCGAACATTGCCGCACCCGCCCAGCGACGCTCAAGGTCTGACGTTGAGCGCAGGCAGGCCAGCGTTGGGCTGATCGGAGAGCGCGGACACGACGGCGCTGAACTGATCGCATTGCTCGCCGGGCATCCGGATTTTTCGCTGGCGTTCGTGTCATCGCGCGAACTCGAGGGCCAGCCGCTCGAAGTGGTGGGCGCCGACGCTGCCGGCATGCGCTACCGCGCTCTCGATCCGGTTGCCGCGGCGGCGACGGGGGCCGATGCCCTCGTGCTCGCGATGCCAAACGACAAGGCCGCGCCATTCGTCGCCGCGATCGACGCAGTGAGACCCGAGACCCTCATCGTCGACCTGAGTGCCGACTACCGTTTCCACGATGACTGGTACTACGGCCTGCCGGAACTCACGCGCGGCAACTACAACGGTGAGCGGCGAATCAGCAATCCCGGCTGCTACGCGACCGCGATGCAGCTCGCGATCGCACCGGTCCGCCACCTCATGTCGGCACCGCCCCAGTGCTTCGGCGTGTCCGGCTACAGCGGCGCCGGCACTTCACCGTCGCCGCGCAACGATCCCGAGGCGCTGCGCGACAACTTCATGCCCTATGCATCGATCGACCACGTGCACGAGCGCGAAGTTGCGCGGCACCTCGGCCTGCCCGTCGAGTTCCTGCCGCACGTCGCGCCGCATTTCCGGGGACTGTCGATCACCGCGAACCTCCATCTGCGCGAATCGATGTCGAGCGCGGAACTGCGCGACCTGTACCGCTGGTTCTACGACAGCGAAGCGCGGGTGCTGGTCGTGGACGACACACCCTGGGTCAGCCGGATCGCAGGCCGGCACCACGCGGAGATCGGTGGATTCACGGTTTCCGCCGACGGCCGCCGCGCGGTCGTGATCGCGACCCTCGACAACCTGCTGAAGGGCGCCGCCACGCAGGCGGTGCAGAACCTGAACCTGGGGTTGGGGCTGGACCTCCATCTGGGCATCCCGCTCGCCTGAGCACCGGAGCAGACCATGAGCCAAGAGACGCCGCTG
>JBBRIE010000293.1:0-2954 GCA_038221545.1 Lysobacterales bacterium
GATCGCGGGCGGCTTCCATGGTCGCACCGAGTTGCCTGCGCGCTATTCGGATTCCACGCGCCAGAACTACATCAAGCACCTCGCAAGCTACGCGCGCGAGTCGGTGCCGCTCGTGACTATCGCACCGTACGACGCCGAGCAGCTGCGCCGCGCATTCGCGGACGCCGATCGCGAGGGCCGGTTCATCGAGGCGCTTTTCATCGAGCCGGTGATGGGCGAGGGCAATCCAGGCCTCGCGCTCACCCCCGCGTTCTACGCCGAGGCACGTCGCCTCACGCGCGAGCATGGTTCGCTGCTGCTGATCGACTCCATCCAGGCTGGCCTGCGCGCGCACGGCGTGTTGTCGATCGTCGATTACCCGGGCTTCGAGGGGCTCGACGCCCCCGACATGGAAACGTACTCCAAGGCGCTCAACGCCGGCCAGTTCCCGCTGTCGGTGCTTGCGGTCACCGCCAACACTGCGGCGCTCTATCGCAAGGGTGTGTACGGGAACACCATGTCGACCAATCCGCGCGGCGCCGACATCGCCTGCGCGGTGCTGGGCGAGCTCACACCCGAACTGCGCGCCAACGTGCGCGAGCGCGGCGCGGAATTCGTCGCCAAGCTCAATGCGCTCGCAAGCGAACTGCCCGGCCTCATCACCGGCACGCAGGGCACCGGCCTGCTGTTTTCCTGCGAACTCGCCACCGGGTTCAAGTGCTACGGCACCGGCAGCACCGAGGAGTACCTGCGCCAGCGCGGCTTCGGCGTTATCCACGGCGGCGTCAATTCGTTGCGCTTCACGCCGCATTTCGGCGTCACCAGCGCCGAGGTGGACCTCATCATCGAGGGCGTGCGCGACGCACTGCGCAACGGGCCGCGCATGGACGTGCGCCAGAGCGCCAACGAGATCGAGGAAGCCGAGCTCACGACCGTCGAGAACTGATCGCAGACCGCGAGGACGGCGTCGGCATTTTCCGTCCCGCCGGCACCTTTCGCTTACGCCAGGCAGCGTTGCTCATCGGGCAGGCGATTGCGCACGCACGCGCTCGGAGTCGCCAGGCTGATGGTGGTGACCACGCGCATGCAGGACTTCGAACCCACGGCATCGCCGCGCGTCTCGACATGATTCGGGAGTGGGTCGAGGCCACCGACGGACAGGCGACCCTCGCCGTGGTGGCGCCGCGTGCAACGGGCGGGGCTCTTCGTTGCTGCTTGCGCTTTCGGAAACTAATGGTCGGGGCGGCGAGATTCGAACTCGCGACCACCACACCCCCAGCGTGGTGCGCTACCAGGCTGCGCTACGCCCCGACTGTGTGGACGCGGGATTGTACGGGAAGCGCGATCGATTGTGCGGCGCTGCCGGGAATGTTCGGGATGCAGTCACGCATGGGTCGCAGGACTCGCAGGCTCAGTGGGTCTCGGGTGGCGGCTGGATGTAGTCCTTCATCTCGGTCTCGATGCCGGCGCGCAACTGCATGAGGCGTTGCGCATAACCGGCCAGATGCCGCTGTTCTTCGGTCTGCGGCTGCCATCTGGGCACGGCGACCGGCTTTCCCGCGTCATCGAGCGCGACGAACACGATCACGCAATGCGTGGCCTGCGCGCGGGTATCGGCCATGGAATCGCTGGCCCACACGTCAACCGCGAGATGCATGCTGGTGGTGCCGGTATGGATAATGCGCGCGGTGACTTCGACGACGTTGCCGATCAGGATCGGCGCCAGGAAACGGATGCCGCCGACATATACGGTGACGCTGTAGCGTCCACTCCATCCGACCGCCGCGGCCCACCCGGCCTGGTCGATCCACTTCATGACCATGCCGCCGTGTACCTTGCCTCCGAAGTTGACGTCGGACGGGGCCGCGAGGAAGCGCAGTGTCACTTCGGACTTGCGGGGCATGGTGTGTCCTGAGCCGCATCAGGCGTCCAATGTACGCCAGTTGCCAGCTGTTGACGGAGGGCGCAAGCCGCGTTCACGGGCCTTTCCTGAGCGGAAGGCATTTCGGCTCGCGCCCCCATCGTGCCTTGCGGCGCACATGCCGGCAAGCGGGCGTCAGACGTTGAACAGGAAGTGCAACACGTCGCCTTCCTTGACGAGATAGTTCTTGCCCTCAAGACGCAGCCTGCCCGCCTCGCGCGCGGCCGATTCGCCCTGGTACTTGATGTAATCGTCGTAGCTGATCGTTTCAGCGCGGATGAAGCCGCGCTCGAAGTCGGTGTGGATGACACCTGCCGCCTGCGGTGCGGTGGAGCCGGCCTTGATGGTCCACGCGCGGACTTCCTTGGGGCCGACGGTGAAGTAGGTCTGCAACCCGAGCAGCCTGTAGCCAGCGTGGATCACGCGATCGAGCCCGGGTTCCTCAAGGCCCATGTCCTCGAGGAACACGCTGCGCTCTTCCTCGTCAAGCTTCGTCAGCTCGTCTTCGATCGACGCACAGACCGGCACCACTTCCGCGCCCTCCGTCGCCGCGTGCTCACGCACACGATCGAGGAAGGGATTGTTCGTGAATCCGTCCTCACGCACGTTGGCGATGTACATGACGGGCTTGAGCGTCAACAGGAACAGGTCGCGCAGCAGCGCCCGCTCCGCCGCGTCCAGCTCGAGCGACCGCGCGGACTTGCCGTCGTTCAGGGCAGCCTGCACGCGCAGCAGCACATCGCGCTTCGCCGCCGCTTCCTTGTCGCCCGCACGGGCCGAGCGCTCGGCACGATTGAGCGCCTTGTCGACTGACTCGAGGTCCGCGAGCTGAAGCTCGGTGTCGATGGTCTCGATGTCCGAGACGGGATCGATCTTGCCCGCAACATGCACGATGTCGGCGTTCTCGAAACAGCGCACGACGTGCGCGATCGCGTCGACTTCACGGATGTGGGCGAGGAACTGGTTACCGAGGCCTTCACCCTTGGACGCGCCCGCGACCAGTCCCGCGATGTCGACGAATTCCATCGCCGTGGGGATGGTCTTCTGCGGCTTC
>JBBRIE010000294.1:0-2936 GCA_038221545.1 Lysobacterales bacterium
TTGAGCTCATCCACCAGGTGCTTCGCGAACTGCATGAAGGTGAACTGCGCACGCAGCCCGCCGCCGTACTCGCGCCAGTAACTCGTATGCGTGTCCTCGACGAAGATGACGCCCTCGGCCGAGACGCTGTTGAACAGCGCTTCCACGGTGCCGATCTGCTGCGGCATCGTGTGTCCGCCGTCTTCGATGAGGATGTCGATGGGCGCGAACTTCTGCGCGAGGGAAGCGAGGAAAGCGCGGTCGCCCTGGTCGCCGATTTCAATCTCGATGCCGTCTTCACCGAGGTCGCGTGCGCGCGGATTGACGTCGACACCGATGATGCGTGCGCCGGGGCCGAAGTACTGCTTCCACATCTGCAGCGAACCGCCGTGGTACACGCCGATCTCGACCACCACGTGAGAGCGGCCTCGAAAACGCTCGAAATGGCGGTGATAGACGTCGAAGTAATGTTTCCACTTGGTCATCAGGCGACCGGGGTTGGACGCGAAATAGACCTCCAGGGGATTGGGGGGCAAGGCGTGCTGGCTCATGGGTTCCTGATCGGAAGTGCGCGATTCAGCGCGGGGCGGGGGAGGGCAAAGTTGGCGGTGTCGCACGCAGATCGAGCGCGATCCTGACGGTCACTTCGTGGGCGAGGGTGGCGGGATCGGACCATTCGCCCGCGCCGATGTCGAAGTCGAGGCGATCGAGCACAAGCTTCGACGTCAATTTCGCACGCAGGTCATCACCGCTCCACGCGAAGGGAAACCGGACCGGTACCGACTTTCCGCGCAGCGAAAGCGTGCCGGCGCACTCGAATCGACCGGCCGGGGCGGCGGACCTGCACGCCTTTGCGGTGAATCGCGCGCGCGGGTGCTTCTCCACCCAGAAAAAATCCTTGCCGGGCAATGCCTCGTCGCGTTCGGAGTTGGCGGTGCGCGCGGACGCCAGATCGATCGAGACGTCGAACGATGCAATCGCCGGGTTCGCCGCGTCGAACACGATGCGGGGCGAGAATTTCCCGAAGCGACCCTGGAATGCGCTGCCCTGCGAGGTTCCCTCGAACCCAAGCTTGCTGGTGGCGGGCTGCATGCGCCACTCGGCAGCGGCCACGCCTGTCGGTGCGAGCAGGACCAGGAGCGCGGTGCAGAGTCGCAGGTTCATCGGCGAACATTGCCCCCGGGGAGCATGCGGCGCAGCGTGGGGTCGCGGTCGAAGAAATGATGTTTCAGCGCTGCGAGCACATGCAGCGTCACGAGTCCAATCAGCAGCCAGGCGGTCCAGCCATGCACATCGCGTGCGAGCTGCTTGATCGAAGGATCCGGCGCAGCGAGTGCCGGCATCGAGACCAGGCCGAACCACTGCAGGGGAAAGTTTGCGGCGGAATTGAAGATCCATCCCGACAGCGGCATCACCAGCAGCGCCAGGTACAGGAGTCCATGACTCGCATTCGCCAGTCCACGTTGCCACGCCGGCATTCCCGGCGGCAGCCTGGGGCGGCGCCCTTCGATGAGACGCCAGGCCATGCGCAGGCACATCAGGGCCAATACGGTCACGCCGGTGGACTTGTGCAAGGCGTAAACGCGCACCTTGTTGGCGGAAATCGGCAACTCGACCATCCAGGGGCCGACACACAGCAGCCCAATCACCGCCAGCGCGATCAACCAGTGCAGGCCCTTGGTGATTGAACCCCAGTTTTTCAGATCGCTGCGCAGGGGCATCCTGTCGCTCCGTCCGGTACGGGTGAATGATCGCTCATGCGCGGGACTTGCGAGCGCTTTTCGTGAGATTCTGGGGTGGGGACAGGTCGCGCAGGGAGCAGCCGCGATGTGGAATGCGATCACATGAAGCGCCATCTGCTGGTCGTTGCGGCCCTGTTGCTGCCGCTGTCGGCCGTGGCTGCGCCGCCCGTCCGTCCGCTTTTCGAACGCTACGGCGTGGAAGATGGGCTGCCGTCAAGCTGGATCAACCAGATCGCGCAGGACCGCACCGGATACCTCTGGCTCGCGACTGCGGATGGTCTGGCGCGCTACGACGGCGTCGAGTTCACGAGCGTGCGCGGCGGTCGCGATGGCGGTGCGGAGATCGTGGGCACCGCGATTGAAAGTGTACTCATCGACTCCGCCGACCGGCTCTGGGTCGGCAGCGAAGGCGGCGGTCTCGCGGTACTCGACGCCGACCGCCGCAACCTGCGCCGGGTGGCGGGCGACGATCCCGCGCACGCACTGTTCGACGCGGACGTCTGGGCATTGGGTGAAGACCGTGCAGGCGCCATCTGGGTCGGCGCCTACGATTCAGGTCTGCATCGCGTTGATCCCGTGACCCTCGAAGCTCTGGGAACCCGGCACGATCCCGCGGACCCGGGGACGCCGTCCAGCAATCACATCCTCACTATCGTGGGCGACGCGCGCGGCCGCGTCTGGGTGGGCACCAGCGCCGGTCTCGACCTCGTGGAGGCGGGAGCCTCCGGCAAGCCCGTCATCGCCCGACGCATGCTTGCGGGCGAATTCATCGCGTCGCTGTCGCTCGCGCCGGACGGCCAACTCATGGTGGGAGGACGCGGCAAGATGTGGCGGCTGCGCGCGAGTCTGGATTCGGTCGATACGCCTGAGCGCATGCAGCACCCGCAACTTCCTGCGGACGCGCAGATCCAGAGCTTCGTGCACGACGAAGCGGGCGCCACCTGGATCCTCACCCGCCAGAGCGGAGCGCTGCGGATCGATGGTGCGGGCCGCACGCAGGTGATCGCGGCGCAGCCGGGATTGCCGCTCGCGCTGCCGACACGCCAGTTGCTGTTCGGATATCGCGATCGCGAGAACAGCATCTGGATTGGAACCTATGGGAGCGGACTTCTGCAGGTGCGCGCCGGATGGAGGAATTTTGCGTTGCTGCGCGAGGACAGCATCGACGCGCGCAGCTCGGAACCCGGCAGCTGGGTGGGCGCCGCGCGTTGTCCG
>JBBRIE010000295.1:0-2935 GCA_038221545.1 Lysobacterales bacterium
CATTCCCGGCGTCATCAACACAACTAGTTTGCCGCCCATCACCGACCCCCGCTATCCGGGCCGCCCGGTTTTCGGGCCGAACGACATCACCAATGCCTTCGCTTTCGACCTGTCGCCGACCGCGACCACTGCGACGGTGGCCTGCTCACTCGGAGGCTTGCCGACAGGTCAACCTCCCGCGCTGACGATCTCGAAGTCCGCCGCTGCCACTGCGGCGGTGGGGTCCGATCTCACCTACACCATCCGCTATGCCAACCTCGGTAGCGGAGTCAGCGGCGTGGTGATCACCGATCGACTGCCCATGGGCGCGACCTTCGTGTCGGCGAGCAATGGCGGCACGCTGGCGGGAGACACGGTGACGTGGGCGATTGGCGATGTCCCCGCGAACTCGGGTGAACGCACTTTGACGTTGACGGTGCGCGTCAGCGGCATCGCGGGCAGCGTCATCACCAATGCCGACTACAGCATCAGCGGAACCGGCCTCCCGATGGTCGCCGGCGCACCGGTCTCGACCACCCTCACTGCGGCCACCGTCGTCATCCCACCGATCGTGCCTAACACGAACGCTTGCGCGGTGTTGCCGCTACCCGCGAACGTGCGCGCGAATGGCGCAGCCTTGTCGAGTGACGGAAACTTCGTCTTCTTCGGGGTGCCGGACCCGGCACGCAGCGACCGGCGCTGCTCCGAGACCAGCCAGTTCTGTGGACCGGTGGTCGAGGTAAGCGCATACAACCGGGCACTGCAATCCACACGAGCCCTGACCACCGCCAGCCCACAAAGTTGGGACGAGGTCTATCCGCTTTCCGGAAACCGCGCGTGGCTGATTACCGACCGCATCGACGGCCGGTTGCGCTTCAACTACGGCGCCAACGGAGACTTGTCGTCGATTCAGCGTGTTGACGGCGAGCCTCTCCAAAGTCCGGTGCGCGGAGGTGAAATCCTGCTGGCAGACGCGAACACAGGCGCAGTGATGGCTCTGCGCACGCCGACCCGTACCGCGGCACAATCGGCCGGCATGGTGTGGAGCGGGCACTTCGTGGCTGCGTCGTACGACGGTAACCGCATTGTTCTGGTGGAGGCGGTCTACGACACCGGCGGGGTTCGGGTGGCCGGGGGGCTCAACTTCGTGGACATCCCGCAGCAAACGTCTGTTGATCTTTTGGATCGGATTGTCGCTGTGTCGGGCGTTCCCGCTTCCAGTAACTTCGGAATCTCTCCGTTGACGACCATCGCGCTGTCAGGAGACGGCAACCGAGCTGCTCTGAGCACGCGGATCGTGTTGAGCGGGCCGGCCCTGGGCCAGCGGGTCAACTCCCTGCCATCAAATTTGTACGGCCTGGTGACGGTGGCGTACGTTTTCGATCTGTCGACCAGCCGCCTGACGCTGGTGGCCGAGCCGGACACTTCGCGCGCGGCCCCGCCGGGGGCCAGCTCCCTGGTCTTCGTGCGCGAGCTCGGGGCTACCGGCGCGCTGGTCGCGCTGGATCGCGGGGTGCCGTTTTTCAACACTCCCGGCAATCCGGAGCAGAACCACGAGATCTATGTCGCGCAGCCGGGCATCGGCATCACGCAGGTCACAAGCACCATGCTGCCGAGAAGCGGAAACATCTTTTCTCCGAGTTTGAGTTTCATCACGCCCAACGAGCGTTACGTGTATTTCAACGCGGAACAGGATCTGGTGGGGCGCAACGCCGACCAGAGCAACGAGCTGTTTCGCTACGACATCCAGACCGGGCAACTCCGGCAGGTGACGACGCGTTTCGACGCCTTCGCCGATCTGCTCGCATCTCTGGGTCTCACTGGAACTCCGTTCCCTCAACAACTCACTGGCCAAAACACCAGCTTCGACGGGCGCTTCGTTTTACTGAATTCCTTCGGGTACTTCGTTGCGACGGATTTGGGTGCGGGGGCGCGTGGCGTCATCGCCGAACCGGCCACTTTGTTCGACTGCCAGTAACCAACGGACCCAGGGGGGATACGCCATGAACAAGAATCGTCCGTTGCAACTCGCTGTCGTGATCGCGGCCATGTTGTCAGCAAGCGTTATGGAGGCCCGCGAGTCGGTCCGCACGGTGGAAGTGCTCAAGAGCGGCGGCGTGCGCACCAGCGCGGGCCGTAATCTCGCCAAGGTCGGCGAGGCATTTTGTACGGCCAATCCGGGCACTGCGTTTCGATACGTCGAAACCGCGGGCGGCGCGGCGGGTTCCCTTGTCGACGAAGACGCGGGCACGGTCAGCGCGACGTTCGGCGTCACGATCGATGCGATGTGTCTCAGTGGTAGCACGACGGTGCGCATCAACTTTGGCGTCGTTCCCGGAGGCAGCGCAAGCGAAGGTAGCGACTACACGGTGGGCGCGCCCAATCCAGCGTCGGTGACCTTGGCCAACGTGTCGCAATTTGGCGGGCCGGCGTCAGGCGCCGCAACGCAGGCTGTCAGCATCATCGACGACTCCGATCCCGAGTCCGACGAGACGATCAAGTTCGGCAGCCTAGGCGGCGCATACGCCAACACGCCGCCCAACGGTGCGATTAACGTCGTCGGCATTTCAAGCAGTGGCACACCGCTGGCGACACTCACCATCGACGACAACGATGACCTCACCAACGTGGGCGGCGGCGCCGGCGGGCTGGTGCCCGAGGATCCGACCGCGAGTTCGGTCGCGACCGCGCTGAACAGTATCTGCAACGCACCGGGCCAGGACCCCGCGCTCATCGAACAATGCCGGGCCATCCAGGGCGGCGTCGCCACCGGCGACGGCGAGGGCGTCCAGGAAGCGCTACGCGCGATCGCACCCGAGGAAACGCAGACGCAGAATGCGACGGTGGTGGAGCTAGGCGGAGCGCATCTCGACAGCATCGGCCAGCGGCTGAGTGCGCTGCATGTCGCGCGCAATTCGCGGCGCGCTCGCAACGAGTTCGCTTTCAACTTCGACTA
>JBBRIE010000296.1:0-2932 GCA_038221545.1 Lysobacterales bacterium
CAGGTTGCGCGTCGGCGGCGCCGTTCCTGACCGCAGCGCGATCACGGTGGCCACCAGCTCCACCGCGCCCGCGGCGCCCAGCAGGTGTCCGTGCATCGACTTGGTGGAACTCACGGGCACCTTTTCCGCATGCGCCCCGAACACCGCGCGGATGGCTGAAGTTTCCACCGCGTCGTTGGCGCGGGTACCGGTGCCGTGGGCATTGATGTAGTCGATGTCACGGGCCTCGAGCCCGGCCGACGCGAGCGCGAGCCGCATCGCCCGCGCCTGCCCGTCGACGCCGGGATGCGTGATGTGGCCGACGTCGGTGCAGAGGCCGTAGCCCGCGATCTCGGCGAGGATGCGCGCGCCCCGCCGCACCGCGTGCTCCCATTCCTCGAGCACGAACATCGCGGCGCCCTCGCCCAGCACCATGCCGGTGCGATCCTTCGCGAACGGCTTGCACGAGGCGGCGGGATCGGCGGCGTCCTCGCTCGCCAGCGTCTTGAGCGCTTCCCATGCCCGGAGCGTGCCGTGCGTGAGCGGCGCCTCCGCCCCTCCGGCCAGCATGACCTCCGCGTCGCCGTGCCGGATGCGCCGCCACGCCTCGCCGATCGCGACCGAAGCGGACGAACAGGCGGTCGAGTAGGTCAGGTTCGGGCCCGCCAGCCGATGCTCGCTGGCGATCCACGCCGCCGCGGCGTTGTTCATCGCGAGCAGCACACTGAAAGGTTTGACCCGATCCGAGTTGTCGCGGTAAAGCGTCGCGTAACCGTCCTCGACCGCATTCGCGCCTCCCATGCCGGTGCCGACGAAGACGCCCGCGGTGCGGCGCTCGTCGTCGCTCCAGTCGACGCCCGCATCGGCGACCGCCTGCGCGGCGGCGGCGAGTGCGAACTGGCTGACGCGGTCGAGCATGCGCAGCCGCGGTGGCGCGAAGTGGCGCCCGGCATCGAAGTCGGCCTGCGCGGCGATTCGAACCTTGAGGCGAGGTGCGAACGCGTCGGGCAATCTCGCGATGCCGGATTTGCCGGCCACGAGATTGTCGAAGAATGCGACTGGCTCGTTGCCGCACGGGGAGACGATCCCCATGCCGGTAATGGCGACACGCATCATCGGGGCGTCGGATCGTCCGTCGTTTCCGGCAGGGCGACCGCGGGCGAATCGCGCCGGGCGATCAGCCGATCGATGTAGGCGGCCACGTCGCCGAGCGATTCGAAATCCTTCGCCGAATCGGTGTCGGCATCGTCCGCGACGACATTGAACCTGTCCTCGATCGCGAAGATGAGCTCGATCACGCCGAGCGAATCGATCTCGAGTGATTTGAGCGCGGTGTCCGGCGCCAGGTTCTCCGGGGCCAGCTGGTAGTCACGGGCGAGGATCTCGCACAGGCCCTCGAAACTTGTCATCGGAAGACCTCGTAGAGGAAAAGGACGCAGGGCGGCGCCGGCAGGAGCAATGGCACGTGCCTCACGTGGCCGCCATCGTCGCCGTATCGACCACGCAGCGCACCTTGCCACCGACACGCGCGCCCGCGGTGAGAATACCGGGCCAGCGACGCAGCAACGGCAGCAGCGCGCCGGCGGACCCGGGCCGCATCGCGAGGTGCGAGAACACGGCGGCTGCGTGGATGCGCGACGCGAAGCCGCGGCGCCATGCCGCCGAGTACGCGCGCGCCACGCGCAGCGACGCGTCCTCGCCGGTGGCGAACGCCGCGCGGACCGGAACAAGCTCCGCACACAGCAGCCATGCCGACTGGATCGCCATGCTGATGCCCTCGCCGAGGATCGGGTGTGCCTCGCCTGCCGCGTTGCCGATCGCGAACAGGCCGGGTGCGCGCGAGAGCGGCCGGATGCCCGGCCGGATCGGGCCGACGCCCAGCCACGCGCCCCGCGGTCGCGCTGCCGCCAGCGTCGTGCGCACACCGACGCACGCAGCTTCCAGGTGCGCCTGCACGGCCTGCGCGGCGCGCGCACCAGGCGCGCGTGCGCGCATCGACCGCAACGCATCGCGACGCACGCAGCAGGCGATCGTGAGCAGTCCATCCTCGGCGACCACCATGCCGCCGTAACCGCCCTCGAAGGCCAGTACCGGCAACAGGTCGGGATCGAGGTCCGCGTCGCTGAAGTTGCCCTTGAAGGCGAACAGGTCGCCGGCGCGCGGCGGCGCGTCCACGCGCTTTCCGTCGGGCCGCTGCTCGAGGGGATCCGGTTCCCAGGAGCCGTGCGCGTCGATCAGCACCGGCGCGCGCAGTTGCGTGTCCGCGCCGGATTCAGCCGAGCGCAGCCGGCAGGCGTGCAGCAGCCCATCACGCGTCGTGGCGCGCACCGTCCACGGCTGCCAGACGCTGACGCCCAGCGCGGCGGCGCGCGCGACCAGCAGCGTGTCCAGGTGCTCGCGGCCGAGTGCGCGACCCCAGCCGTGCCGCGGATGGTCATGGCGCGGCAACGCGGCGATCAACCGATGCTCTCCGGTGAACAGCCCGACGCGGCGCAGCGGCTCGCCCGCGCGCTGGTCGAACGCGTCGCCGATGCCGAGCGCGTCGAGCAGCGGCAGGTTGCTCGCCGCGACGCATTCGCCGCACACCTTGCGGCGCGGGAAAGTCCGCTTCTCCACCAGCGCCACCGACCATCCCGCGTGCGCCAGCAGGATCGCGGCAGTGGCGCCCGATACGCCAGCGCCGACGATGATCGCGTCGTAGTCGTGACCCGTCATCGAACGCGCCGTGCCACGAACCCATGACCGAAGAAGCCGGCGCGGCCTTCGCACAGGCGCCACCCGCGGTCGGACGCTGGACGCGGCCACAGCGCGGTGAGTTCCTGGTCGCGAAAACCGGCATGCACGCTTACCACCGCATCGTGGCGCGTGACGTCATTGCAGCCGATCACGCCCAACAGGTGGCTGCCTGCGAGCGCGATCCGGGAGCGCCGTGGCTCCAGGCACACGAACGTGC
>JBBRIE010000297.1:0-2926 GCA_038221545.1 Lysobacterales bacterium
CTTGATCAGCCAGATCGCGAGCGCGCCGATCGCGCCACCGACGCCGAAGAACCAGCTCGTCAACAGCGCGCACACGAGCGCGGCCAGGTGCGCCGCCATGGCCCAGTTGCGTTCCTCCGCGGAATGGGCAGTGGTCGGGGCGGTTGCGTCGAAGGTGTCGCTCACGTCGGCTCTCCTGTTGCGAGGTTCCAATTCTGGGGCGTGCGGCTGCGTCGTCAAGTGCCACAAGTGACCTGTAACAGACGAATCGAAAGCGACTCGCGGGGTTTCGCGGCGCTGTGTCTGGTCCTCAATCGGTGCCTGCCTTTGGCGATGCGCCTCATTCCGGACCGGCGCGCAGCACCGCGATGCCGGCGCGACCTGCTTCCGCTTCATCTGCCAGAGGCCACTCGCCATGATCGCGCCGGCGCACGCAGCCAGCGTCATGCGCCGGCAAGGGTCATGCGATCGATCAGCATCGACCCGCACAGGATCGACCCGCGCCGGTCGATGTCGCTGCCGATGAGCCGGATGCCACCCCAGATCGAACGCAGGTGGCCGGCGATGGTGACTTCGCCCACCGCGTGCTCGATGCGACCGTTTTCCACCCAGAACCCGGCCGCGCCGCGCGAGTAGTCGCCAGTCACGATCGACACGCCCTGCCCCATCAACTCTGTCACCAGCAGGCCCGTACCGAGTTCGGCGAGCATGCCGTCGAAACCGGGGCCGTTGCAGGTGACCTCGAGGTTGTGTACGCCACCGGCGTTGGCGGTGGTGGCCAGGCCCAGCTTCCGCGCCGAATAACTCGACAGCACGTAGCGCGCGAGCACGCCCTGTTCCACGATCGGAGACTCACGGGTGGCGACGCCTTCGCCGTCGAAACTCGCGGACGCCTGGCCGCGCGCGATCCATGGCCGTTCGACCAGCGACAGCCATTCCGGCAGCACGCGTTCGCCCTGCGAGTTCGCCAGGAAACTCGCGCCGCGATAGAGCGCGCCACCCGAGACCGCGGCGAGCAGATGGCCGATCACGCCGCGCGCGAGTTCGGGCACGAACATCACCGGGCATTCGCGGGTGGACAGGCTGCGCGCGCCGAGCCGCGCGAGTGCCCTTTCCGCCGCGCGGCGGCCGATCGAGGGCCCGTCGAGAAGGTCGGCCGCCGCACGCTGGCTGTCGTAATGGTCGTCGCGCTGCATCTCGTCGCCGGAAGCGGCGAGCAGCGAGCAGCTGAGGTGATGCCGCGTGCCGCGTTCGCGACCGAGGAAACCGTGCGAGTTCGCGTACACGCCGACGCTCTGCTGCGTGCCGATGCTGGTGCCGTCGGCATTGACGATGCGCGGGTCGAAGTCGCGCCCTGCCTGCTCGCAGGCGAGCGCCAGTTCGATCGCCTGCGCAGGCTCGATCGCCCACGGATGCCAGAGGTCGAGGTCCGGGAAACGCGTCGCCATGAGTTCGGCCTCGGCAAGCCCGCTGGCGACGTCGCGCTCGGTGTAACGCGCGATCGCGCAGGCCTGCTCGACCGTCGCATGGATCGAGGCCACGCCGAGGTCGGCGGTACTCGCCGAGCCCTTGCGCTGGTCAACGTACACGGTGAGCGAAATGCCGCGATCGCGCGTGTGCTCGAGCGTCTCCACCTCGCCCATGCGCACGTTGATCTGGAAACCGCGGTCGCTGCTGACGCCAACCTCGGCCTGGTCGGCGCCGGCGGCGCGGCAGCGGCGGAGCACGTCCTCGGCGAGTGCGGCGAGCTGGTCGAGTTCCTGTTCCGCGGGATCCGGTTTTGCGGCGACGTGGTTCACTGCGTATCCTGAGTGATCTCTAGACTTGGACAAGTGCACGGCAGCGAAGCGATCACCGCTCCCCGACCGACGCCGCCTGCCCACCGATTGCGCGACCCATGACCCAGCCGAAGACGCCCGATACCGAGCCCCCGAGCCGCAGCCAGAAGCGGCGCGAGGCGCTCGACGTGCTCAAGCTCGCGCACGACATGGTCGCGCTCGACGACGCCGCGATCGCGCGGCTGGAACTCGACGACGACCTGCTCGAGCACCTGACGCACACGCGTCGCGTGACCCAGCACATCGCGCGCAAGCGCGAGATCGGGTTCTTCGCCAAGCAGTTGCGCCGCTACGACGACAATCTGCCGAACTGGCGCGCCACGCTTGACGCGGACACCAGCGCCTCGCGCCAGGGCATCGCGCGACTGCATCGAGTGGAAGCGTGGCGGGATCGTCTGCTCCGCGACGGCGACGACGCGCTCGCGGAACTGCTCGCGCAACATCCCCGTGCCGACCGTCAGCAACTGCGTACGCTGCTGCGACAGGCCCAGGTCGAGCACACGCAGGGCAAGCCGCCGGCCGCGGCGCGCTCGCTGTTCCGGGAATTGCGCGAGCTGCTGGCGCCGCAGGCGGATGCGGCCGAGGCCGAGGCCGGGCCGGAACAACCCGGCTGATCGCATCGCCTCACCCGGCACGCGTACCGCCCACCGTGAGTCCGTCAATCAGCAAGGTCGGCTGGCCCACGCCGACCGGCACGCTCTGTCCGTCCTTGCCGCAGACGCCGACGCCGCGATCGAGTGCGAGGTCGTTGCCGATGCCGCGGATGCGGGCCATGGTTTCGGGGCCGCTGCCGATGAGTGTCGCGCCCTTCACCGGCGCGGTCACGCGGCCGTCCTCGATGAGGTAGGCCTCGCTGGCGGAGAACACGAACTTGCCGTTGGTGATGTCGACCTGGCCGCCGCCGAAATTGACCGCGTACAGGCCGCGCTTGACCGAGCGGATGAGATCCTCGGGCTGCGCGTCGCCGGCGAGCATGAAGGTGTTGGTCATGCGCGGCATCGGCAACGCGGCGTAGGACTCGCGCCGCCCGTTGCCGGTCGGCGCCACGCCCATGAGTTCCGCGTTCATGCGGTCCTGCAGGTAGCCGGTGAGGATGCCGTCCTCGATCA
>JBBRIE010000298.1:0-2924 GCA_038221545.1 Lysobacterales bacterium
CTCTTTTCGGTGCTCGACTTTGCGCAGTCAAGGCTCGCGCGCCTGCACCTGGTCGACGACACGCATCGGTTGAGCGCGCACGTCGAACAATGCGCGGAATGGTTCGGGCAGTTCCTGCGCGAACTGCGCGGCTGAGCGCCCTGTCTTGAGCACGCTGCGCTGGTTTGCCGCCTGTCCCAAGGGCATCGAGTTGCTGCTCGTGGACGAGTTGCGCGCACTGGGCGCCGATGAGGCGCACGAAGCGCTGGCGGGGGTGCACTGCCGTGGCGACATGGCCTTTGCCTATCGGACGCTGCTCTGGTCGCGTCTGGCGAGTCGGCTCATGATGCCGCTCGGGGAATTCGACGTTCCGGGCGAGCAGGACCTCTACGACGCGGTGCGCGCCATCGACTGGCGCGAACATTTGCGGCCCGGCAATACGCTGGCCGTCACCGTGCACGGGACTACGCGCGCGCTCGGCAACAGCATGTTCGCAGCGCTCCGGGTAAAGGATGCGATCGTGGATCGCGTTCGTGCCGAAGGGCTGCCCCGCCCGGATGTCGATGCCGATTCACCCGACCTTCGAATCGATCTCGTCCTGCGCCATGAACGCGCGATCCTCAGCCTCGACCTCGCCGGCGCACCGCTGCATCAGCGTGGCTACCGGCGGGGCACCGGCGCCGCTCCACTGAAGGAGAACCTCGCCGCGGCGATGCTGGTGCGTGCCGGCTGGCCCGCAATCGCCGCAGCCGGCGGCGCACTGGTGGATCCGATGTGTGGATCGGGAACCCTGCTGATCGAGGGCGCGCGCACGGCGGCCGACGTCGCACCGGGACTCGATCGCGCGCGCTTCGGACTGCACGGCTGGGCCCGGTTCGACGAGGACCTGTGGAGTGGGTTGCGCGAGGAAGCCACGCAGCGCGCCGACGCGGGGCTGCGCGCGCTGGGTCCCCGGTTCTTCGGCGCCGATCGCGACGCGTCCGTGCTCGGCGCTGCCAAGGCAAACTCGCAGGCTGCGGGCGTTGCCGGTTTCCTCACCCTTGCGCATCGCGACGCGGATGGGCTGCGCGTGCCATCCGGCTTCGACCAGGGCCTCGTCATCAGCAACCCGCCGTATGGCGAGCGACTTGCGGACGCTGATCTTGCGGAAACCTACGCGCGTCTCGGCGCACGCCTGCGCGAGGACTTCGCGCAGTGGCCGGTCGCGCTGCTCGTGGCCGACGAGAACCTCGGCCGGGCAACCGGCCTCAAGCTCAGCAAGCGCTACAGGCTGTTCAACGGCGCAATACCGGTCGAACTGTTGCTGCTCGATGCCAGTCCGCGCGAGGCGCGTGAGCCGGCGCCCCCGCGGCCCTTGAGCGAGGGCGAGCAGTCCCTCGCCAATCGCCTGCACAAGAACGAGAAGCGCCTGCGCGCGTGGCGCAAGCGCGAGCAGGTGACGTGCTGGCGTGCCTACGACGCCGACATCCCCGAATACGCAGCAGCAATCGATGTCTACCAGACCGATCAATCCGACACCTGGCTGGTAGTGCAGGAGTACGCGCCGCCCCCGGAAATCCCGGTTGCCACTGCCCAGCGAAGGCTGCGGGAAGTGGTTCACGCCGCAGCCGAGGCATTGGCCGTGCCGCGTGCGCAGGTCGTGGTGAAGCAGCGACGGCAGCAGACCCCGCTGCAGCGATACTCGCGGCAGGAACACGGTGGCCAGACCCACGTCGTGGTCGAGGGCGGGCTCGGTTTCGAGGTCAACCTGCGCGATTTCCTCGATACCGGATTGTTCCTCGATCACCGGCCGATGCGTGCGCGGATTCGCGCAGCCTCGGCGGGCAAGCGCGTGCTCAATCTCTTCTGCTACACCGGCACGGCAACCGTTCACGCTGCGGCTGGCGGCGCGCGCTCGACGGTCAGCGTCGACCTTTCCGCGACGTACCTTGAATGGGCGTGGCGCAACTTCGCGATCAACAACGTCGTCGGCGAGAAGCACCGCCTGGTGCAGGCCGACGTGCTGCCCTGGCTCGCTGCGGAGCGCGAACGGTTCGACCTCATTTTCGTCGACCCGCCCAGTTTCTCGAACTCCGCCCGCGCCGGCGACTTCGAAGTGCAAGGCGACCACGCGGACCTGCTGCGTCGCTGCGCCCGCGTGCTGGCGCCGGGCGGGTCGATCCTTTTTTCCTGCAACCTGCGCCGCTTCAAGCTCGACCCTGCGCTGGCGGAGGAGTTCGAGGTGCGCGACATCACCCGCAGCACCATTCCGCCCGACTTCGTGCGCGACCAGCGCATCCACCATGCGTACGAGTTGCGGCTGCCTTGAATCCGGTCCGGCTCCCGCGGTTCGAGTTCCGCCGCCTGCCGATTCGAGGCTGATACCCGCGCCTATGCGAAATGCGTGGTCAAGTGCCTTCGCGAGCGCGCGAGCGGCTGGGCGAAATCCGGTCGACCTGGCGAAGGTAGGTCTCCCGACTGAGCGGTGTCACGCGGCCGATAGCGCAGTAGCCGCGCCGCGTCAACGCCGTTTCGCCGACAATGCCGCACACGAAGTCGCGCGTGGCCTGCGCGCCGCGCAGTGCGATCAGTCCACCATCGCCCAGTGTTGGGCACTGGTGGCGCATCTCCACGCGGAAATGACGTTTGCCGCTGCGCAGAAGCAGGGCGCGCTCCGGCTCCACATGCCAGACGTCGATGCGATCGCTGCGCAGGCACTCGGCGAGCGGCAGGGAATCGGAACCGGCCACCAGCGACGGCAGCAGCAGAGCCAACAAGGCGGGAAACGCGGCCGGATGCATGGCGGATTGTCCTTCGATTGCCCGGGAATCAGGAGAAGAGACGCGGCGGAAGTGGATTCCGTCGCGGCAGCGATACACTCCCTCGCACCAGCAGAGGCGGGATCCGTGCAGAAGGGGCGCAGACACAATCGGTTGTTGCCCAGCCTGCGCCGGCCGTCGCTGGAA
>JBBRIE010000299.1:0-2895 GCA_038221545.1 Lysobacterales bacterium
AACTGCCAGCCGTGGCGCTCGAAATTTTGCTGCACGCGCGCTCCCGCCTGGAACAGCGTGTTCACGCGCGCATCCGACGATGCAGCCAGCGCTGCTGCTCGATCAATCCCGACGACGGCGGTGCCAAGCGGGCTTCGCGCGCCGACGCGACGCACGCATCCTCAAGGTCGGCTGCGACCCGCCAGCGATCCACGTGCTCCAGTTCCGCCTGCCCGACGCGCGCGAGCTCCTCGGCGGCTGAGCGCCACTGCGCCATCCAGGCGCGCTGCTGGGCCGAGGTCGGTGTCGTCATGTAGGGAAGATAGCGCTCGCGAGCGTACGACCGCGAGTGCGCGATGTCGCGGCCGCCCGGAGCGCACGGTCGCCCTTGAGGTCCACGGCGAAGATGTCGCGCGGCGTGTTGCCGCCAGGCGCTGTTCGCACCACCAGCCAACGACCGTCGGCCGACAGCACGGCTTCGTTCAGCGCTGGCTCTGTTTCAAAGAGCAGTTCGGCGGGGGCACTACCATCGATGCGTTGCCACATGATACGAATGGTGCCGTTCGGCGCGTCGTTGGCGCCACCAGTGCGCACCGACTTGTAAAGCACGCGCTTTCCATCGGCCGTCCACTCGGGTGCCGTGTTCACGCCTTCCGTGGTGAGACGCGTGAATGTGCTGGCCGCGCGATCGAGGATCCAGATGTCCTCGCGATCGCCGGACCGGATCGACAAGGCGACGCGCTGACCGTTGGGCGAGAAGCGCGGGTTCTGGTATGCGGCGGCCTCGGAGCGCAGCAGCTGGTCGGCACCGCCGCCGCCCGCGAGCACGAGCTGAAACGCGGTTTGCCCAGGGCGATACGTGAGCGTACCCGAGGCGGACAGGCCCACACCCTCGACCTCGCGCGCGATGGGCAGCGGTTCGCCGGTGCCCTTGTGCGCGTTCACATCGAAGGGAATCGCGGAGAGGTCGCCAGCATCCGACTGGATGAGCAGGTGACCGTCCACCACGCCGAGCGCCCGCGCGGCGCGCACGCCGGTTTCCGTGATCTGTCCGTCGTCGAGCGACACCGCCAGCAGACGCATGAGGTTTCTCGTCCCGGTGGCCACGAGGACGGTCTTCCCGTCCGGCAGGAGGACCGGGAATCGAGCCCAGAGCGGCTTGGAGGTGTCGGTCACCGGCCGCACGACTCCTCCGCGCGCCGGCACCGCAAAGAGCCCGACATCGCTGCCGATAAGGATCTGGTCGTCCGGCGTCCACGCCAGTCCCGATGCATTCAGGTTGCCGCGTGTCGCCGACAGGGACGTCAACTGCCGGCTCTTCCCGAGCACCTCACTGCGGCCGCCGGTGGCCGCCACCGAACGGATCTCGTCTCCGCTGGTGTAGGCGAGCCACTTGCCATCGGGTGAGAACACGAGATTCTGCAGCGACGTGGCGGCCAACTCGGTGTACGCATCGATCTCCCCCACGCGCTGTACGAGCGTGCGGTAGCCGGAGGTGCTCTGCGTGACGTAGGCCAGCTGGTCGCCAGCGGCGGAGAGCGCCACGGGGAACCCGCCGAGCATGATCCGTTCGCCGGATGGCGGGTCGATCTTGGCGCGCACCACGGGCGCATCAGTCATAACCGGCTGCCTCGTCGTGGCGAAGACCAGTGCCGCGAGAGCACCAGTGGCCACGACCCACGCGGCAGCTTCGCGCCAGACTCGCTTTCCTCCGACCGTTTTCGGCGCGCCCTCCGCAGCGGCGAAATAGCGCGCCATCGTCGCCGCGTCGCCCTTCCCCTGCAGCGCGAGCGCGAATTCGCCGGCGGTCGCGAAACGGTCGGCGGCGAGCTTCTCCAGTGCGTGACGTACCGCGGCATCCACCGCGGCGGGCACGCTGCGCCGCAGCATGGTAAGCGGGCGCACGTCTTCCGTCATGAGGCGCGCGATGATTGCTTGCGCCGTGTTGCCGATGTGCGGCGGCTCGCCGGTGAGCATTTCGTACGTCATGGCGCCCAGCGAGTAGATGTCGGTGCGCGCATCGACCGCGCGATCGCCAGTGGCCTGCTCGGGGCTCATGTACTGCGGCGTGCCGAGTGAGAGCCCGGTCTGTGTGACACGCTGGCCGCCGGCCTTGCTCACGGCCAGAGCGATGCCAAAGTCCGCCACCAGCGGCTGACCGTCGGCGAGCAAAATGTTTTCCGGCTTGAGATCGCGGTGAATCACGCCGCGGCGATGCGCGTAGTCGAGCGCCTGCGCGATGGCGACCGACAGTCGCACGGCCTCCTCCACGGGCAACTGCTTCTCGCGCTCGAGGCGGGCGCGCAGCGTTTCGCCGTCCACGAAGGGCATGACGTAGAAGAGCAGGCCCCCGGCTTCCCCGCTCTCGAACAGCGGCAGGAGATTGGGGTGCTGCAGGTTGGCCGTGACGCGGATCTCTGAGAGGAACCGCTCGACACCGAGCACGGCGCCGAGTTCCGGCTTGAGCACCTTGATGGCCACGTCCCGCTCGTGCTTGAGATCGCGCGCGAGGTAGACCGTGGCCATGCCGCCCTCACCGATTTCACGCGCGATGCGGTAGCGGTCGGCGAGGGCGGCGGTCAGTCGCGCGATGACGTCGCTCATGAAATTGCCATCACTTGGCCACGCTCGCCGCGATGCGATCACGCAGCACTCTGCGAAAATTGGAGACCACCATCAAATCACCATCCCGTTCCGACTTGAGAAATACAAAATGTCTGCCGTCTGGCATCACGTCATAGTTGGCGTGCGGATTGACGGCAAAAGTGCGGCGTTCAGTGCAGGCAACGCTTCGGGCGTGGCGAGCACCGCCAGATCAAGATCGCGACTATACTCCGCCGCGCCGTACAACACGCACGCCTGCCCCCCCATCAACAGGGCGCGCACGTCGTACGTCCGGATCGTAGAAAGGACTCG
>JBBRIE010000300.1:0-2888 GCA_038221545.1 Lysobacterales bacterium
TGATCAGCGTGGGGCAGCGGATACGCGACACCGCGGCGCTGCGATCGCTGTCGGCCATGACCGCGAGCAATTGCCGCGTCACGCCCTCGGGGTTGTATGCGCGGCGCAAGGTGCGTTGCATGCGTTCGCGCAGCGTGTCGATCTCCATCGGGTCGCGAATGTTGCCGATGGCCTTGAACAACTCTACGAAGTGCTCGACCTTGGCATCGAAGCTCGTGCTCGCGGGCGGTCGGTGCAGAAAACGCCACAGCACGCGCAGGTGCGGCCAGGGCGAGGTGCGGGAGCCGGCGCTCGACATGATCGAGACGAGGCTCAGCACCCGCGCTTGTGCGAGTTCGCAAAGCACCTGCGCGATCATTCCACCGAGGCTCGCGCCGACCAGGTGGAAGCGCTCGATCGCCAGTGCATCTGCCAGCGCCAGCGTGTCGTCTGCCATGTCCGAGAGACGATACGGCGGCGTGTACGGCAGGCGCCAGAAGCTCGCGAGCATCGCGCGGTTCATCGGCGTGTGCGGATGCACGCAACCGCGACCCGACAGGCCCACATCGCGATTGTCGAACACGATGACGCGATAGCCACCGGCGACCAGCGCCTCGATCAGGCTCGGCGGCCACGCCAGCAATTGCATGCCGAGGCCCATGACCATGATCACGGCGGGATGCTCGGGGTCGCCGTGGCTCTCGTACTCGAGATGCAGGCCGCGCTGCGGCAGTTCGATGCGCGCCATGGCTAGCGCGCGAGCAGGTCGGACCAGCCCGGCTCGTGCGGGTCGCCGTACATCATCGCGCGCCAGCCGTTGCGTGCGAACGGCGCCCATTCGCCTTCGCGCTGCGCCAGGCGGTCGGCGATCGCCCACCACACGGCCGGATTCGCGCCAAGGCCCAGGTGGCTGGCGGTGACCTCGATGTTCTCGCTCCGGCGCCCGCCGGAGGCCAGGCTGTTGCGCCACGCGACCACGCCGTCGGTCTTGCTCAGGAACGACGTGTGCGGCACTCGCGATTTCTGGCGCAGCAGGTCCCGCAGCCGCGGATCGTCGGCGGCGAGCCCGCTGACGAGTTCGAACACGCGCCACACGTTGTTCGCCCGTGGTTGCGCGCCCAGCGGCGAGCCGAGCGTGATGACCGATCGCACCTTGGCGGGCATGCGCGCGGCAAGCGCGTGCGCCATCGCGCCGCCGAGCGACCAGCCGATCAGGCTCACCTTGCGCTTGTGCGCCTTCTGCAGCGTGCGCACGCGTTCGACGATGCCGCGCACGATGCCGTCGCGCGGCCCGACGTTAAGTCCGAGCTGCCACGGATAGGCCTCGTACCCGCACTGCGCGAGGAACGCCCGCAACGGCCAGGTACTGAGATCGCCGGCCATGAGCCCCGGCAGCACGAGCACCGGATGGCCGTCGCCGCGCGGTGCCTGGCGAAGCCATGGCCAGGCCAGCGCGCACGCCGCCCACTCGAACGCGGCGCGTCCCTCAAGTGCGAACAGCAGCGGCGACGGCGCGCGGATGGAAACTTCCCCACCCGTGCACGCGGGCCGGCGCACGCGCTTCCTCATGCCGGGATCCGCGTGAGCAGTTCATCGAGCGCCGGTGCCAGCGCCTTTGCGATCGCCTCGGGATCCGGCTCGACATCGCGGCAGGCGATCACGCCGAACTCGAGGTTGCCGGCGTAGCTCTGCACGGTGATGTTGAGGCCGAGACCGTGGGTCACGATGGAGATCGGGAAATAGTGCGCGAGGCGCGCGCCCGCGAGATAGAGATCGATGGGCGGGCCGGGCACGTTCGAGATCGCGAGGTTCGCGAGCGGCGGCAGCTTTTCGGCGATGCGCCCGCGCGCCCATAGACGGCTCAGGCCGGTGGCCCAGAGCGGCGCCGCAAGGCCCGGGAAGTCGGTCGGGATGAGGCTCCGGAACGCGCCCACGCGCTGCTTGATGCCGGAACTCGCGGTGTGGATGGCGAGCAGCCGCTCGACCGGGTCGTCGATGTCGGTGGCGAGCGGGCACTGCACAATCGACACCTGGTTGTTCGCCTCCGTACTTCCCGCATCGCGCAGCGACACCGGCATCGCCGCGATCAACGGCTTGTCGGGGAGCGCGTCGCGTTTGCCGAGTTGCGCGCGCAGGGCACCGGCGCACATGGCCAGCACCACATCGTTGAGGCTGACTCCAAAAGCACGCGCCGCATGCCTCGCCCGGTGCAGCGGAATGCTGGCCACGGCGAAGCGCCGTCGCGCACACACCTGCACGTTGAACGGCGTGCGCGGAGCGATCAGTACCGCGTCGCGCAGCCGGCCCGCCAGCGTGCGCGGATCGCCGATTGCCGCCGTGGCGATCCTGAGCGTTGCGGGCATCGCACGCACCAGCTTCGCGAACTGGTTCAGCGTGCCGCGCGCAGCCGCGCGTGCGACATCACGGCGACGCAGCCCAGGGTCCGGATCACCGTCGGGCTCATCGCCGCTTGCAGGCGGGTTATGTGCCGCCGTGGCCTCGATATGGAGCAGCACCTGCGCCAGCGCGATGCCGCCCTGGCCGTCCAGCAGCGCGTGGTGGATCTTGGAGTAGAGCGCGAGTTCGCCAGAGGCGAGGCCCTCGATGACGACGAACTGCCAGAGCGGACGTTCGCGGGGCAGGGGTTCGGCGTGCAGCGTCGCCACCAGGTCCATGAGCTGCTTGTGGCCGCCCGGCGCGCGCAGCTGGCGGGCGACGATGTGCGACTCCAGGTCGACTTCGTCCAGGGATCGCCACATCGGGTGCGCAAGGTCCATCGGCGCGTGTTGCAGCACACGACGCAGTGCGGGCGCGCGGTGCAGACGCGCGCCGACATGTGCGGCGAGGGCGCGGTGGAACTGGTAGCCGCGCTTCCTGGGTTTCTCCAGGAGCATGAGGCTGCCCACGTG
>JBBRIE010000301.1:0-2885 GCA_038221545.1 Lysobacterales bacterium
CTGGCTGCTGTTCGCCTTCGCGCTCGTGCACGTCTTCGAGGTGTTGATCACCGGCGTCTGGAACCAGCTGCGCTTGATGGTCACCGGAAATTTCAGGATCGACAGGCCGGCCGATGACGAAACCAGACGGTAGGCGCGGAACCCGCAACCCGGATCCCGATCGCTCGCGCCGCCGCTCGGTCCGGCTGCTCGGCTCGTCGCTCGGCGCAATGCTGCTTGCCGGCTGCGACCGGGTCGGCGAAACGGAAAGCTTCGCCCGCCTCCTCAAGCTGAGCGAACGCCTCGACTATCGCGTGCATCGCCTGCTCGGCTCGCGGGATCGCCTTGCGCAGGAGTTTGCCGAATCGGATCTCTCGCCCGAGTTCCGAAGCAACGGCACAGCGATGCCCGACGGCGCCGCGTATCGAACGCTCGCGCAAGGCGGCTTCGCCGACTGGCGGCTCGAGGTCTTGGGACTGGTCGAGCAGCCGTCGACGTTCACGCTGGCGCAGTTGCGAGCAATGCCCGCCCGTACCCAGATCACCCGGCACGATTGCGTCGAGGGATGGAGCGCGATCGGCAAGTGGACCGGCGTGCCGCTCGGTTTGATACTCGATCACGTGCGGCCGGCCCCCGATGCGCGCTTCGTGGTTTTTCATTGCGCGGACACCTACGACGGCGAGGCCGGGCCGACTGCATACTACGAGAGCATCGATCTGCGCGACGCTCACCATCCGCAGACGATTCTTGCGTACGCGCTGAACGATGCCACGCTGCCGATCGCAAACGGCGCGCCACTACGCGTGCGAATCGAGCGCCAGCTCGGCTACAAGATGGCGAAATACATCGATCGGATCGAGCTCGTCGCGAGCCTCGACGGTATCGGCGGGGGCAACGGCGGTTTCTGGGAGGACCTCGGTTACCGCTGGTATGCGGGCATTTGACGCGCGGCGCGGCGTCGAGAATCGGCGGCAGACTCTGGAGGAGGAGACTGATTGAGCAAGACCATCCGTATCGGCTCGGGCGCCGCCTGGTGGGGGGATCGGGTCGAGCCGGCCGCCCTCAACGCGGAACGCGGGGAACTCGACTACCTCTGCTTCGAGACCATGGCCGAGGCCACGGTTTCCGCTGCACAGGTTCGGGCCCGCCGGGATCCGTCGTTTCCCGGCTATGACACTTACCTCGATGACCGGATGCGCGCCGTCCTGCCCGCCTGCATGCGCGCGGGAACGCGGATCGTCTCGAACCAGGGCTGGATCAATCCGGACGCCGCGGCTCAGCGCATCGTGCACTGGCTGCGCGAGTTCGGGTTTCGCGGTGTCAAGGTGGCGGCGGTGAATGGCAGCCTCATCACCGACAGGGTCCTGGACCTGACCGACCGGATACTCGAGAACGGCGAACCGACCAGCACGCTGGCCGCGACGCTGATCTCGGCCGAGGCCTATCTCGGCGCTGAGCCGATCGTCGAAGCGCTGCGGGCCGGGGCGCAGATCGTCGTCACCGGCCGGGTCGCCGATCCGTCCGTCTTCATGGCGCCGATGATGCACGAGTTCGGCTGGGATCCCCTGGACCACGCGAAGCTCGGTGCCGGCAACGGCATCGGGCACCTGCTGGAATGCGGCGCGCAAGTCACCGGCGGGTACTTTTCCGATCCGGGGTTCAAGGACGTGGCCGAACCCTGGAACTTCGGCTTTCCCATCGCCGAGGTCGAGGCGGACGGCAGCGCCGTGATCACCAAGGTTGCCGGTACCGGCGGTGCGGTCACCTTGCAGACGGTGAAGGAGCAGATGCTCTACGAGGTTCACGATCCCGCCAACTATCTCACCCCCGACGTCGTGGTCGACTTCACCACCGCGCATCTCGAGCAGGTCGGCCCCGATCGCGTTCGCGTCAGCCGGGTGGGCGGCAAGCCGCGCACCCCGACCCTGAAAGTGTCGATCGGGTGCACCGAAGGCTTCATCGGCGAGGACATGTTCTTCTACGCCGGTCCCGGTGCGCTGCGGCGCGCCCGTCTCGCCAAGCGCATCCTCGAGGAACGTTTCAAGATCGTCAAGCTCGATGCGCAGGACCTGCGCATCGACTTCCTCGGCCTGAACGCCATCCACGGCGAAGCAACGCCGGCGAACGCGCCCGAGCCGTACGAAGTGGCGGTTCGCGTCGCGGCCCGCACCCGCACGCGGGAAGAAGCGGCCAAGGTCGGCCGCGAGGTCGACGGCATGGCGGTCTCGGGCGTAGCCCACACCGGCAAGCGGGTGCCGCATCAGGACCGCACCCGTGAGGTGATCGGTGTCTGGTCGTCGCTGGTGCCGCGTGAGAAGGTGCCGGCCACCATCAACTACTTCGAGAGCTGATCATGCGAGTACTTCTGCAGCATGTGGCCCACGCGCGCTCGGGCGACAAGGGCAACACTTCGAACATCGCCGTGTTTGCCTACACGCCGGACCTGTACCAGCTGCTCAAGACCCAGTTGACCGCGCAGGCGTTCAAAGCCCATTACGGCGGCGCGATCAAAGGGGAGGTCATCCGCCATGAGGTCGACAACCTCGATGCCCTCAACTTCGTCGCCCATGGCGCCCTGGGTGGCGGTGTGTCGCGCAGCCTGTGCCTGGACAACTACGGCAAGGCCTTGTCGGCCGCGATCCTGGGCTTCGAGATCGAAGTGCCCGACGCCATGGCAGCGCAGTTGCGTAATCCTTGATGGAACCAGTTGAAGGAAGGTCCCGATGAATACGCGTTGACCGCCAGGCGCGCCGGGCGCTCAGCCGCCCGCGTCGCGGCGGTATTCGTGAGCCGTCGTGTTCACCCAGGAGAGCCGTAACTCGACCGGGCGGTCATCGAGCGTGTATGCGATGCGGCGCACCAGGAGCAGCGGGGATGCCGCCGGGACGTCGAGCAGGGCGGCGATG
>JBBRIE010000302.1:0-2814 GCA_038221545.1 Lysobacterales bacterium
GCCCTGAGTTGCGAACGGTGATGCGGAACAGGGAGGCGAGCCCGACCTCCCGGCCTTCGCTCAGGGGTTCGTTGCGGGCAGGCGGCTCGACGAGTGACCATGGGACACGCGTTGAAGTGAGCTCAGCAGAACCGGAGCTGAACGCAAAGAGTCCTGTGCTGTTGCTCACCCACTTCGTCCCCGCGGCGATCCTGGAATGGCTCGCCGCGGATGCTGGACTGATGCGCGAGCTCTATGCGTTCCTCTCCAGGGACGAGGCGGCGCAGGTTGGGGCGATCGGTGCGCTGGTGCAACGGGCAGAGGTGGAGGCCGCGCGCCGCCATGCCGGAACGGGCTCGCGTGCGACGTTGCTTTCAAAGAATAGCGCCGAGGAGTCTCAGCCGCCGGAAAGGACGATGAACTGCGAGGTCAGTAGCGCGACCGCTGCGACGGGCCAGGGTGATCCAGAGCCAAGTTCACACGCCGCTGTAACGGGCGAACACTGCATGGCTGAGCCGGTGCCTTTGCCCTTCACCCGCTCGGTCACAAGCAAACCGGAATATCTCGAGGATAGCGACGCCAAACGCCGAGCCGTCACATCGCTCGGGTGCGCGCCAGCTCCATCGCAAGTCGTGCTGCCGGGAGTCGTGGAATCTGAGGGCAGTGTGTCTGACGCGGCGCATCGCTTCATGAGCTGGCTTAAGCAGGGCCTGGCCGAGGGCACTCTTCGAGTAAACGGGCCGCGTGCGTGGGTGCACTTCGTGCCCGAGGGCATGCTGCTTGTCTCGCCGCGGATCTTCCAGGAGTTTGCCAGGCGATTCGGGGAAGACGGGGAGGGGAATGCTGGACTGGTCGGGGACGCAAACGTTGGAAAGCTGATCCAGCGCAAGGTGCTGCGCGCAGGTTGGCATGTTCGGGCAGAGAAACAGGTCAACTTCCACGCCTACCAGGTGATCCATGATGGGCGTGCCGTGTCCCGCCTCTCCGGCGTGCTGATCGGAAACCCCGAGCGCTTTGTGAGCCCGGTGCCTTCCGCGAATCCCTTCCTCGTGCGTGTGCCGGGGGAAATCAGGCTCGCATGACCTATCCGCTGGAGGCGCTGCTGCGTCCCGCTTACGAGCTGCGCGCCGCAGCCGTCTCCGGTCTCGGCGCCGCCGCGGTGGTGATAAGTCCTGCCACCTTCATGCTGACCACTGAGCTGGGTTGGGCGTGCGCGGGCCTGCTCTTGTCTCATGCGGCATGGCGCTTACACCAGGGGCTGCGCATCGTGCGATACCGGCGGAACCTGCGGCGTCTGCGTTCCTATGTCGTGAGCTCCGAGGAGATTCCGTACTCGTCCGGACGCTTGTTCCTGGGAAGAGGATTCCGCTGGGATCAGCGCCACACCCAGAGGCTGCGGGAAGCGCGGCTGCCTGAGAAGCAGGGTCTGCTCTCGCCGGCGACCGCGTCGGGGCGAGAGGGATACCACGCTGGTTCGGCGCCCGAACTGTCTCCACTCGGCGGCGATCCTGCCATCCACGGCGTGGAGCTCATGGAATCAGACGTCTGGATGAACATTGGCGATCGGGTGGGACATACCCTGGTGCTGGGCACCACGCGCGTCGGAAAGACGCGGCTCGCCGAACTCCTGATTGCGCAGGACATTCGCCGGGGCGAGGTGGTGATCGTGTTCGACCCCAAGGGCGACATCGATCTCCTGCGGCGCGTCTATGCGGAAGCGAAAAGAGCCGGTCGCGAAGGGGAGTTCTTCATGTTTCATCTGGGGCATCCCGAACTCTCCGCCCGCTACAACCCGGTAGGGAATTTCTCGCGCATCACCGAAGTGGCGACCCGCATCGCGGGTCAGCTTCCGTCCCAGGGCGAGTCGGCCGCGTTCAAGGAGTTCGTCTGGCGGTTCGTCAACGTCATGGCACGTGCGCTGGTGGCACTCGGCCGCAAGCCCGACTACGAACAGATCAACCATTACGCCTCCAACGTAGAACCACTCCTCGTCGATTACTTCGAGCATTGGCTCGACCACGAGGCCGCAGCCGGCGGCTGGCGCGACGAAGTGGAATCGATGGCGATCGACAAGAAGAACCTGGACAAGGGATTGCAGTCACGCGGCTTTCGCGCCGTGGCGCTGATTGAGTATGCGAGGCGCAAGAAGCTCTACGATCCCATCGCGCATGCGCTCGCGTCCACGCTCAACTACGAGAAGAGCTACTTCGACAAGCTCGTCGCTTCGCTTCTGCCTCTCATGGAGAAACTGACGACCGGCCGCATCGCATCGCTCTTATCCCCGGCACATGACGACATGGCCGACTGGCGACCGGTGTTCGATTGGACCTCGGTCATCAATCTGAGGGGAATCGTCTATGTGGGGCTGGACGCGCTTTCTGATTACGAAGTGGCCGCGGCAGTCGGCAACTCGATGTTCGCCGATCTCACGAGTGTCGCCGGAAGCCTGTACAAGCATGGCACCGGACGCGGATTGCCGGGGGAGACTGCGGCGCGACGCATTGCGATTCACGCGGACGAGTTCAATGAGCTGATCGGCGACGAGTTCATCCCGTTGCTCAATAAAGCAGGGGGAGCGGGATTCCAGGTCACGGCCTATACGCAGACCTGGTCCGACATAGAAGCGCGGATCGGCTCAAGACCCAAGGCAGGCCAGATCGCAGGCAACTTCAACAGCCTCGTGATGCTCCGCGTTAAAGAGATCGCGACCGCGGAGCTCCTGACCGATCAGTTACCCGACGTTCGCATTGTCTCGACCATCCTCTCCTCGTCCGTGTCCGACACCAACGATCCGGGTGACTTCGCCGACTTCGCGAGCCGGAACGAGGACCGGAT
>JBBRIE010000303.1:0-2739 GCA_038221545.1 Lysobacterales bacterium
CACTGTGTACGCGTTCTTCGGCGGCGCGCAATATCGTCTGTTCCGCATGATCGAAATCAAGGACGTGCGTCTCGCCTACGCGCCGCCGCAATCGATCGGCAACTACGGCGGCGAGGTGGACAACTGGATGTGGCCGCGCCACACCGGCGATTTTTCTTTTTATCGCGCCTACGTCGGTCCGGACGGCAAGCCGGCCCCGTTCGCGAAAGACAATGTGCCGTTCCGGCCGAAGCACTGGCTGCGTTTCGCCGACCGGCCGCTCGGGGAAGGTGATTTCGTGATGGTCGCCGGCTATCCGGGACGCACTTCGCGATACACGCTTGCGGCCGAATTCAACGACACCGCGAGCTGGGCGTATCCGACCGTCGCGGCGCACTACAAGCGGCTCGTCGCCATGACCGATGCCGCGGGCAACGCGGATGCCGATATCCAGGTGAAGTACGCGTCGCGCATGCGGGGTTGGGAGAACACGCTGAAGAACTTCGACGGCCAGCTCGAGGGCTTCGAGCGCATCGGTGCGGCGTCCCGCAAGCAGGCCGAGGAAGCTGCCGTGCTGGCGCAGTTGAAGGGGCGTGGCAATGACGGCACCGCTGCGATCGCCGCGCATGCCGAACTCAGCAGTCTCGCGGACGCCGCCCGGGCGACGCGCGACCGCGACCTCGTGCTGCAGCAGTTGACGGCTGGCGGCAGCCTGGTGGGAACCGGGGTTGCGCTTTACCGCAACGCACTTGAACGCGCGAAGGCGGACGCAGATCGCAAACCGGGTTACCAGCAGCGCGACCAGGAACGACTCGAAGGGGCCCTGCGTGAGCTCGATCGCCGGTTCGTGGCGAAGATGGACCGCGACCTCACCGCCTACTGGCTGCGCGAATATCTGAAGCTGCCGCCGGCGCAACGCGTTGCGGCGATAGACAGCTGGCTCGGCGGCAACGACGACGCGGCCATCGACCGCGCCCTTGAGCGCAGCTACGCGGGCACGCGCCTCGGTACGCTCGACCAGCGCGTGGCCCTGCTCAAGGCCGATGCCGGTACGTTCGAATCGAGCGAAGATCCGTTCGTGAAGCTGGCGGTCGCGGCGATGCCGGCGCTGCTCGCCATCGAGCACGAGGCAGACGCGCGGGCAGGTGCCGCGCTGCGCGCGCGCCCGGCGTATCTCGATGCCGTCGTCGCGTACCGCAAGTCGCTGGGCAGCGACGTGTATCCCGACGCGAACTCGTCCCTGCGCATCACGTTTGGCAACGTCAAGGGCTACGTGCCGCGCGACGGCGTCGCGTACACCCCGTTCACGACCCTCGAGGGCGTCGCCGCCAAGGCCACGGGAGAGGAACCCTTCGCTGCGCCGAAGTCACTGCTCGATGCCGCCAGCGCGAAGAAATACGGTGGCCTCGCCGATTCGAAACTCGGCTCCCTGCCGGTGAACTTCCTGTCCGATCTCGACATCACGGGCGGCAACTCCGGTTCGCCGGTCATGGATGCGCACGGTCGACTGGTAGGGCTCGCGTTCGACGGCAACTGGGAGTCGGTGGCGTCCAACTGGGTGTTCGATCCGGTCACCACGCGCATGATCGCCGTGGACGGACGCTACATCCGGTGGGTCATGCAGGAAATCTACCCGGCACCGGCCCTGCTGCGCGAAATGGGCCTCGCTGCGGACTGAGGCACCGCCGCGCGCAAGGTTCAATGGACGGGCCGCCGCTGGCGAGCAGTGTCGAGCGACCCGCGGTCGTGTTCCTCATGGGACCGACCGCATCGGGCAAGACGGCGCTCGCGCTCGAGCTGGCTTCGCGCATCGCCGCCGATATCGTCAGCGTGGACTCGACCCTGGTGTATCGCGGATTCGACATCGGCAGCGCCAAGCCCGACGCCGCCACGCTCGCGCGATTCCCGCACGCCCTCGTGGATATCCGCGATCCCGGGGATACGTACTCCGCCGGCGAATTCGTCGTCGACGCCGGAGAGGCAATCCGCGCAAGCCACGCGCGGGGGCGGCTGCCGGTACTGGTCGGTGGCACCAGCCTCTATTTCCGTGCGCTGGAACGCGGCCTCTCGCAGTTGCCCGTCGCGGACGCCGCATTCCGGCAATCGCTGGCATCGGAGGCCGCTGAACATGGCTGGGCCGCGCTGCACGCGCGCCTGCGCGAGGCCGATCCTGTCGCGGCCATGCGCATCCATGCGCACGACCCGCAGCGGATCGGGCGCGCGCTCGAGGTCATCGCGCTGACAGGTCGGCGACTGAGCGACCTGCAGGCATCTCCAGCACGGCGCAACAGCGCGTGGCGGATCCTGAAACTTGCGGTCGCGTCGCCCGATCGCGGTGAGCTGCACGCGCGGATCGAACGGCGGCTCGCCCAGATGTGGCGGAACGGATTCCTGGACGAGGTGCGCGAACTGATGGCGCGACCTGGCTTCGACCCGCGAAGCCCTTCGATGCGCGCCGTCGGCTATCGGCAGGCGATCGAACACCTTTGCGGCGACTGCGATTTCGAGACGTGCAGGAAACGCGCATTGTTCGCGAGCCGCCAGCTCGCGAAACGCCAATCGACCTGGCTGCGCGGCGAGCGCGACGCGATCCCGGTCGATGCCGAACGCCTGCAGGAGGCGCTGGAGCGGGTCGCAGAATTTCGCCCATGACGGCGCCGTCGCCGCGAGGCAGGCGCCGGACGCAGTGCGGCGCCGCGCGCAATAGGTCACGCGGCGCCCGCCCAAGCGCTACGCGGGAAAAAATCCCGGCCCCACGCG
>JBBRIE010000304.1:0-2727 GCA_038221545.1 Lysobacterales bacterium
CTAGGGAAGCGGCGATGACAGACTCAAGGTAGTTGAACGACTGGCACCTGAGCCGAGAACAATTCTTAACCGGTGACGACCGGGTTCTACCCCGTTTCAGCGGACAGTTGAGTTAAGGCTATGAACTTCTGGTCTGGGCTGTCCAGCCTACCTTTCGACCGGCAGTCGAACACGACCCTCGACCGGCTGCTTTGGGTCGGGAGCAGTCCTCCGGCAACTCCCTTGACGGGACGCCGCAAGGTGCGGGTCCAGCCATAGTCGACCGTCAGTCATGGTTCCCTCATCGTCCGGACGTCATAGGGCTGCCGGGTTCGATGACGAGCACGAATCCATCTAACTTTAACGTTCCGTTGGAAATCAGAAGATCGACCTGCTGCTCGATGCGCTCGCGCAGCTGCTGGCTGGTCGCCTGGAATCCGAGCAGGCGGGAAACCGCGATGGCCGTCTCTTCACGTTGCATGCCATGGGATTCGCGGACCAAACTACCAATGGCCTCGCGGATTTCCTGCGGTGGCAGCAACTCGGGCTTCTTAAGTGACCGCGAAGACGCAGCCGACCGATCGCGTACCAGCACCGGCGCTCCCTTCAACTGATAGCAGTCTCCTTCGATATGCAGGTTGCCCTTGTGCTGCGCCTGACGCAGCGCATCGCCCACGGCGCCCTGAATGCGGGAACCCGCCCGGCCTAGACCCCAAAGGTCACGCACGCGCGCCACGATTTCCTCCTCGTGCACCGGCCCTTCGATCTCGATGATTCGCTGGACGGTGTAGACCATGCTGCCGATCGGAACCTCGTGCGGCTGTAGGTTCGCGTTGCCAGGAACAAAGCTCGCCTGCCGGTAAGGCTCGCTCATTCTGGAAGCTTCCGCACTGGCACCGGGTCGATCGCGTTGTACTGCATGTTCCGGAGTCGCCGGCGCTTCAGATGTCCTCTTACGGTCGGCCAGGTTAGGACTATTGGCTCTTGCCGCTGCGATGGCATTCAGCAACCGGTCCGTTTCGCCTTGCACACGCTGGAACCAGTCCGTGCTCCAGATCCGGTGGATGGCCCAGCCGTGTGCTTCGAGGATCTCCTGTCGCAGGCGGTCGCGATCGCGCGCGGACGGTGCGGAGTGATACGTCGCGCCATCACATTCGAGGCCGAGCAGGTAACGGCCGGGCGTGTCGGGATCCACTACAGCCAGGTCGATGAAGAAGCCCGCCACCCCCACCTGGTTGTCGATCTGGAAGCCATGCTTGACCAGGACATCCTGCACGGATTCCTCAAACGGGGAGTCCGCGCCGCGACCGGTCATGGTCGGAATGCCGAGGTCGCCCGACTGGGCGTACCTAAGGAAGGTCTTCAGGGCGATGACGCCCAGGCGGCTGCGCTCATCTACGCGAATATCGTCCGCCACGATGCTGGAGAACACGTCGCAGCGCTCGCGCGCGCGGGTGATGAGAACGTTCAAACGCCGGTGGCCGCCGTCCGCATTGAGTGGCCCGAAGTTCTGGTACATCTTGTCGTCGCCTTTCGCGCGGCCATAGCCGATCGAAATAAAGATGACATCGCGCTCGTCGCCCTGGATGTTCTCCAGGTTCTTGATGAAGAACGGCTCATGGGCATGGCGGGTGATGAACTGCTCCAGTTCCGGATGATGTCGCCTCGCCAGTTCGATCTCGTCCGTGATCGCCTGCCGTTGGCGGACCGACATCGCGCCCACTCCCAGTGTAAGGTCGGGTCGGCTCCGCGCGTGGTCGACAACGGCTTGGGCAATGGCGACCGCTTCGACGTGATTCTTGTAGGAGTTCCCGCGGTCGAAGCGCCCGTGCGGCAGGTGATGGAATTGCAGTCCCAGCTCACGTCGCTCGCGATCCGGGCTTGGCACGATGAACAGGCTGCCGTCGTAGAACTCCTTGTTGGACACCGCGATCAGCGACTCGTGTCGGCTGCGGTAATGCCACTGCAGCATCCGCTGCGGCAGGCCCTTGGCAGCACACAGCGAAAGCACGCTCTCCAGATCCTTGGCCTGCGCGCCGTCCTCCTGCTCGTCCTGGTCATCGCCACCGACGACGCGGGAGAAAAACGAGGTCGGCGGCAATTGCTTGTCGTCGCCGACGACTACGATCTGGCGGCAACGGGCAATGCCGCCCAGCGCGTCGATGGGCTCCACTTGGCTGGCCTCGTCGATCACGAGCAAATCGAACTCGATAGCGCCGGGTTCGAGAAACTGCGCGACGGACAGCGGACTCATCATGAAGACGGGTTTGATAGCCTGGATGGGCGAGCCGCAGAGCTTGATCAGCTTGCGCAGCGCCATGTGACCGCGCTTTCGAGCAATCTCGCTGCGCAGGATGCCCATCTTGCCGACAGCGCCGGCGCTTGTGCTGGGCATACCTTGGAAATGTGCCTGCGCCGCTTCGACTTGCGCGATGGAGAGGCGTCGCCGATCCCATTCGCGGAACTGCCTTATCAGATCCTCGTGCCGGCGGCCATCGAACTTCGCCAGCTCCGGATATTCCCTGGAGGCTTCATCCAGCATCTGCAGGTGGAATGCGGCCCAGAAACGGTCCACGGCGAGCGCTTGGCCCGCCGAATCATCCGCGAACGAGGCGACGGCCGCCCCAAGCCCGAGCGCTTCGGCGCGGCGCATGATTTCGGCAAACGCCAGCCACGTTATCAAGCCGTCGACGTCACCGCCACCGTTCAGCACGTTCAATCAGCAGCGACAGGCTGGCCTGCTCCAGG
>JBBRIE010000305.1:0-2724 GCA_038221545.1 Lysobacterales bacterium
AGCCGATAGAGCCACGACGCGGGGCCCCGATGTACGCGTGCGACGCTCTGGCCCTCGGGCACGCCGAGCTTGCCCGCCCCTGCGATCACCCAGCCATCACCGTTGACCACGCGCAGGCGCGCGCCGACCGGCGTCAATTGCGCCAGCGCGCGATTGCGCGCCGCGTCGGGCCGCAGCAGTGCCAGTGATTCGGGCTCACCGTGCAGGGTGAGGATCTGCTGGTTGCCGTCGTCGGCCACGTCGCGCACGCGCAGGTCCATGCGCGCCGACGCCCCAGGCAGGGGCAGGCGCATCTCGATGCGGTACCCGCTCGGCGTTTCCATCCACTCGCCATCGGGCGGCGAGGCCCTGCCGCTCACGCTTACGCCCTGCAGCCGACCGGGTGCCTCGTTGCCGAGCAGCCAGACCTGCGTCGCCGTCGCATCCGCGAGGATGAGCTCGACCGCATCGCCACGGCCGCTCTGCCTCGTATCGGCGTCGGCGCGCGCGCGCGTGGGGTCGCTGACCTCGAGCAGCAGATACAGCGCTCGGTCATCGGCCGCCGCGTGCAGCTTGAGGCGCCCGTCGCGCGATCGCTGCGGCGTCGTGGCCGACCAGTCGTCGCCGGAGCCATCGACCACGATGCGGCCGCGCAACGGGTGTACGTACAGGCCCGATCCCGCGTCGCGCCCAAAGCCCGGCTCCTCCGCGAGCGCATGCGCCATCGCCTGCGCGGCATCGACCTGCGCCCGCTCCTGCACGTTGCGCAGCAACGCCTCCATCTGCTCGATCAGCAGCCAGGCGCCCACCGGCAGCAGCAGGGCCGCCAGTGCCGCGAACGCGAACAGCACTCGATTGCGCATGGGGGATGGGAAAGGGATGGGAAAGGGGACGGAGGTAATTAATCGTAAGCGATTAATTACCTCCGTCCCCTTTTAGCTACATCTTCCAGCGATAGCCTGCGCCGTGCACGGTGTCGATCTGGTCGAAGGCCGGATCGATGGCCAGGAACTTCTTGCGGATGCGCTTGATGTGCGAGGTGATCGTGGCGTCGTCCACGACGACCTGCGCGTCGCGCATCAGCTGGTCGCGATTCTTGACGTGGCCGGGGTGCCGCACGAGCGTGTGCACCATCCAGAACTCGGTGACCGTTAACGGCACCACCTCGCCGTTCCAGCAGATGGTCATGCGCTCGGCCGCAAGGGTCAGCGGTCCGTGTGTCACGGTCGCCTCCTGCGAAGACGGCCGGCGCATCGCATCCACGCGCCGGAACAGCGTGTTGATGCGCGCGGTCAGGTGCGGCAGCGACACGTCCTTGGTGAGGTAGTCGTCGGCGCCCAGGCGCAGGCCCGAGATCACGTCGAAGTCGGAATCGCGCGCGGTCAGGAAGATGAGCGGCAGTTGCGGCGCGCGCGCGCGGAGGTTGCGGCACAGCTCGAATCCGCCCTCGGGTTCGTCGCCCAGCCCGATGTCGATCAGCACGAGGTCGGGTAGCCGCAGCGCAAACGCCGCCTCGGCGTCCGCGCGCGAGCCGTACTGGAAGACATCGAAACCCAGGCGCTTGAGCGCATCCGCGTAGTTGGCGCGGATGGCGGGTTCGTCTTCGACGATTGCGATGTTGCGGGCCATCAGCCGCCTCCAGGCCTGGGATGAGCAGGCAGTCTCGCCGTGCGAGGCTTCCGGTTGCAGTCTTCGACGATCTCGACGTTGCGGGACATCAGCGTGCTCCGAAGTAGGTGCTTGCACGCAGCTTCACAGCGCGAGGCTTGTCCCGCAACCGCCGGACTGCACACCTCGCCACCATTCACGGCCACGCCCGCGAATCGCCACGGCCAGCGCCGCTCCCCGTCGCCGCACGGACTGCGCGCGATGTTCCGATGCCGGCATGACCCGCATCCCGCTCCCTCCGCAGGCCCATGCCTGGCTGAGGCGGATACACCGCCTGCTGCGCCGCCACGGCTGAGCGCGGACCGGCAATCGCGGGAGCGACGCCCGTCGCGATTCAGGAGTGCGGTGTGCAGGTCATCGCATCGCGCGTCGCTCCTGCTGCTACGAAGTAGACAGCAGCGGCGAATCGGGCGGCAGGTGCATGCGCACGCGTCGCGCACAGCAGTCGATGCGGAAGTGCCGGGACTGCATCGGCTCGCCATCGACATGCAGCGTCAGCAGTTCGGGAGCTTCGATCTCGAGTGTGTCGAACTGCGCGCGCAGCGCGACCCGTTCGAGCGCCGTCGCCCCGCCCTCGAGCAACCAGGTATCGAGCGTGTCGCCGAGCGTCTCGCCGAGCTCGGGCACCAGGGTCAGGTCCATGCGTCCGTCATCGACGCGGGCATCCGGGCACAGCGCGTAGCCGCCGCCCGACGACGATCCGTTGCCGATGCCGAGCGCCATTGCGCGGCCCGACCAGCTGAAGTCCTCGCCACGCGCCGTCAGCTCGACGTTGTCGATGCGGCCCATCCTGGCCATCGCGGTGATCGCATAGGCCAGGCTGCCAAGCACGCGTTTGAGGCGATCGCTGGTTTCGCCGGTGACCTGCGGACCGAACCCGCCGCTCAGCATGTTCACGCACCACCGCGATGCTTCCGGCGTGGTGACGCGCAATAGATCGATCGGTCGGGGCGCGGTGGCCGCGATCAGCCGGAGCGCGTCGGCCGGCGACTCCGGGATGCCCGCGGCGCGCGCAAAATCGTTGGCGGTGCCGAGCGGGACGATGCCGACGCTGACTTTGCGCGCGGTCCCGCCCAC
>JBBRIE010000306.1:0-2716 GCA_038221545.1 Lysobacterales bacterium
GCTGCCCTCGAGCACCATGCGCACCTTGAGCGCGCGGGCGATCTCGGGCACTTCCGTCGCCTTGCCCTTGAACGAGAACGACGAGGTGCGGGCCGCGACCTTCAGTTCCGGTGTGCCGGCGAGCACGTTGAGGATTTCCTCGCTGATGCCATCGGAGAAGTACTCATTGGCAGCCTCGCCGGACATGTTGACGAAGGGCAGCACCGCGATGGAGTTGCGCTCGATCTTGGGCGTGGCGCTGGCGGCCGCGGATGCCTTCGCCTGCACGGTCTTCGTCGTCGTCGCCACGAGCGCGGCGTCGCGCCGCGGGGCCAGTGCCAGCCGATCGAAGGCGAAGAACGTCAGCGCCAGCAGCAGAACCGCGATGATCATGCGATCCATCCGCCTGGCCGTCTGCGGCGCAATGGATTGTTCCGGTGCAACGTCCGCGTCGCGCTTGAGCCCATCGGGCGTCATCTCGAACACCCACGAGAACATGAGCGCCGGAATGAAGCCGATCGCCAGCAACACCACCACGCTGCGCGGCAACCACGCCGGTGCTTCGAACATGGGCAGCACCGTGCCTGCGACCTGGGTAATGAGCCACGCACCGACGAGGTACAACCCCGCCATGCGGATCACATTGCGGCGGCGGAGTTCGGCGAACAGGCTCACTGCGCTACCCCGGCAAGCTTCTGCAGGCCTCGCCGCATATCGGCAAAGTAGACCGTCAGGTTTTCCACGCCGGTATCGACATCCGCGACCCGCAGGCGCAGCAGTCGCTGCGCCTCGAGGGAGTCGCGCAGTAGCGCGACTGCAGCCGTCACCGATTCGTCCGACAGCTCGAGCGTGCAAGGATAGTCGAGCGAACCGTTGATGCCCGCGTAGTCTCCGACAGCGACGTGGCGATCGCCACAGCCATCCCTCAGGGCCAGCTGCAACTCGTGAGGCAGGGACTGGCGAAACCATTCACGGTAGGGCGAAGTGCGGCCTTCCTCAACGATGTAGTCGAACATGGGCGAGGTGTAGACGCGCTGCGCGAGATCGCGCAGCTCGCCGTCGGCGACCAGACCTATCTCTCCGCGTGACGTCAGTTCGTCGTAGGTTGCGCGGCGGCGGATGTTGCCGTTGTATTGAGTGGCGCGGTATGCGGCTACGAGCAGCGCTTCGTCGGGTAGCGCCGCGCGGCCGGCCAGGGCGTCAAGGGCGCGACGGCCATTCGCGACGACATCGCCGTAGTAGCCGACCTGCATTTCGTATCCCCATGCCTCCTCGCGCAGATCGCTCTTCAGTCGCTCGGTGAAGCCCTCTGCCCGGCGTGCAGTGGCGCGGTCCTCGTTCCAATTGGCCACCTGGATGCCCATGAAGACACCGACGATCACGATGACCAGGTCGATTACGACAGCCATCCAGTTCTGGGTGCGCAACTGTTCCACGAGACGGCGATAGCGCATGGTCACCTAATCTACTTCGGTCAACGAGGAGGAACGGCCGCTGCGCGCCAGCCAAGGCGTCGACGCTCCGGCGAGGAACAGACCTGCCATACGGATAGCGTTGTCGCGCTTGAGTTCGGCGAAGAGGTCAGTCACAGACGTATTCGCCCTTGTCGTTCTTACGGCACAGATCGGGCGCGCCGTACTTGTCCCATGCCGCAACGAAGCCGAACTTGTGCATGAAAGCGTCGAACTCGGGCAGATCGCGCATCACCTTTCCCGCCGGACTCCAGAGGATGGCGAGGGGATCGGACGTGTCGGTGATCTGCCGGGTCCGCAGTATCTCGAGTGCGCGCGCCGGCAGGCCGAGCTCGACCAGGGCCAGGGGCACCATCTGGGAGACCTGTGCCGGCTTGGCTGCAAGATACGCGTCGATGATTCCGATCGCGCGGCTGCGCTCCGCCTCGCCACCGAAGATGCCGTCCGCAACCTGCCTGCGCGCGGCATCCGACACGCCGCGGAACGTCGCCTTCGATCCATTCGCCCAGAGCTGCGCCGCGTCTCCAGGCTCGACCCGTCCATCGAGGATCACGGCCAGCGTGGAGTCTGCGTTTTGCAGCCCCAGGTCGCGCGCTCGTCGCACCATCTGCTCGGCGCGGACGGCATCGCCAGCGTGCCAGTACATCAGTCCGCGCCAGCGCAATGCGTTCGGCAACATCGGCTCCAGCGCGAGGACGCGGTCCAGCAGCTTGACGCCACGATCGATGTAGCCGGACTTGATGAGGCCGATCCCGAACCAGAAGTTGGTCGTGATGTCATCGGGCTCGAGTGACAGCGCACGCTCGAACGCGTCGAACTGTGCGTTGATCTGTCCGGGGAACTTGCCAGAAGAGAAACCCAGCGCGGCGTAGGGCTCCGCGAGCTTCGGGTCGAGTCTGGAGGCGCTCGCGGCGTACTGCTGCACTTTAGTGTGGACTTCCCGTGCGTTGGCATTGGCGTAGGAAGGCAGGACCGCGTACAGCGCCGCCAGTCGCGAGTGCGCACGCGCATACGCAGGGTCGAGTGCAATCGCGGATTCGAGCGCCGCAATGGCCTCGGGAAACCTGTCGCCATCGCGGCGGTTGAAGATCGAGGACGCCTGCAGGAATAACGCATAGGCTTCGCTGTTGGCGGTACCGGCGTTGACCAGGCGCGAGGCCTGCCTGCCGCTGAGTACGACCTTGAGCTCATCGGTAATTGCGCGCGCGATTTTTTCCTGCAGCGCGAATACGTCGTCGAGATTCCCGTCGTAGGTCTCCGACCAG
>JBBRIE010000307.1:0-2677 GCA_038221545.1 Lysobacterales bacterium
AGGTGCTGCGGACCCTGGAAAAGGCCATGAGTCGCGATCACGCGAAGTCGACCGTCTACGACTTCTCCCCGCTCGGACTCGTCGAGATGACGCGCAAGCGCACCACGGAGAGCCTCGAACGCCAGCTGTGCGAGCCCTGCGCTGCGTGCTCCGGCCGCGGCAGCCTCAAGACCAACGAGACCATCTGCTACGAGATCTTTCGCGAGATCACGCGCGCGGTGCGCCAGTTCGAATCCGCAAAGCTGCTGGTGCTGGCGGCGCCGCAGGTCGTGAACCGGATACTGGACGAGGAATCCGGCACCGTCGCCGAACTCGAGGAGTTCATCGGCAAGTCGATTCGCCTGCAGCCCGAAGAGCAGTACGCGCAGGAACAGTTCGACGTGGTGCTGCTCTAAGCCGCGCGCATGTCGGACCAGGTTCACGTCCCGCCGGCCAGCGACCCGCCGCCCGCGGAGCATCCGGAAGTCCAGCTGGTGCATCCGGGCCGGCGCCGGCGTCCCTGGCACCGGCTGCCTGCGGTCCTGACCTGGTTCCTCGGCCTTGCCGTGCTCGGCGCGCTCGCGCTTCAGGTCGCGGGCTGGTGGCTGGTGCCGTTCCTCGACGCGAACCCGAAGTGGGTTGCTTCCCTGTTGACACGGGAACTCAAGCGTCCGGTCCGTTTCGGCGAGTTCGAGGCGGAATGGCATCGATCGGGACCGCTGCTGCGGTTGCGCGACCTCGAAATCTCGGACCCTACGCGACGCACGCCGCCACTCAGGCTCGCGCGCGCGGAATTCGCGGTGCACATCTACGCGTGGACGCGCCCCGGTTCGCCGTGGACCCAGTTCCGCATCGTCGCGCCCAAACTGTCGGTCGAGCGCGATGCCAAAGGCCGATGGCGCCTGCGCGGCTTCGACGGGCAGGAAGTCGCAGCCGACGGCAACGTGCTGCTCGACATCGGGCGCGTCAGTTTGCGCGACGCGTCGGTGGAGGTGATCGACAGGTACAGCGGTTCCCGCTGGCAATTCGATCACGTGCACGCGCGTATCGAGAACGACTGGCTGGGACGACGCTTCGGCGCGCATGCACGCGCCCGCGACAGCAGGCAGGCGGTGCGCATTGCCTGTCGCTCGGAGTCGGATTGGAGCGAAGGACGCTGCTTTGCCGCCGGCATGCAATTGCCGCTGCGCGAATGGCAGCCGCAGCGCCCCGAGCCCGGGTCGATCTGGGCGGGCGAGGCCGACCTTGCGGCGTGGTTCGACTGGAGCCCTGGCCGCCGCAGGGTGCAGGCGACGGTGGGCCTGCGCGATGTTGCCGCGTCCGTTCCCGCGCCCGGGGTGGCCGGCCCCGCGGCGGATTCGGCGGGCGCACCTGTCGTCCGCGCCTGGGTTGGCCCACCGCGGGTTGCGGCGAAGACGTCCCGCTGGCGTTTCGCGTGGCAGCACGCGGACGACCAGGGCTGGCAACTCGAAGCGCGTCATGCGGACGGGGACACGCTGCGCGCGCGGGCAGCGGGCGAAGACCTCCAGGTCGAATCCGCGCGACTGAAACTCACGGTCGTGTTGCCGCTGCTGCAGCTCGTCCCGCAAATCCCGCCGGGCACCCGCGAGTGGTTGCGCGCGGCCGCGCCGCAGGGCGAGCTGCGGGAGTTCTCCGCGCGCCGCAGGGGTGCGCGCTGGCGGGACGTCGACGGACAGCTGCGCGCGATCCGGTGGCTGCCGCACGGCGCGAATCCAGGAATCTCGGGCCTCGACGCGCGCGTGCGGGGCGACGCGGATGCGCTGTTGCTCCAGCCCGTGCAGGGCAACCCGTTGCTGCTGTCGTCGCGCGACTTCCCCGCGCCCGTCGAGGTCGTCTGGCGCGACGGCGTGGTGGGCGTCATGCGCACGCCGTCCGGCGCACGCGTCGAAGCGGCAGGACTGGAAATCGGCATCGAGGAAGCGACGCTGCACGGGCGCATGGCGCTGGAGTTCGCGCGGGGCGGCGGCAGGCCTTTTGCCGACTTCGCGCTCGGCGTGCAAGGCGTTGCGATCGACCGGCTTCGCAACTATTGGCCGCGAACGCGGATGCCGACGAAGACCGTGCAATGGCTGGACGAATCGCTTCGAGGGGGGCAGGTGCAAACCGCCGCCGTGCTGATCCACGGTGACTTCGATGCCTGGCCGTTCCGCGACGGCTCGGGACGGTTCGAAACGCGGGCCCACGTGGCAGACGTGGGCCTCGCCTTCCGGCCGGACTGGCCCCGGGTCGACATCCGGAGCGCCGACGTCGCGTTCATCGGCGGCGGCATGCACGTCGAAATCGGGCGGGCCGATACCGCGGGCCTGGCGGTCACGGCCGGCACCGCCGATATCGAACGGCTCGGCCAGCCGATCCTCAAGATTCAGGCGACGGGTCGCGGGCCTGGCAATGCGATGCTCGAGTACCTGCGTGCCTCGCCCGTTCGTGCGAACGTCGGCGCTGCCATCGAGGGCCTGGCGATCGACGGCACTGGCGACATCGCCATCGAGCTTGGAATTCCGCTCAGGAAATCGCTTGGCGAAGCCACGGTCGAGGGCAGCGTTGAGCTCAGGGACGCCGATATCGACGACAGCAAGTGGGATCTCGCGCTCGACGACGCCAGCGGCGTGCTGCGTTTCGATCGGCGCAGCTTCATCGCCGAGGACTGGCCAGTGCTCTTCGAGGGCGATCCGGCGCG
>JBBRIE010000308.1:0-2627 GCA_038221545.1 Lysobacterales bacterium
CGCGCAGTGGGCCGCCGAAGACGCCAACAAGCCCGCCTCCGAGGCCTGGTCGTCGATCGCCGACGATTACACCGAGTTCAACCCGGTGGTGCCCGTCCTGGTCCAGGGCAAGGCACTCAGCGGCAGGTTCTACGAAGCGAATCGCCAAAGCGGCGCGACCGGCGTGGTCTCCGAGATGCTCAATCCGCACGTGCAGTTCTACGGTGACACGGCGATCCTGTCCTACAATTTTGCCGGGGTGACCAAGGACAAGGACGGCAAGATGAGTCCCAACCTGGCCAAGTCGACGCGCGTCTACGCGAAACAGGGCGGCAAGTGGATGCTGGTGCATGCCAACTTCGCGCCTGTGACGGTTCCGGACTGAGTTCGTTCCTGCCGTGCTCGCCCCGGCGACTTCAGCCGGGGCGGCTACGGATCGCCAAGCAGCGATCGAACACTATTGCTGAGGGACTTCGGCCCCTCACCCTCGATCCCTCTCCCGTCGGGAGAGGGATGAAGTGTCGCTACGACGCCGGACAACGCGCGACGCTGCGATGGACTAGGATGCGCGCCTGCAACAGGTGCGCCGGGTCGTTCGAATGCCTCTCCCTTCATCAGCCTGCCCCGCATGCGCGCGCGCCCGGTGCGCGCGTTGCCCGCGCTGCGAGGGCGCATGAGCTTGCCTGCCGCACTGCCGGCGCCTCCGTACTACGCGGTGATCTTCGCGTCGCAGCGAAGTGCCAGCGATCCCGCGGAATACGCCGAGGCTGCCGAGCGCATGGTCGAGCTGGCGGCGCGGCAGCCGGGATTCCTCGGCGTCGATTCGGCGCGTGACGCGGGCGGATTCGGCCTGACGGTCAGCTACTGGCGCGACGAGGCGAGCATCGCGGCGTGGAAGCACGACGCCGATCATGCGGCCACGCGCGAACGCGGACGCAACGCCTGGTACGACGCGTTTGAAGTGAGGGTGGCGAGAGTGGAACGCGCCTACGGCCGCGGCGCGGCGGCATGAGCGACATCCTCGCCAGGATTCTGGACCGCAAGCGCGGCGAAGTTCGCGAGCGCGCCGGCCGAACCACCTTGGAGGGCCTGAAGGCACGCGCGCGGGATGCCGATCGCACGCGCGGCTTCGCGCAGGCCATCGCGGCGCGCATCGCGGGCGGCGAGCCGGCGGTGATCGCGGAGATCAAGCGCGCAAGCCCGAGCCAGGGCGTGATCCGCGCCGACTTTGACCCCGCCGCGATCGCGCGCAGCTACGAGTCTGCTGGGGCTGCCTGCCTGTCGGTGCTCACTGACGTCGACTTTTTCCAGGGTGACGACGCGCACCTGCAGTCGGCCCGCGCCGCTTGTGCGCTGCCGGTGCTGCGCAAGGATTTCGTGGTGGACGCGTACCAGCTGTTCGAGGCCCGGGCACTCGGGGCCGACTGCATCCTGCTGATCGCCGCGGCGCTGGGCGATGCGGAGCTCGAGGCATTCGCCGGGCAGGCGCGCGAGATCGGGCTCGACGTTCTGCTGGAGGTCCACGATGCGGCGGAGCTCGAGCGCGCGCTGCGGATTCCGGACGTGATGATCGGAGTGAACAACCGCGACCTGCGCACCTTCGATGTGAGCCTCGAGACGTCGCTCGCGCTGCGCCCGCGCGTCGCGCAGTCGCGGCTGCTGGTCACGGAAAGCGGCATCCGCACGCGCGACGACATCGCGCGTATGCGCGCGGCCGGCATTCACGCATTTCTGATTGGCGAGGCATTCATGCGCGCAGAAGACCCCGGTGCGGCACTGGCGGAGCTGATCGGCGAGGCGGGCCCGTGAAGCCCCGGATCAGGACGGAAGAGCACTTCACCGACGCGCAGACGCCGCTCGTGGTGTTCGACTTCGACCACACGCTGTATGACGGTGACTCGGGAAGCCACCTCATCCGCTGGCTGATCCGCCGTTCGCCGTGGCGCACGGCATTGGCCGCCGCCGCCGCCCCGCTGCTTGGCCCGATGGTCGGGTGGATGCCCACGCGGCGGCGCGGCATCTCGGGGTTCCTGTGGATCGGTACGCTCGGCCTGCATCGCCGCACGGAGCTGGACGATCTCATCGATGTGTACGTCGACCAGAACGCGACGAAGTTGCGCGCACGCCTCCTGCCGGTGGCGCTGAAGGCGCTGCATCGGCATCTCGAGGCCAACGATCGCGTGGTGATCGCGACCGGCTCGCCGCCCGAGCTCGCGCGCGCCATCATGGCCTTCGTCGCGCACGAGCATGTGCCGGTGATCGGCACGACGACCATGCGCAAGTACGGCGCCGTGGTCGCGCGCCATCATTGCCACGCGGAAGAAAAGGTGAGGATGATCCGCGCCGCGGGTTATCGCGGACCGATCACGCGCGTCTACACCGACAGCACCAACGACCTGCCCCTGCTGCGCGCGGCGTCCGACCCGGTGGTGGTCAATCCGAAGGCAGGGGCGATGGCACGGTTCGCACGCGAGCTTCCTGCCGGAACACCGATGCTCAACTGGGGATGCGCCGATCGCGCGGGCACCAGGGTCGGGAGCAAGAAGCCAGCTGGAGCCAAGGGTCGCGCGAAGCCCACTACGAGGAAGTCAGCCGGTACCGACGCGCGCCGCCGAACCCCGCGCCGCAAGCGCTGAGCGCCGACTCAG
>JBBRIE010000309.1:0-2616 GCA_038221545.1 Lysobacterales bacterium
CCACCAGAGCGGACCGCGCTGCACGCACGACGCACCGAGGAGCCCGAACACGAACTGCGCGGGACGCGAGGTGCGGAACGACTTGTGCGAAAAATACCGGTGATAGAAACCGGTGATCGCAAACATGCGCACCGCGTACAACACCACCGCGGTCCAGAACGCGAACCACGAAAAACCGACCCAGATCACGCCCAGGCACATGAGATGCATCCCCGCGAAGGGAAGAATACGCAGCCAGGGTATGGATTTGTCGCTCGCGGCTTCGTGCTGTGCATGCTGTTCCTGCACCACGCCCGAATCGAACCAGCGCGCCAGCGCGACCACGGCGCGCCGCCACATCGGCAGTGGCGCAGCGGGGGCGCTGGAGCCAGCTGAGACGACCGTTCGCGCAGAGGACTGCGGCGAATCGGAGAAGTCGAGGATATCTTCGGCGCCGGCTTCGGCCGTGCCGTCGGAGTGGTTGGAATTCATGAAAAGAGAGTGTCCTGTACGCCGTGAGCCGATTGTGAAGCGGCGCTGAATGATACGTGACGAGGCCGGGTAATGGCGCGAGGGCGCATCGTGCCGAGTAAGGACAGTACGCGCAACCGCAAGCGCGGGTGCATCCTCGAACGACGTGGCAGGATGACGGAATGTCGACACGATCGCGCCCACCGAGTTCCGCCCCGCTCCCGACACGTTCAGCGCGATTCGGCATTGCGCGCGTCATCAGCAAGGCGGGCGTTTGCTCGCGCACTGCAGCCGAGTTGATGGTGCGCGCCGGCCGCGTGGCGCTCGACGACCAACTGCTTCTGGATCCGGAGTTCCCCATCGAGGGGCACCAGCGCGGGCGCATTCTTATCGATGGCGCGCCACTCGCACCTGCCACGCGATGCCATGTCGTCCTCAACAAACCACGAGGGCTCGTAGTCACCGCACAGGACGAGCATTCGCGCGACACTATCTATCGCTGCCTCGATGGCGCGACCCTGCCCTGGCTGGCACCAGTCGGGCGCCTCGATCGCGCCAGCGAAGGCTTGCTGCTGCTCAGCAACGATTCCGAATGGGCCGCGCGTATCACGGACCCTGCTTCGCTGCTCGCCAAGACGTATCACGTCCAGGTGGCGCGCTTACCTACAGGTTCGGAACTCCAGGCACTTCGCGCAGGGGTGGTCGATGCCGGCGAGTGCCTCGCCGCCAGTGCGATCGATGTACTGCGTAGCGGTGGCAGGACTGCGTGGCTCGAAGTGGTGTTGCACGGCGGCCGCAATCGCCAGATTCGCCGCATGCTCGCCGCTTGCGACCTGGCCGTGGTCCGACTCGTGCGAGTCTCCATCGGCCCCATCAACCTCGGCACCCTGGCGAAAGGCGCGTGGCGCCCTCTTGATCCCGGCGAAGTCGCAGCGCTCATCAAATAGCCCCTCGTTCGGCGATCAGTAACGCCGTGTGCGCCGTCGTGCAGCGCCTTCGCGGCGACGACCGTCCAATCGCGCGCGTACGCACGAGCGCCGCGTCGGCGGCGGGCAAGGGATCGGGTACCTCGGCGTAGCGCAGTACCTCGGGGCCGCCGAAGCCGTCGAACACCAGCGCGTGCGTGTCAGTGCGCGCCGATCACGCCCAGCGCACGCCCGACCTTGATGAAGGCCGCCACCGCGCGCTCGATGTCTTCGCGCGAATGCGCCGCAGACATCTGCGTGCGGATGCGCGCCTGCCCCTGCGGCACCACCGGAAAGAAGAAACCAATCGCGTAAATTCCCTCGTCGAGAAGGGCGGACGCGAAGCGCTGGGCGAGCGCGGCGTCGTGCAGCATCACCGGGCAGATCGGATGGTCACCGGGCTTGAGCTCGAAGCCGGCCGCGTGCATGCGTTCGCGGAAGTAACGCGTGTTCTCGGCCAGCCGCGCGCGCAGCGCGTCGGCCCCCGCCAGCATGTCGAACACCTCGATGCCGGCGGCGACCACCGGCGGCGGCAGCGAGTTGGAAAAAAGATAAGGCCGCGAGCGCTGGCGCAGCATCTCGATGACTTCCGCGCGTGCGGTGGTGAAACCGCCGACCGCGCCGCCCAGCGCCTTGCCCAGCGTGCCGGTGACGATGTCGATGCGGTCGAGCACCCCATGCACCTCCGCGGACCCGCGGCCGGTCGCGCCGAGGAATCCCGTGGCATGGCATTCGTCGATATGCACCAGCGCGTCGTAACGCCGGGCCAGCTCGGTGATGCGATCGAGCGGCGCGACGACGCCGTCCATAGAGAACACGCCGTCGGGGGTGATGAGTTTGGTGCGTGCCCCGGCTGCGTCCGCGGCCTTGAGCTGGGCCTCGAGGTCCTGCATGTCCACGTTGGCGTAGCGGAAGCGCTTCGCCTTGCACAGCCGCACGCCGTCGATGATGGAGGCGTGGTTGAGCGCGTCGGAAATCACGGCGTCGTTTTCATCGAGCAGGGGTTCGAACAGGCCGCCGTTGGCATCGAAGCAGGCGGCGTAGAGAATTGCATCGTCCTGGCCGAAGAACGCGGCGATCTTCGCCTCGAGTTGCTTGTGCAGGTCCTGCGTGCCGCAGATGAAGCGCACCGACGCCATGCCGTAGCCGTAGCGGTCGAGCGCCGCCTTGGCGGAACCGCGCAAATCGGCATTGTCGGCGA
>JBBRIE010000310.1:0-2602 GCA_038221545.1 Lysobacterales bacterium
TCTCACCCTTGCCGGGGATCGGATCGGGCAGCACGACGTCGAACGCGGACAGGCGATCGCTGGCCACCATCAGCAGGCGCGCGGCGTCGAGCGCGAACACGTCGCGCACCTTGCCGCGGTGCACGAGATCGAGTCCCGGCAGATCCGCTTCGAGCAGCGTCGTCGACATGGTGGCCCCTGCGCAAAGCGCGGATTGTACGTTTGCGCGGGCGCGCAGGTCTGGCCGGCGACTGGCGCGGTCCACGCCGGGCCGGCTTTCGTCCTCCGCGAAAACCATGAACGCGCGTACAGCCTGCGCGCCCGGCAACGCTAGAATCGCCGTCCCGCCCGAGTGTGACCGCGCATGCCTTTGTCGTTGCTGCTTGGGGCCGTGCTGTTGACGGCATCGCCGCCGCCCGCCCGTCCCGCCAAGCTCGGCCTGTGCGTGGCGTGCCATGGCGAGAACGGCATCGCCGTGACGCCTGACGCGCCGCACCTCGCGGCGCAGCGCGAGGCCTACCTGGTCGCCGCGTTGACCGCGTACCGGAGCGGCACGCGTCGGCATGCGGCGATGCAGGCCGTCGCGGGCGCGCTGGGACCGCGCGACATCGCCGACACCGCGCGCTGGTACGCGACGCAGCCGCCCGTGCGCGGCACCGCTGCCGGCGGCGCCGCGCGATGAAGTTCCTCGGCAAGCTCCTGGGAGGCGTGCTCGGCTTCTTCGCGACCCGCAATGCGATCGGCTGCGGCGTCGGCATTGCGCTGGGGCATGCCTGGGACGCCGGCTGGCTCACGCCGCTGCTGCCCACCACCGGATCGCGCGGCGCCTTCCTCGATCCGTTGTTCGGTCTCGCGGGCGCCGTCGCCAAGGCGGATGGTCGTGTCACCCCCGCGGAAATCGCCAGCGTCGAGAAGTTGATGCGGCGCCTGGACCTCGACGAGCCCAAGCGGCAGACCGCGATCAAGGCGTTCAACGACGGCAAGGAAGCCGGCTTCGACATTGGCGGCGCGACGCGTCGGCTGCGTGCTTTTGCGGGCTTCCGCGGCGAGACGAAGCTCATGGTGATCGAGGTGCTGGCGGAGGTCGGTGCCGCTGACGGACACCTGCATGCGGCGGGTGATGGATTGATCGCCCGGATCGCGAACGACCTCGGCGTCGATGCCGATACGGCCACCAGCATCCTGCATGCGCGACGCGCGCCCGGCAGCGCGTGGCGCGGCGCGGGCGACCCGCGAGGCCAGGCGCGCGGTGAACCATCGCCGCGCAGCGCCCCGCCGCCAGCGCGGGCCACCCCCGCGCTCGACCCTTACCAGGTGCTCGGGGTGTCGCGCCTGGCCGGCGAAAGCACGATCCGCGACGCCTACCGGAAGCTGATCACGCGCTACCACCCGGACAAGATGCACGCGCGCGGCATCGCAGGCGATGCGCTCAAGCGCGCCGAGACCAAGGCGCAGGCGATCAATGCGGCCTGGGAACAAATCAAGGTGCAAAGGGGATTCAACTGACATGAGTGAGGCAGGGTTGCGTGACGCCTTGCCGCGTGCCGCAGGGCGCGCGGTCGCGGAGGGCCGGGCAGGGGACCGGCAGCCTGGACGGAGGACGCCATGAGCCGACAGGATCCGGTGATTGCGGCGTCGATCCTGTCCGCCGACTTCGCGCGGCTCGGCGAAGAAGTGGACGCAGTCCTCGCCGCCGGCGCGGACTGGATCCACTTCGACGTCATGGACAACCACTACGTGCCGAATCTCACCATCGGCCCGATGGTATGCGCGGCGCTGCGCAAGTACGGCGTGACCGCACCGGTCGACGTGCACCTCATGGTCAAGCCGGTGGATCGCATCGTGCCCGAGTTTGCGCAGGCGGGCGCCACGCTGATCAGCTTCCACCCGGAGGCCAGCGAGCACGTCCATCGAACCGTCCAGCTGATCCGCGCGAGCGGATGCCAGGCCGGCCTCGTGCTCAATCCCGCAACACCGGTCAACGTCCTCGACCACGTGCTCGATGAACTCGACCTCGTGCTGCTGATGAGCGTCAATCCGGGCTTCGGCGGACAGACCTTCATCGAGTCCTCGCTGCCCAAGCTGCGCGAGGTGCGTCGCCGCATCGACGCCAGCGGCCGTGCCGTGCGGCTCGAGATCGACGGCGGCGTCAAGCCGGACAACATCGGCGCGATCGCCGCGGCCGGGGCAGACACGTTCGTGGCCGGATCGGCGATCTTCGCGAGCGGCGAGTACGCGGGCACCATCGCGTCGATGCGCGAAAGGGCTGCGGCGAAAGCGCGTGGCTGAGGCGACGCAGATGCATGGGCTAAACGACCAGCCGCGCCGCGCGGCATCGCGACGCCGCCGGATTCGCACGGCTCGCCGCGGGAACCCTGGATGAGCGGCGACAACCGCTGGTGCCTGATCGTCAACGGCAAGTCCGCGATGGACGAGTCGTTGCGCAGCGCCGTGGCGGCCGCGCGCGAGCGTGGCCCCAGGATCGCCGTGCGCGTCACCTGGGAGGACGGCGACGCAGCGCGGTTCGTGGCCGAGGCGCTGCTGGGCGGCGCGACCGCGTTGCTGGCCGCCGGCGGCGATGGCACCGTTGGCGAAGTCTGCGGAGCGCTCGCGAGTGTGGGCG
>JBBRIE010000311.1:0-2599 GCA_038221545.1 Lysobacterales bacterium
CCCAGCACGGTGTTGGAGAACTGTCCTCTGCTGACCGTGCCGATGCCATCCGGACGGTTGTCGCGGGTGGTGCGGTCCACGAACACATCGATTGCGGAATTCGGGTTGATGAATCGCCCGATGCCCACGCCGAGCAGGAAGGAAGTGCGGTCGGTCAGGCGGTCTTCGTCGTTGAACGACGCGCCCATGTACGGCGCGAAGTAGTAACGATCATCATAATCCTGCGCCTGGACGCTCGCCGCACCAAGGCCCAAGGCGATCAGGACACACAAGCTCTTGCGATTCATCGGGTTCTCCTTAGATGAAGCTTTCGTATTTGTTGCAGCGTTGTAGGTGACTGCGCGAACCGGAGCATCGTCCTGGTTCGCGACGGAGGCGAGTATAGCTTTTTTTTAACGCTTGTCAGCCAGCCGTTCAGCTAGCGTTAGCAAAAATTTAACGCGACACCCGTCACGGCTCAGGTCGCGAAAAGCCCCATCCAGTCCGCGAGCGGAAGCGCATCCAACGCCTCCGGGTCCGCCGCCAGCGCCAGGATGCGCTCGGCGCGCCGGGTTGGAAGCTGTCCCCTCACGGCGAGCTCGAACTTGCGCAGCAGTACCGGAATGCCTTCCGCCCGCCGCTGGCGATGGCCTATCGGATAATCGACGGAGACCTTCTCCGTGCGGGTGCCGTCCGCGAATACGACCTGGATGGAGTTGCCGATGTAGCGTTTGGCCGGATCGAAATAGTCGCGGGTGAAGTCCGGATTCTCGCGCACCTGCATGCGCGCACGCAGTGCGTCGATGCGCGGGTCCGCGGCGACCTCGTCGTTGTAGTCCTCGGCGGTCAGGCGCCCGTGGATCAATGGCACCGCGATCATGTACTGGAGGCAATGGTCCCGATCCGCGTAATTCGCGAGCGGGCCGGTCTTGTCGATGATGCGCGCGCCCGCCTCCTGCGTCTCTATCTCTATGCGATCGACCTGGTCGAGCCGGTACCGCACCTCGGGGTGCAGGCGCATGGCGCACTCGACGGCGGTCTGGGCGTGGAACTCCGCCGGGTAGCTGATCTTGAACAGCACGTTCTCCATGACGTAGCTGCCGAAAGCCCGTTCGAACTCGAATGGCTTGCCCTTGAAGAGGACGTCGTAGAAGCCCCACGTCTTCGCGGTCAGGGCCGACGGATAGCCCACGACGCCGCGCTCGACGGCATTGATCGCGTGCAGCACGGCGCGCCGGCAAGCGTCGCCGGCGGCCCAGCTCTTGCGCGGCCCGGTGTTGGGCGCGTGCCGGTAGGTACGCAATGCGCCCCCATCGATCCAGCTGTGGGACACCGCGGTCACGATGTCGTCTTCGCTGCCGCCGAGCATGGCAGTCGCGACCGCGGTCGACGCGAGCCGGACGAGGATCACGTGGTCGAGTCCCACTCGATTGAAACTGTTCCTGAGGGCGTAGCAACCCTGGATCTCATGCGCCTTGATCGCCCAGCCGAGCGCGTCGCGCACGCTGAGGGGCTGCTTGCCGTGGCGTATCGCCTGACGCGAGAGGTAGTCGCCGAGCGCCAGGATGGTGCCGAGGTTGTCGGAGGGGTGACCCCATTCCGCCGCAAGCCAGGTGTCATTGAAATCGAGCCAGCGCACCTGGGTGCCGATGGCGAAAGCGGCCTGCACCGGGTCGAGCTGGTGTGCCGTCGCGGGCACGCGCGATCCGCCCTCCATGTGCGCGCCCGGCACCACCGGTCCAAGATGCTTGACGCATTCCGGGAACCGCATGGCGAGCATCGCGCATGCAAACGAATCGAGCAGCATGTAGCGCGCGGTCTCGTAGGCCTCGGCCGAATCGATCCGGTAATCACGTACGTAGCGGGCGATGTCGACCATGGGCGCGTCGGGTTGCGGTCGGGCCGCGGAACGGATGTCGACTTGGCTCATGCGATGCGATCCTGCGTGCGGTGGCGAGCGCGATAGTTTGCCAGCAGCGGATGGCGAAGGGCTGGATCGGCCTGCCTCGCCCTGCACCAGGATCTGCACGGTTCCAAACTATTCAGTGATGCCAGGCGCGGCGGGTCAAGACCCGCCTTACAGTGTGGGGCCCTTCCCTCGCGGCCGCCCGATGATTCCGCAACCCGGCGCACCCTCGCCCTATCCCTGCCTCATGAGTCCGCTGGACCTCGGCTTCGACGTGCTGCCGAACCGGGTGCTGATGGGATCAATGCACACCGGTCTCGAGGACCGCGCGCGCGACTTCCCGGCGCTCGCGTCCTTTTTCGCGGAACGCGCGCGCGGCGGAGTGGGGCTGATGGTGACGGGAGGAATCTCGCCTTCCATCCGCGGCTGGCTTGCACCTTTCGGCGGCAAACTCTCCTGGCGCAGCGAGCTGGCCCGGCATCGCCTTGTGACACGTGCGGTCCGGGGCGAGGGCGGACGCATCTGCCTGCAGATCCTGCACGCGGGGCGCTACGGCTTCCACCCTTTCTCGGTCGCGCCCAGCGCCATCAAGTCGCCTATCACGCCGTTTGCGCCGGCCGCGCTCAGCGCACGTGCGATCGAATCGACCATCGGGGACTTCGTGCGTACCGCGGCGCTCGCGCGCGACGCCGGTTACCAGGGCGTCGAAGTGAT
>JBBRIE010000312.1:0-2573 GCA_038221545.1 Lysobacterales bacterium
GAACGCATGCCGCGCCAGCGCAAGCCCCTGGCGGCAACCGCGTGAGGCTCCGCCCCCTGACCATCGACCGCATGGTCGGGCGCGCCGTCATCGGCGCGGTGCTGGCCGTGTGGGCGCTGCTGCTCGGCTTCGACGCGTTCATCGCGCTCGTGCAGGAGATCGACGACCTCGGCCGTGGCTCGTACACGCTGGGAACCGCCGTCACCTACGTTGCCTTGACGCTGCCTCGCCGCAGCTATGACCTGTTCGGCATCGCCGCGGTGATTGGAGCGCTGCTGGGCCTCGGAGCGCTGGCGTCGACCGCCGAGATCACCGCGATGCGCGCCGGTGGCATGTCCAAGGCGCGCATCTGCCTCGCGGTGGTGGGCGCGATCGCGTTGCTGACGCTGGGCGTCGTGGTCGTGGGCGAGACGCTCGGACCTGAAGGCGAACGGCGCGCGCAGTCGGTCGCCGCCGGTGCCAAATCGCAGAACCGCATCGCTTCCGGTGGCGGGGGAGTGTGGGCGCGAGAGGGCGACGTGCTCATCAATGCCCTGTCGGGGCGCGGCACCGGCGACAAGCTCGAGCTGGAAAAGGTGCGCATCTACGAGTTCACCCCGGTCGGACAGCTGACCCGCATTTCCGTCGCGGCGAGCGCGACCCACGACGGCGCGCGCTGGGAGCTGCGCGATGTCGTCCGGATGCGCTTCCTGGCCGATTCGGTGGTCAGCGAGAAGCTTCCGAGCATGCACTGGGCCTCGACGCTCGATCCGAAGCTGCTGAACCTCGGGCTCGTGCGGGAACGCTACCTGCCCGTGGCCGACCTGCTGTCCGGCATCGAGTACCAGCAACGCAACCAGTTGCAGACGCAGGCGTTCCGTGCGGCCCTGTGGGCGCGGCTGTTCTTCCCGCTCAACGTCCTCATGCTCGTGATCGCCGCGGTGCCGTTCGCGTTCGGCGCCTTGCGCACGGGCGGCTTCGGCAAGCGCCTCCTGCTGGGCTTGTTGCTGGTCACCGGGTTCTTCTTCGGGCAACGGGCGCTGGTCAATGTCGCCGACGTGTATGCCATCGACGTGCGGCTCGCGCACGCGCTGCCGTCGATGATCGTCGGGGTGCTCGCGGCGTGGTGGTTCCGTCGTTCGGTCTGATGGCCTGAACCGGACTGCCGCCGCCGCGCGGATTCAGACCGACACGGTCACGACCCTCGATCCCGCCGCCCGATCCTGCAGGGCGCGGCGCGCCGGGTCGAACCAGGCCGCGGCGGTGCCGAGTCCGAGCGGCAGCGCACCCAGGCAGAGCACGAGCGCGCGTAGCCACGCCTGGCGCGGGCGCAGCGTGCGACCGCAGCCATCCTCGATCCGCAGCTTCCACGCCCGCGCGCCGATCGTCTGGCCGCCGCGCTGCCAGGACAGCGCGAAATAGCCCAGCGTGATCGCCAGCAGCGCCAGCCGGAATGCCACGTGGGTCGCGTCGAGGTGGCCATGGGTGAGCGCGAGTGCGGCGGCGCCGGTCGCGAACCAGAGTGCGAGCACGATCAGGAAATCATAGATGCCTGCGGCAATCCGCCGCCACACCGGCGCCAGAGCAGGCGGTTCGTCGGTCGGCGAAGCGGGCGGGACGGCAACGGCGTCGTGGGTCATCGTGCGAATGATAGAGTCGGATGATGGTCGAGCATGCCCATCCGCCGCCTACCCCGAGCGACGTCGATGTCGCGCTGATCGAAGAGTTCCTGGAGCGCGCATGGTCCGAGCAGGGCCTCGCCCGCAGCACGCAATCCGCGTACCGGTCGGATCTCCGCGCGTTCGCGGGCTGGCTCGGGCAGCGCCACCGTTCACTGCTCGCCGCCGATCGCGCCGACGTGCACGACTATCTCGCGGATCGACTCCACGCGGGCTACCAGGCACGCAGCACCGCGCGATGGCTGTCGTCCGTGCGGCACTTCTACCGGCTGTGGCTTCGCCTTGGACGCATTGGCCACGATCCGAGCGCGCGCATCGACGCTCCGAGGCTGCCCCGCAAGCTGCCCAGGCCCCTCAACGAAACCGAAGTCGAGGCGCTGCTGGCTGCGCCCGACCACGACACGCCAGCAGGGCTTCGCGACCGCGCCATGCTTGAGCTGCTGTACGCCGCGGGCTTGCGCGTGACGGAACTGGTCACGCTGACCATCGACTCGGTGAACCTGCGCCAGGGGGTCCTCCGCGTGCGCGGCAAGGGCGACAAGGACCGGCTCGTTCCCATCGGCGATGAAGCGCAGCAGTGGTTGTCGCGATTTCTAGCGGAAGGGCGCGCGCAACTGCTCGGTGCGCAACGCGGGAGCTGGCTGTTCCCGGCCGCGCGCGGGGCGGCGCTGACGCGCCAGGTGTTCTGGCGCCAACTCAAGGTGTATGGCCAGCGGGCCGGCATCGATGGCGAGCGCCTGTCGCCGCACGTGCTGCGACACTCGTTCGCAACGCATCTACTCAACCACGGCGCCGACCTGCGCGCGCTGCAGATGCTGCTCGGACATGCGTCGCTCTCCACCACGCAGATCTACACCCTCATCGCGCGCGAGGGTCTCAAGCAACTCCATCGCGACCACCACCCGAGGGGGTGAA
>JBBRIE010000313.1:0-2547 GCA_038221545.1 Lysobacterales bacterium
CGCGCAGTGGGCCGCCGAAGACGCCAACAAGCCCGCCTCCGAGGCCTGGTCGTCGATCGCCGACGATTACACCGAGTTCAACCCGGTGGTGCCCGTCCTGGTCCAGGGCAAGGCACTCAGCGGCAGGTTCTACGAAGCGAACCGGCAAAGCGGTGCGACCGGCGTGGTCTCCGAGATGCTCAATCCGCACGTGCAGTTCTACGGCGACACGGCGATCCTGACCTACAATTTTGCCGGGGTGACCAAGGAAAAGGACGGCAAGATGAGCCCCAACCTGGCCAAGTCGACGCGCGTGTACGCGAAACAGGGCGGCAAGTGGATGCTGGTGCATGCCAACTTTGCGCCTGTGACGGTTCCGGACTGACTTCGTTCCTGCCGTGCTCGCCCTGGCGACTCCAGCCGCGGCGAGCACGTGTCGACGGACAAAGCCCGCGGACCCGGCACGCTCCGCGATGGACTAGGATGCGCGCCTGCAACAGGTGCGCCGGGCCGTTCGAATGCCTCCTCCCTTCATCAGCATGTCCCGCATGCGCGCGCGCCCAGTGCGCGCGTTGCCCGCGCTGCGTGGGCGCATGAGCTCGCCGGCCGCACTGCCCGCGCCGCCGTACTACGCGGTGATCTTCGCCTCGCAGCGCAGTGCCAGCGACCCCGCCGAATACTCCGAGGCTGCCGAGCGCATGGTCGAGCTGGCGGCGCGGCAGCCAGGATTCCTGGGCGTTGATTCGGCACGCGACGCGGGCGAATTCGGCCTGACGGTGAGCTACTGGCGCGACGAGGCGAGCATCGCCGCATGGAAGCACGACGCCGAACATGCTGCCACGCGCGAACGTGGGCGCAACGCCTGGTACGACGCGTTCGAAGTGAGGGTCGCGAAAGTGGAACGCGCTTACGGTCGCGGCCTGCCGCCGTGAGCGACATCCTCGCCAGGATCCTGGACCGCAAGCGCGGCGAGGTTCGCGAGCGTGCAGGCCGAACCGCCCTGATGGACCTGAAGGCGCGCGCGCGGGATGCCGATCGCCCGCGCGGCTTCGCGCAGGCCATCGCGGCGCGCATCGCACGCGGCGAAGCGGCGGTGATCGCGGAGATCAAGCGCGCCAGCCCGAGCCAGGGCGTGATCCGCGCGGACTACGAGCCCGCCGCCATCGCGCGCAGTTACGAATCGGCCGGCGCCGCCTGCCTGTCGATACTCACCGACGTCGACTTTTTCCAGGGTGACGACGCGCACCTGCAATCGGCCCGCGCAGCGTGTGCGCTGCCGGTGCTGCGCAAGGACTTCGTCGTCGACCCGTACCAGCTGTTCGAAGCGCGGGCACTCGGCGCCGACTGCATCCTGCTGATCGCCGCGGCGCTGGGCGATGCGGAGCTCGAGGCATTCGCCGGGCAGGCGCGCGAGATCGGGCTCGACGTTTTGCTGGAAGTCCACGATGCGCCGGAGTTGGAGCGCGCGCTGCGGATCCCAGGCGTGATAATCGGAGTGAACAACCGCGACCTGCGCACATTTGAGGTGAACCTCGAGACGACGCTCGCTCTGCGCCCGCGGGTCGCGATGTCGCGTCTGCTGGTCACGGAAAGCGGCATCCGCACGCGCGAGGACATCGCGCGAATGCGCGCGGCCGGCGTCCACGCCTTCCTGATTGGCGAGGCGTTCATGCGTGCGGCAGACCCCGGGGATGCGTTGGCGACGCTGATCGGCAAGGCGGGCCCGTGAAGCCCCGGATCAGGACGCAGGAGCATTTCACCGACGCGAAGACGCCGCTCGTGGTGTTCGACTTCGACCACACGCTGTATGACGGCGACTCGGGAAGTCACCTCATCCGCTGGCTGATCCGCCGCTCGCCGTGGCGCACGGCGTTGGCGGCCGTAGCGGTCCCGCTGCTCGGCCCGATGGTCGGCTGGATGCCCACGCGACGGAGCGGCATTTCCGGGTTCCTATGGATCGGCACGCTCGGCCTGCATCGCCGCAAGGAGCTGGACGATCTCATCGATGTGTACGTCGACCACAACGCGACGAAGTTGCGCGCCCGTCTCCTGCCGGTGGCGCTCAAGTCGCTGCATCGGCACCTCGAAGCCAACGACCGCGTGGTGATCGCGACCGGCTCGCCGCCGGAACTTGCGCGTGCGATCCTCGCGTTTGTCGCGCACGAACACGTTCCCGTGATCGGCACGACCACCGTGCGCAGGTACGGCGCCGTCGTCGCGCACCATCATTGCCATGCGGAGAACAAGGTGAGGATGATCCGCGCCGCGGGGTATGGCGGGCCGATCACGCGGGTCTACACCGACAGCACCAACGACCTGCCGCTGCTGCGCGCGGCGTCCGACCCGGTGGTGGTCAACCCGAAGACCGGGGCGATGGCACGTTTCGCACGTGAGCTTCCCGCCGGAACGCCGATGCTCAACTGGGGTTGCGCCGATCGCGCGGGCACCAGGGTCGGGAGCAAGAAGCCAGCTGGAGCCAAGGGTCGCGCGAAGCCCACTACGAGGAAGTCAGCCGGTACCGACGCGCGCCGCCGAACCCCGCGCCGCAAGCGCTGAGCGCCGACTCAG
>JBBRIE010000314.1:0-2547 GCA_038221545.1 Lysobacterales bacterium
GGAGCCCTGCGACGACAACAGCCACGGTACGCACACCATGGGCACCATGGTGGGCTCGGATGGCGGTGCAAACCAGATCGGAGTCGCACCGCAGGCGCGCTGGATCGGTTGCCGCAACATGGATCGCGGTGACGGCACGCCGTCGACCTACATCGAATGCATGCAGTTCTTCGCGGCGCCCACCGACGCCCAGGGCAACAACCCGCGCGTGGACCTCGCGCCCCACGTCATCAACAATTCCTGGGGTTGCCCCGCGAGCGAGGGCTGCAGCGCGCAAACCGACGTGCTGATGGCGACCGCGATCGGCAACCTGCACGCGCTCGGAATCGTGTTCGTCGCCTCCGCCGGCAACTCGGGCTCGAACTGCGGCACCGTGCGCGACCCGCCCGCCACGCTGGATCTGTCGTTCACCGTAGGCTCGACCACCAGCGTGGCCGCCGACACGATCTCGGGCTTTTCCAGTCGCGGCCCCGTAGGCACGCAGCTCGCGCCCACGATCTCGGCACCCGGCTCGAATGTGCGTTCTTCCGTGCTCAATGGCCAGTACGGATCGAAGAGCGGCACGAGCATGGCAGGGCCCCATGTCGCCGGCGCGGTCGCGTTGCTCGTGTCGCGCCACCCGTGGCTCGCCAACCACCCCGAGCGCGTGCGCTCGGTGCTGGAGTCGAACGCGATGCCGCGCACGAGCACGCAGAACTGCGGCGCTTTCCCCGGTTCCGCGGTCCCAAATGCCGTGTACGGCCACGGCCGCCTCGACGTCAAGGCGGCGTTCGACGAGATCGGCGACTGGCTGTTCATCGACGGCTTCAATGGGCGCTGAGGAATCCCCGGTCGCCGGCGAGGAACGATTCACCGTCGCGATCTCGTCGCGCGCCCTGTTCGCGCTCGACGATGCACACGCGCTGTTCGAGCGCGACGGCCTCGACGCCTACATCCGCTACCAGATCGACCGCGAGTCCGAGGTGCTGGGTCCGGGCATCGCGTTCCCGCTCGTACGCAAGCTGCTCGCGTTGAATGCCGGGCGTACGCGCGGGCCGCAGGTCGAGGTGATCCTGCTGTCCCGGAACTCCGGCGACACGGGCCTACGCATCTTCAATTCGGTCGAGCACCACGGCCTCGATATCGTGCGTGCGGCGTTCACGTCGGGGGCGGCGCCGTTCCCCTACATCCAGCCGTTCGGAGCGCAGCTGTTCCTGTCGACGCATGCGGAGGACGTGCGGGCCGCGCTTGCGGCGGGTGTGGCGGCTGCCACGGTGCTGCCTTCCTCGGCCACCACCCGTGATTCCAGTGAGCTGCGGATCGCCTTCGACGGCGATGCGGTGGTCTTTGGTGGCGAGTCGGAAACGGTCAACCAGACCGAAGGTCTCGAAGCGTTTGCGCGGCACGAGCGCGAACACGGAGCCGAGCCGCTGCCGGTCGGACCGTTCCGCGGTTTCCTGGAGGCGCTGCACCGCATCCAGTCCGCCTTCCCCGCCGAGAACGCGCCGCTCCGCACCGCGCTCGTCACGGCCCGCTCGGCGCCCGCGCACAAGCGCGTGATCCTGACGCTGCGCCACTGGGGCGTACGCATCGACGAGGCGTTGTTCCTCGGTGGGCGCGACAAGGGACCGTTCCTGAGTGCGTTCGGCGCCGACATCTTCTTCGACGACTCGCACCTGAACGTGGAATCGGCGCGCCAGCACGTCGCCACCGGCCACGTTCCCGCCTGGCCCGGATGATGCGGTTGGGCCGCCCGAGCAGGACGGCCGTTGTCGAAGCTGGCATCATGCCCGGTCTTTTTCAGCCGGCGATCTCCTTGAACGCACTGCTCGCCGTTGCCGTGTGCCTGCTGCTTGCCGGCGCGGTCGCCGCGCCGATTGGCGCGGCCGGCGTACCCGACGATCCGGTGCTGGTGCTGCGCGTCCACACGCGCGACAAACTGGTGATCGCCGATCTTTCGCAGCGCCACTCGCATTTGCTGGTCGCCAGCGAAAAGGGCATCGTCGTGTTCGAGGGCGAAGAGGGCGAGGTTGCGCGCCTTCGCGGAGCAGGACTTGAAGTCGAGATCGACGTCGCCGCGACTTCCGCACGCAGCGCCACGAGGTCGAGCGTGCCGGGACCGCTGGCCGGCATCATCAACTTCCCGTGCTACCGGACCGTGTCGGAAAGCCGCGCACGCTTCGACGCGCTGCTCGCGCAATTTCCGCAGTTGGTCCAGGTCGTCGATATCGGCGACAGCTGGGAGCGCGCGAGCGGGGCCGCGGGTGGCGGGGAAGACCTTCGCGTCATCCGGCTGACCAACGCGGACGTTGCAGGCACCAAGCCCAAGGTCTTCATCATGACCGGGCTGCACGCGCGCGAGTACACGCCGGTGGAGGTAGGGCTGCGACTGGTCGAATGGCTGCTCGAAAACCATGGCAAGGACGCCGACGCGACATGGCTGCTGGATCACCAGGAACTGCACATGCTGGTGCAATCGAACCCGGACGGGCGCAAGCAGGCGGAGCAGGGACTCAGTTGGCGCAAGAACACCAACGCAAATTATTGCTCCGGCAACCAGCGCGGTGC
>JBBRIE010000315.1:0-2545 GCA_038221545.1 Lysobacterales bacterium
CGCATGCTCGCCGACGTGCCCGGTTTCAACGTGGATGCCAGCTGCCAGGTCGCACATGCGCTCGGAACGTCGAGACTTGAGCGGGAGTTCGATTTCTACACTGCCGTGGACGATCTCAAACCGTCCGACACGGCGGGCGCGGACATGATCGGTCAGGTCGAGTTCGCGAGTAGCTGCTTCTATCGCTATGCCGTTGTGAGCCTGCATGAGCTCCACTCGGCGCTCGGCGAGGACCCGGACGCGACTCGCAACGCGCTCGAGGCTTTCGCCGACGCGATGGTGCACGCTCTGCCTACGGGAAAGCAGAACTCCTTCGCCGCACACCAGAAGCCCTCTCACATCGCGGTCACCGTCAGCACGCAGCCCCGCGCCCTCACCAACGCTTTCGAGAAGCCGGTCGACGCCCGACGTAGCCAGACCAGTCTCAGCGGTCTCTCCGCCGAGGCATTGGAACGCCACCGTGCCGCTCTCAATGAAAGTTATGGCAACTCGGGAACGCATCGTTTGCACGATTTGAGTGACGCGGCATTGGAAGGCGGCGAACCCAACGTCGTCAGTCTTGTCGCCGCGTCGGTGGACGACGCTCTCGCGCGGCTCGTCTGATTCATGCCCACCCTGCTGCTCCAACTTCGAGCCCCCATGCAAAGCTGGGGTACGCGTTCGAGATTCGATGTGCGCGATACCGGTGCGGAGCCCTCCAAAAGTGGCGTGGTGGGTTTGCTCGCCGCCGCGCTCGGGCGCTCGCGCGACGAGTCGGTGGTCGATCTGGCCGCGCTTCGAATGGGTGTCCGTATCGATAGACCCGGCGTGATGATGAGGGACTTCCACACCGCGCAGAATGTGCTCAAGGCCAATCGATCTGGACGCCACGCCAGCACATTGAGCGAGCGCTTTTACCTTGCGGATGCCGCCTTCAGCGTGGGACTGGAACACGACGATCGCCAGTTCCTGTGCGATCTCCACGCTGCCATGCTCGCGCCCCGCTGGCCGCTCTTTCTCGGGCGGCGCGCCTTCGTGCCCGATCCACCCGTGGTGCGTTCACTCGCAGAATCACTGCGCGATGAAGATCTGGTCACTGCGTTGAAACGCGTTCCGCGCAACCCGGCCGATCCACTCGACCATCGGCAGCTTGTCATCGAATCGTCGGAGCCGACGTCCTGGCGACGCTTCGACCAGCCGGTCGGAAAGTTCAGGGATCGTGAGTTCGCGCCGCGATTCGTTCATCTGGAGATGATCGATGTTTCTGTCCCAACTCAAGCTTGACGCTCGCTCCCGATTTGCCCGACGTGACGTGGGCGATCCGTACCAGATGCACCGCACTCTGTGGTCAGCCTTCCCGGAAGGGCTCGCGGAGTGCGGCGAGCGGATTCTGTGGCGCGTTGACACCGGCCGGAATGGCGAAGGCAATGTGCTGGTGCAGTCCAAAATTCTGCCGGAATGGGGGAAGCTGCTGCACAAGTATCCCGACTATCTACGGGAGCCCGCGGAACACAAGTTGTTTGAGCCCGACTGGACTGCAGGCCAATTGCTGCGCTTCCGATTGCGCGCGAATGCAAGCAGCAAGCGTGACGGCAAGCGTCGCGCCATTATCGGCGCAGAGGCACAAAGGGACTGGCTGGTCCGGACAGGCAAGCGTCGCGGTTTCGCCGTCGGCGAAGTTGAATTGATCGACGAAGGTACCCGGGCCTTTCGCAAGCGCGAGCGCCGCATTCAGCTCAGTGTCGTCCAGTTTGACGGCCTCCTTCAAATTCGCTCGGTGCCGGAATTTGGCGAGTCGATGCAACAGGGGATTGGTCACAGCAAGGGTTTCGGTCTGGGCCTGCTCAGCGTCGCGGCCACATGAGCCGCTTCGAAACCCGCAACCTGCGCGAGTTGCCCAAGTTCCGGGACGGCCTCAGTTATCTCTACTTCGAGCACGGCCGGGTCGAGCAGCAGCACAAGAGCGTGGCTCTGATTCCAGCTCCCGCCGGCGAGGATTCGCCGCTGGAAGTCATTGCGGTGCCGACAGCATCCCTGTCCGTGCTGATGCTCGGCCCGGGTACCACTGTCACTCATGCCGCCATCAAGGCACTGGCCGACAATGGATGTACGACGCTCTGGCTGGGAGAGGAGGGCCAGCGCTTCTATGCGCAGGGAACAGGCGAGACTCGATCCTCTGCACAATTGATGCGGCAGGTGGAAGCTTTGGCCACCCCGGAGGCGCGCATGAAGGTGGTCACGCGTCTTTATCGAATTAGATTCAAGGAGCCGCTACCAGCCGGCCTGACGCTGCAACAATTGCGAGGGCATGAGGGCGCCCGCGTGCGGGATGCCTACGCGCTCTGGAGCCGAAACACGGGTGTCGAGTGGAAGGGGCGAAACTACGATCGCGGAAGCTGGCGGGATGCCGACCCGATCAATCGCGCAATCTCCGCGGGAAATGCCAGCCTCTACGGCGTGGTTCACGCCGGCATTGTGTCGCTCGGATTCTCGCCGGCGCTTGGTTTCATCCATGTGGGCAAGCAACTGTCTTTCGTTTACGACATAGCCGACCTGTACAAGCTGG
>JBBRIE010000316.1:0-2512 GCA_038221545.1 Lysobacterales bacterium
TCGTGATTCCGATCGAGGAGTCGCTCTTGTACGTCCGGCCGTTGTATCTGCGCTCGGCAGGTGGACGCATCCCCGAACTCAAACGGGTCATCGTCGCCTACCAAGAACAGATCGTGATGGCTGAAACGTTGACGCAGGCACTTGTGCAGATTTTCGGGCGCAGCGTGGCGACCGCATTGAGCCCTGATCGACGGGTGGATGCGGGCACTGCCATTCCAGGCGCGCCAGTGCCGGCCGCCATAGTGCCTGGCACCGGCGCCGGTATGGTTGACGCCGCGTTCGTGAACCTTGCCGAACAAGCCGCCGGCCACTTCGAACGAGCCTCCGCCGCCCAGCGCGAAGGCAACTGGGCGCTCTACGGCGAGGAAATGAAGAAGCTCGGCAACGTGCTCGCGCAACTCGAGAAGATCAAACGCTGACGAGGGATGTATTCACAGGGAGGCACAGAGGCACGGAGGTCTTAAATTGTTTGAGAAAGAAACTCTCTGTGTCTCAGTGCCTCCCTGTGAATCCTGGCACAAAAAAACGCGGGGGGCCGAAGCCCCCCGCGTCCATGTAGACAGTTGCTACGTGCTAGAACTGAATCTTCGCGGCGACCTGGAGTCGACGCGGCGGGAAGTACGACCGTGCCAGCCCGAATGACGTGACGTTCTGACTGGGCTGCGGGTTGTAGCCCGTCTGATTGTTGGTCACGTTGAACAGGTCCGCGACCATCTGGAAGTTGGCGCGTCCCGGCAACCGGAAATTCTGCGTGTAGTTGAGGTCCAACTGATAGTGGGCCTTGGTCAGGCGGGAACCGGCAGGCTCCGAGTAGCGGATTGTGTCACTCGTGCTGGTGCCGATGATCGCGGTGGAATACGCGCGGTAGTTCCAGGCTTCCCACGGGTGGCCGGACTGCGCCACGACGTAGCCGCCGAAGGTCGCCTGCCAGGGCAGCGAGTAGTACCCGTAGGCCTTGAACATGTGACGACGGTCACCACGCAGGTCGCCGTCCTTGTTGTCCCAAATCTGTCGACCACCGCTGTCGGCGAGGTTCGAGGAGCCGATGAAGATCGCCGCGTCGTTGCCGACCGTCGTGTTGTCCTGGTCCACGTTGCCGAAGTAATGGCTCCAGGTGTACGAACCGCGCAGGAACACGTTGCTGCTGCGGTACTCGGACTCCACGGTGGCCTCGTAGTACTTCGTGTAGGCGCCGTCGAGTTCCGCGATGACGTAGCTGGATCCGGAACCGATCTGGGTCCGACGCGCCGTCAGGTCCGGGATGTAGAGTTCGCGCGGCACACCGGCGGGTGGGTTGTAGGCGATCCGGGCGTCGTTGTTGGTGTCTTCCCAGAAGTGGGTGCTCTCGCGGTACCGGCCATAGACACGCGCCGACCAGTTGGTGTTGAGCTCCATGCTGGTGCCGAGCAGGTATTCGTCGGTCGTGCGGGGCGTCATGTCCTGCACGAACAACTTGCCCGACGATGAACCCACCGGGACGGCAGCGAAGAGTCGGCCGGAAGCATCAAAGTGGGCGTCGATGAATTGACCCACCAGGTTGCGATCCCACGACGCCGCGCGCGGCAGCGAGTTGGCGGCCGGGTTGTACCGGGCGAAGCTCGCATAGACCGTGTCCGCACCGTTGTAGCTGCGGACCACGCTCAGGCGCGGCTGAATCATCTTCGAGAACGGCAGTTCGTACATGTCGTACGGCTTGCCCGGCGCGGACCGGTAGCCCGAGAGTGTTGAGCTGTCTTCCGCAAGGCCCTGACCGATCAACGTGTCGTTGCTGGCGATGGCGCCGATGTTGAACGTCCAGTTGTTCCAGCGGATCATGTCGTTGAACTCGATGCTCTGCGACTTGTAGTCCGACACGATGGCGGGCAGGCCCGCCGTCTGGCGCTGGTACCGCGCGGTGTAGAAGATCGGCTGTCCGGCGTTTGACACGCGGCCACCCTGGAGCGAGATGCTGCCCCAGCCGTTGGAGCTGCGGAGCAGTTCTTCAGAGTCGCGATACCACTGATACCCGGCGTGCAGTTCGTGCGTCACGTTTGAACCCAAAGTGACGTTGTAGGCGAACTGGATGTTGTCGCGGAAGAAGTCCTGGTCGTTCAACTGCGTCGCGTACCCGAAGGTCGAGCCTCCGACGCGCGCGCCAGTGGTACCCACGTAGCCGTATTTGTCGATAAAGGGCTGCAGGAACGCGTTAAACGCCGTGTTGCCCGAAATCGGCGACGGCAGGCTGACCTGCCCCTGCGTCTCGAGGCTGGCGATGTTCAACAGGGACCCGATGGCCTCACTCGGCGTGGCCGGCGAGATGAAATCGGGCCGACCCAGGTTTTCGTTCGCAAACCGGGTGTATTTGAACGTACCCAGACCCTTGCCAAGAATCCACGATCCTTCGGCAGTCGTGATCTTCTGTTCGCTCTCTTCACCGGTGCCGGTCGTAGGCGTCGAAAACCCACCGAACAGCGTGCTCGTGTCCTCGCGGCGTGAGTCACGGTAGCTGACGTTCACCAGCACATTGCGGATT
>JBBRIE010000317.1:0-2430 GCA_038221545.1 Lysobacterales bacterium
CCGCTGCTCAAGCGCGCCTACGATCTTTATTCCTTCGAAGTCCTGCCGCGCATCGGCAAGGTCGTCGCCAGCGATGCCGAAAGCTATCGCTATCTGGCCGAATCCATCCGCCGCCATCCGGACCAGGCCACGTTGTCCGCGATGATGCGGGACGCAGGCTTCCTGCGCGTCTCGCACCGCAACCTCGCCGGCGGCATCGTCGCCATCCATTCCGGCTACGCCGTCTGATCCCTTCTCCCCGCTGCGCGAGGAGAAGGAGAAAGGTGGCTCCGCTGGGTTTCCCTTCTCCCCGTGGCAACGGGGAGAAGGTGGCGCGCAGCGCCGGATGAGGGGCCGCTTCAAAGCACCGTCGCGGTTCGGTCCTGCACGAATCAGAACGCCGCCCCTCATCCGCCTGCGGCACCTTACGCACCACATCCTTGTGGTGCGCCCTGCGGGCCGCCTTCGGCGTTCGCAGCTGCTCCTGCAGCTGCAGTCTCCCCGCTTTGCATGGAGAAGGGGGACAGGTTCACTCCGCTAGACTTCGCGTCTTCGAATGCGGGAACCTGCCATGCGCCCGATCCACCTTCTCCTCGTTCCCTGCACGCTGCTGATGCTCGCTGCCTGCTCGAAGTCACCCGAGGCACCCGCTGTGGCCCCCGCCGCGACCCCTGCGCCAGAGGCCAGCACGACGATGCCCTCCTCGGGGCCCGACCCCCAGAGCTACGCCAACTACGACAAGGTCCGCGTGAGCGATGCGGTGCTCGATCTCGATGTGTCATTCGAGCGCCGCGAGCTCGCGGGCAGCGCGGAGCTTGCGCTCGAATGGATCGATTCTGCAGCGACGGAACTGATCCTCGACACGCGCGACCTGGAGATCGGCAAGGTCGAGCGCAAGGTCGGCGAAAACTGGCAGCCGGCGAAATTCTCGCTCGCACCGCGCGACGCGAAGTTCGGCTCGAAGATGAGCATCGAATTGCCCGATCGAGCCACGCGCGTCCGCATCAGCTATCACTCGCGACCCGAAGCGACCGGCCTGCAGTGGTTGGAGCCAGCACAGACGCTGGGCCGTGATCATCCCTTCATGTTCTCCCAGTCACAGGCGATCCACGCGCGTTCGTGGGTGCCGATCCAGGACACGCCGGCCGTACGTTTCACGTACTCCGCGCACGTGACCGCGCCGCCGGGCTTGCGCGTGCTGATGAGCGCCGACAACGACGCCGCGTCCACGGGCGAGGGCGGTTACAACTTCCGCATGCCGCAGGCGATCCCGTCCTATCTGCTTGCCATTGCGGTAGGCGATCTCGAGTTCCGGCCGCTCGGCACACGCGCCGGCGTCTATGCGGAGCCCGGCCGCATCGAGGCGGCCGCGAACGAATTCAGCGATACCGAGTCGATGATCAAGGCGGCGGAGGAGCTCTACGGTGAATACCGCTGGGGCCGCTACGACCTGCTCGTGCTGCCGCCGTCGTTCCCGTTTGGCGGCATGGAGAATCCGCGCATCACCTTCGCCACGCCGACCGTGATCGCCGGCGACAAGAGTCTCACCGCACTCGTCGCGCACGAGCTTGCGCACTCCTGGTCCGGCAACCTCGTTACCAACAGCGGCTGGAAGCACTTCTGGCTCAATGAGGGTTTCACCAGCTATGTCGAGAACCGCATCGTCGAAGTCGTGTACGGCGCGGAGTTCGCCCAGATGGAGCAGGTGCTCTCGCAGGATGGCTTGATCGAGGAGATCAAGGACATCCCCGCTGCCGACCAGCGACTCGTGGTCGACGTCATCGGCCGCGATCCTGACGAGACCTTCTCCGGCGTGCCCTACAACAAGGGTGCGTGGCTGCTGCTCACACTCGAGCAGCGCTTCGGTCGCGAGGTGTTCGACCCGTTCCTGCGCGGCTGGTTCGACCAGCACGCGTTCAAGAGCGTCGGCACCGATGACTTTGTCGCGTACCTGAAGTCGGAGCTGCTGGACAATAATCCCGGCAAGTTCAGCGAGACCGAACTGGATGCGTGGCTCAACCAGCCCGGCATTCCCGACAGCGCCGTGCATTCGAAATCGGCGCGCCTTGCTGCCGTCGACGCCCAACGCGCCGAGTTCCAGGACGGCAAGCGGGCCGCCTCCGCGCTCGATGGCAAGCAATGGTCGACCCAGGAATGGCTGCACTTCCTCGGCGGCCTGCCCGACGCACCGTCGATCGCGCAGCTCGAAGCGCTCGACGCCGCGTTCGACCTGACCGCCACCGGCAACGCAGAGATCGCGTTCGCGTGGTTCAAGCACGGCATCGCCAGCGGTTACGCGCCGATCAAGGCACCGCTCGAGAAGCACCTGGTGACGATCGGTCGCCGCAAACTTGTGGTGGCGCTCTACGAGGAACTCGCAAAGACACCCGAAGGCAAAGCTGAAGCCATCCGCATCTTCCGCATCGCCGAACCCGGCTACCACCCACTGAC
>JBBRIE010000318.1:0-2358 GCA_038221545.1 Lysobacterales bacterium
CTCCGCCCCGCGACCGTGAGGTCGCCGATCTGCGAGAGGGCCGTCAGCAGCTCGTCGGTGATGCCGTCGGCGAAGTACTCGTTCTCGGGATCGGTGCTCATGTTGGTAAAGGGCAACACGGCGATCGAGCGCTCGGGAATCGCGCTTCGAGCTGCGATTGACGCGTCCTCGGCTTCTTGCATCGCGGTGACGAACTCCGCGGCCGTGTCGTACCGATCGATCGGCGTGCGCGCGGGCGCTTTCTGCAGCGCACGCGCCACCGGGCCACGTATGCCATCGCGCAGCGCCGTCACATCGGCGGGTGTTTGCACGAATCGTTTCGCGATCACTGCCTGCACGCTCGGCCCGGTGAACGGCGGCTCGCCCACGAGCATTTCGTACAGCACGCAGCCCAGTGAATACAGATCGCTGCGCCCGTCGACCGCTTCGCCGACGGCCGGTTCAGGACTCATGTAGGCTGGCGTGCCCACACTCATGCCCACCTGCGTGAACGCGTCGCCCTCCACTGCGCTCAGCGCCTTACCGATCCCAAAGTCGGCCACCAGCGCGTGGCAGTCCTGCGGCATGATGTTCTCGGGCTTGATGTCGCGATGCACCACGCCATGCCGCTGCGCGTAGTCGAGCGCGCCCGCCACTTCACTCGCGATGCACCGCTTCGTCCACCGGCAACTGCTTCGCGTGGTTCAGCCGATCGCGCAGCGAGATCCCCGCCACGCAGGGCATCACGTAGCTACAGTGCATCGCCCACGTCGCCGGAATCGAACGACGGCGGGATGTGCGGATGACTCAGCTTGGCCGCGAGCTGGATCTCGCGCAGAAAGCGCTCGGCACCGAGCGTCTGCGAGAGGTCGGGTTTGAGCACCTTGATCGCAACGTCTCAGTCGTGCTTGAGATCGCGCGCAAGCTACACGGTGGCCATGCCGCCGGCCCCGAGCTCGCGCTCGATGCGGTAGCTACGGCCAAGGGCGGCGGTCAGTCGTGCGTGCACGGCGCACGCGTCAGTCGTCACGGCGCGACCGCCCGTACGGAGGGCTGCGGCAACACACCACCAGGTCGGCCGAAGTGTGGCGTCACATCATTGGGTGTTCCGTCAGGCCCTGGAAGCACAAACGCCTGACGAATGTTCGACCAGTAGAGACATCCCACCTCATTGGCGGGACGGGACGTCAAGAACGATTCGGCGCCGTCGAGCGCCGCGAGCCACGTCGCCTTGGCGGCTGTCACATCGAATGTAGATGCGAGATCCAGTCGCGCAATTTCTTCCGGGCGATGTCGACCGCGCCGCTTCAGCAACTCCAGCAGCGAGTGTGGACTGAACCCCGGGTCTTTACCCGACGCCGCCCAAACGAGGCCTGCCAACGGCAACACCCGCTCGTGGAGATACAGGATGTCGACGAAGTCGCGCGGCTCGTCACGTCCGGCGAGCGCGAGCGTCTTGTTCACCGCCAGATCGACGTCATGCATCAGGAATCCACCCAGCGGATCTTGCACCGGCGGCATGAATCGCCACGCGGAGTCATGCGCCCAATCGATGCGCGTGGCGTCAGGTCCGCGAGTGATGATCGCCCGCACGAAGCCTGGCTGACTGATCTCGACCTCGAGGTGAAATCCCGCGGCCGACAGCAGTGCGCGGTCCGTCTCGAACGCGGTTGCGACCCGCTGCACGGAATCGTGGAAGAAGTCGAGATCGCCGCTGAAGCGAAGTGACTGTGGCGCAAAGTGAATCGCGGCACCGCCCGCCAGATAGCTGTCGGGTGTACGACTGCTTCCCACGACGGAAAGCACATGACGTTGGTGCTCCGTTAAAGGCACGTTGCACCTCGAAGCAGCGCCGCACCAACGCGCCATGCAGCACGATCGCCGTGCTTCATGAGCTGCTCCGCCACCCACGGCACGTCCGCAAGACCGACTACGAGGTCACGACGATACGACCAGAAACATTGCGCGTAGAATCGCGCGAACGCGCGGCGCGCCTCGCGCACACGCACCATGTTCCGCGCCGTCTCGGCATCGAGCGTCCGACGGCTGGTGATGCCGCCCCGTCGGCCGATGGCGGCCAGGTACGCCCGGGTTGACTTGTCCATTGGTAAAAAATAGGCGGCTTACGTTCGTAAAGCAATATGAAATTGACGCTTGCGACACCGATAGGAGCGACAAGGTCGCTGCTGGCGGTGCGTTTCGCGCAGGCGACTGTGAACTCGGTCGTGCTTGAGATCGCGCGCCAGGTACGCGGTGGTCATGCCGTCCTGCCCAAGTTCGCGCTCGAGGCGGTGGCGGTCCGTGAGGGCGGCCTGAAGCGACGAGGAGGCGTTCACGTGGTCGCTATGCCGCGCGCAAGGTGAAGTCCACCTGACCGCC
>JBBRIE010000319.1:0-2353 GCA_038221545.1 Lysobacterales bacterium
AGGAAGCCGGCGTGCAGGTCGTGTACGGCGTCGTCGGCTTCAAGACCCACTGCAAGATGCTCCTCATCGTCCGCCGCGAGGCGAGCGGACTCGCGCGCTACACGCACCTCTCGACCGGCAACTACCACACGCGCACCACGCGCGCCTACACCGACATCGGCCTGATGACCGCGAATCCCGTGCTCGCGAACGACGTCAACCGGATGTTCCAGCAACTGTCCGGCCTCGGTCCCGTGATCGAACTCGATTTGCTGCTGCAGTCGCCCTTCACGCTGCACCGGGCGCTGCTGGAGAAGATCGAACGCGAGGCGCTGCATGCCCGCGCCGGCCGGCCGGCGCGCATCATCGCCAAGATCAACGCGCTCAACGACCCGGAAACCATCCGCGCGCTGTACGCCGCGTCGGGCGCCGGGGTGTGCATCGACCTCATCGTGCGTGGCACCTGCACGCTGCGTCCCGGCATCCCCGGGGTGTCCGACCGCATCCGTGTCATCTCGGTGATCGACCGCTTCCTTGAGCACAGCCGCGTCTATTACTTCGAGAACGGCGGAGCTTCGGAAACCTGGTGCTCGAGCGCGGACTGGCTCGAGCGCAACTTGTTGCGCCGCGTCGAGACCTGCTTCCCCATCCTCTCGCAGGAACTGGCCATCCGTGTGCGCGAGGAGGCGCTCGACAACTACCTCGCCGATAACGAACATGCCTGGCAACTGGGTGCGGACGGAGAGTACTCGCGGCTGGAGTCGGTGCCGGGGTCAGGCCACTCGGCGCAGCAGTTCCTGCTCGACAAGATCACGCGATGAAGGGCGCAAGTCCACCGGGAATCCGCGAAGGCGACGTGATCGCGTCCGTCGACCTCGGCTCCAACAGTTTCCACCTGCTGGTCGCACGCTACGAACTCGGTTCGCTGCAGATCATCGACCGCATGCGCGAGATGGTCCGCCTCGCCGCCGGCCTGCACGCCGATGGCAGCCTCGACAACGACCGCCGCGGCCGCGCCCTCGAATGCCTGGCGCGGTTCGGCCAGCGCCTGCGCGACATTCCGCCGCAGCATGTCCGCGCGATGGCCACCAACACCGTCCGCCGCCTGGCAGATCCGCGCAGCTTCCTGGTGGACGCGGAGGCGGCACTCGGTCACGCGATCGAGGTCGCTCCCGGCCGCGAGGAGGCACGCCTCATTTACCTTGGCGTCGCGCACGCGTTTCCGAAGCTGCGCGGGCGCCGGCTGGTGGTGGACATCGGCGGCGGCAGCACGGAATTCATCATCGGGGAGGGCCTCGACGCGCTCGAGACCGAGAGTCTGCAGATGGGTTGCGTGGTGAGCACGCGACACCTCTTCCCCGGGGGGCGCATCACCCGCAAGCGCTGGGAGAACGCGCGTACCGAGATTGCCCTGGAACTGCGACAGTTCGCGCCGACCTACCGCGCACGCGGCTGGAGTGAAGCGATCGGCAGTTCGGGCACGATCAAGGCGCTCGGCGGTGTCAGCCAGGCGATGGGCGCCGGCGACCGGGTGGTGACGCGCGATTCGATCGCGCGCATCGCGGATGCAATCATCGCCGCTGGCCACATCGACGCGATCGAGCTTCCTGACCTCAGCGAGCAGCGCAGGCCGGTGATCGCCGGCGGCGCGGTGATCCTCGATGCGGTGTTCGAAGTGCTCGAACTCGAGCGCATGCGCATCAGCGACACGGCACTGCGCGAGGGACTGCTGTGGGACATGATCGGCCGTGCCGAACAGCGTGATCCGCGCGAGCGCGCCGTCGCGTCCTGGTCGCAACGCTACGGCGTCGACCTCAGGCAGGCAACGCGCGTCGAAGCCACGGCGGCGTCGATGTTCAGCCAGCTCCGCACCGCATGGAACCTCGAGGATACCTCCGAGGTCTGGCTGCGATTCGCAGCCCGGCTGCACGAAATCGGCCTCGCCGTCGCACATAGCCAGCACCAGCTGCACGCCGCATACCTCGTCGAGCAGGGCGATCTTCCCGGCTTCTCGGCGCAGGAGCAGCAGATCCTCGCCTTCCTGTTGCACGCTCAGAGGCGCGAGCCGGGCGCGGCATTCGCGCGCCTCGAGCATCTTCCGGATCGGCTGCGCCAACCGGCATTCTCGATCGCCGTGATCCTGCGCCTCGCGATCCTGCTGCACCGTGCGCGCAGCGACGACCCGTTGCCGCCGATCGGGATCCGTGCGGGTCCGCGCAGCCTGCGGCTGGCACTCGACGAAGACTGGCTCGACGCGCGGCCACTCACGCGCGTCGACCTCGCGCGGGAGCGCAAGCAACTCGCCACCCTCGACTTCAAGTTGATCCTCGGCACCCGCTGACCCGACCGCGCATTCACGCCATCGCGTTAGCAT
>JBBRIE010000320.1:0-2345 GCA_038221545.1 Lysobacterales bacterium
CCGCTGGCCGGCCGCCTCACGAAAATGCCATCGTCACCCTGTTCGTGGATGTATGGCTCGCGGTTGGAGACGACGATGACCTGGTCGCCGCGCAGGTGAGTGTGCAGCAGGCTGCGCAATCGTTCCGGGGTCCACGTGATGTCCGGACCTTGCGAGCGTCGGTACTCGTCCTCCAGGTCCCGCAATCTCGTCTTGAGGTCTTCCACCAGCGGCGCGAATTCGGATGCGGTCGGCATGGGCTGTAGCAGCCCCTCGCCGCGGAACAGCGAACGCACGCTATTCACCCAGCCACGCCAGCTGAGCTGCGCCACTGCCATCGTGATCAGCGCGAGCAAGAGGCCGAGCGCCGCAAGGAAGCCGACCAGGTAACGGCGCGTATCCTTGCTCCGGCGATCGATGAATCCGAGATCATGCAACAACACCAGGTGCCCGAGCATCCTGGGCTCGCCGCAGACTCTCGAACCCTCGCCGCTGCCCGGTTGCGTCGGGCAGTCATCGACCATCCGATGCGCGCTCACATGCAAGGTGCCGCCAGCGTCCTGGATGCGCTGGTTGGGATTGCCGGACTTGGCCAGCGCCTGCGCGCAGGACACCGACCCGGGGAATCCATTGGTGGCCAGCAGTAGTCGACCGCCGGCGTCGCATACCGCAATGCCGAACAATCGCTCGTCCTGCACCGTCCGCTCGAACAACCGGCCCAGGCGGGCGCCGTTGCCGCTGCGCAGCGACTCGCTCACCGAATCCGACAATGCATTCGCGACGAGCAATCCGCGTGCATTGAGATCCCGCCCGAACCAGCGCAGGGTCATGCGGTCCATGAGCGGCAAGGCCACGTAGGCCGCCAGCACCATCGTCACCACCAGTGGCACGACGAAACGCGCCTGGAGGCGAAAGGACCGCGGTAGCGCCTGCAGGAATTTCACCGTGCGAAACCTGTCACTCGCAGATCGGCGCGCATCGCCGCACAAACTCGCCAACTCGTGTCGTGCCGGTTCAAACCACGTCTTCCCAACGCTTGCTGAGCCGCACAGCGGCATTGATCAGGCCGACCAGCGAGTAGGTCTGAGGGTAGTTGCCCCAGGCCTCACCGGTGACGGGCTCAATGTCCTCCGACAGCAATCCGAGTGAATTGCGCCTTGTCAGCATCGTCTCGAACCACGCCCGGGCCTCGTCGACGCGCCCGATCGAGGCAAGCGCCTCGATGTACCAGAACGTGCAGACATTGAACGCGGTGGAGGGTCGGCCAAAATCATCCTCCTCGTCATAACGGAAGACCGACCCATCGCGGCACAGCGTGCGCCCGATGGTGTCGACCGTTGCTATGAAACGCGGGTCGTCGGCGCGCACGAAACCGATGTCGGCGTATAGCAGCGCGCTGGCGTCGAGGCGATGGTCGTCCGCGGATTCGACCAGCGCGTTGCGCCGCGCACTCCAGGCACGCTCGAGCACCGCCGCGCGTATGGAGTCTGCGTGGTCCCGCCACTCGGGCACTTCAGAATCAAGGCCAAGTTGCGAGGCGATGCGTGCCAGCCTGTCGCAGGCTGCCCAGCACATCACGCTCGAGTACGTATGCACGCGCGACCGGCCGCGGTACTCCCACAGGCCCGCGTCGGGCTGGTTCCAGTTGCGCACGGCCGCGTGCCCCATGGGCACGAGCCGCGCAAAGGTCGACGCATCGCTTCGAGTTTGCAGGCGTCGGTCGTAGAACGACTGCGACGCCGCCAGCACCAGGCTGCCGTACACGTCGTGCTGCACCTGGCGCCAGGCGTCGTTGCCGACGCGCACCGGCCCCATGCCGCGATAGCCAGCCAGGCTGTCGATGCTGCGTTCGTCGAGGGCGGACTGATAATGGATGCCGTAGACCGGCGCCAGTTCGCTTCGGCCCGCGGCGATGTTGATCATGTAGCGGATGTACTGCTCCATGCTGCGCGTCGCGCCGAGTCGGTTGAGCGCGCGCACGACGAACGTCGCATCGCGCAACCAGCAGTAGCGGTAGTCCCAGTTGCGGCCGGAATCCGCGTGCTCCGGGATCGACGTGGTCATCGCGGCGACGATCGCCCCACTGCCCTCGTACTGGCACAGCTTGAGCGTGATGGCGGCGCGGATCACGGCATCCTGCCATTCCACCGGAATCGACAGGTAACGCACCCACTCGCGCCAGTAATCGCAGGTCTGCTCGAGCTGCTCGCGGTAGAACGCGCGTACACCCTGCGACAGCGTTTCATCGGGGCCGAGCACCATGTGCAGTTCCGAGTCGAGCACGAAGGCATGCTCGTCCTGCAGCAGGCTAATGGGCACGTCGGTCGTCAAACGCAATGTCCATCCATCGAGCAGGAATCGGATGT
>JBBRIE010000321.1:0-2318 GCA_038221545.1 Lysobacterales bacterium
CGCAGCCTTTGGGGGTAGGTCTGCTCCCGCCGGGCCCTGAGATGGGTTACGCCGCGGTCTTGTTCGCCCAGGCGGGGGCCGCCGCGGGCGCGGGAGGCGCGTAGGTCTGCGCCTGCCCCTGGAACGGCGACGAGGTTGGCGCCGGCGCTGGGGCAGCGATCGGGCCGGTCACGCCGGCGATCGCTTTCCAGCCGCGGATTTCATTGCCCGCGCGTTCGCGCTTCGGGCTCGCCGGCAGGAACTCGACGCGGACCAGGTGCGGGATGTTGTGCAGCTGCGCCGAGTCGTTGACCTGCAGGCGCGAGCACGCGTGGCAGATGGCGGAGAGGTTCTGCTGCGCGATCTGCACGGCGGTCGCATTCGGGTTGTCGAGGTTGAGCCGCGCCCAGACCTGTCGGCCTTTGAATGGCCCATCGATAATCTGGTACTTGAGCTCGAGGTACTGGCCGGCGTTGTTCTTGGTCGGCTTCATCTCCGACTCGATGATCATCGCCGGATACTCGCCGGACGGAAGCGGTTCGAACTGACTGTTGGGATCGACCTGGGATGCGTCGAAGGTTTGTCCAAGGAATGACATCGTGGCTTTTCCTGTGTTGGGTGGGTTGGATTTACGCTGCTTGGGCGACTGGAGCGGGTTCGGCGACGGGAGCAGTCGGAATGAGGGCCGCGATCAGCGCCGGCCACTCCAGCGGCAACGGATCGGGTAGCGAGTAGCGGTTCTTCGCGAGGTACGCCGGCGTCTCGTTGACGCGCAGCACGCGGCGCCCAGTTGCGAATCCGCGCGTGCGGTTCTGGAAGCCTTGCGATTCTTTCTTCGTGATCGTCTCGTGCTGCGCCAGGCCGACGATGTCTGCCCACTCGACAACCAGTGCGGACGCAGCCTTGTGCAACTTGATCTCGTAGCGGTCGTACGCGTCGGTGTCCGGCGCGTCGAATCGCTTCACCTGGGTGTGCGCGATCAGGACCACAGCCATGCCGCGATCACGCAGCGCATTGAGCCGCGCCAGGATCATCCGCCAGTACGCGGTCGCTTCGATGTAGCCCTTGCCGTAGGCGATGCTCTCGATCGATTCCTTGCCGTTGTCGCGCGCGACGCGGGCCCAGATGTGAGGCTCCAGCCAGTCAAGCGAATCAAGGACGACGGTGTTGAACTCGTGCTGCTCGAGAGCGAGCGAATCGAGGGCCTCGATCGCCTGCTCGTAACTCGTGAGCAACGGGAACGCCGGGATCTCGATGCCAGTCAGTCCGTCTTCGAACGGCAGGAAGATCGGGTTATGCGCGCCCGCGGCGAAGGTCGACTTGCCGACGCCCTGCAGGCCGTGCACGACGATACGCGGGGCCGCGCTGGCACGCGTGGTGCGCGCGATGGATGCGAGGGAGATGGCCATCAGGCGGCCCTCGCCTGGGTCTGTTCGATGCGTGCCACCGCAACCGAGGCCTTCGCCGGTTTCGCGGTGATCGCTTCCGAGAGCAGACGGTAGATGTGCGGTTCGTTCGATTGCACGAAGCGGAGCTCGCGCGTTACCAGCTCCGGGCGATACCGGACCAGGAGATTGCGAATCGCCTCCGGAATCTGCTGCGAGATCGAGAACCAGGCGGCCTCGTCCAGCTTGCGATCGATCTTGCCGGTCGTGGTGATCTTGAAGGAGTCGGTCGACGCGCTGCGCGAGCCTTCGGTCTCGCAGCCGACGAGCTCGAGGGCGTCGAGCTCCGCCTTGATGCGTGCCTCCGTCGCGAGGCGCTCGATGCGCTTGCGTTCGATCAGGACCGCCGCGGCGGCGTCAATGCGAGCGGCCTGCTCGCCGGTAATCGTGCTGGACATGGGTGTGCTCCGGTGGGTTGTGTTGGGTCAGCGGCTCTTCGGGTGGAACTCGGCCACGACACCGCTGCGCGTGCGACGGGACTGGTCGAAGTAGCGTTCGCGGGTATCGCTCAGCGCGCGGTGCGTCGCGCCCTCGTGTTCGCGGTAGGGAGCTGTGATCGTCGGCGGCGTGTCTCGGCGTACGCGCTGGACGATGGAAGGGCAGAGGTTCATGGCAGCACCTCGACGAATTCGCCGGCCGCGTCGAGCGCGTACCAGGTGTCTGGCCTGATTCCGTTCTCGCCAACAAGAGAGGCGCGGATGCGCGTGATGTTGTAGTTGTCGTCGCGGCAGCAAACGACGATTGCACTACCGGCGCACGCTTTCGCGCGGCCTGCGTAGCCGAATGCGCAAGCGACGGACTTCTCGCCAGTTGCAGAGGCGGCGCCTTGGTAGCCAGTTGCAGAGGCAGCGCCTCGGTAGCCAGTTGCAGAGGCAGCGCCTTGGTAGCCAGTTG
>JBBRIE010000322.1:0-2272 GCA_038221545.1 Lysobacterales bacterium
ACGAGCGCTATGACCCGCAACGCGGAGACGACGGTGCGGGGTTTGCCGGCCGGCAACTTTCCAAAGAGCAAGGCGAGCGCGAGCAGGATCGCCAGCAACCAGGTGATCTGCGGAGTGATCTCGTAGGAAAGCGTGAGCAGCACGGCCACCACGGCGGCGAACCGCCAGCCCGCGAACCAGAACGCCAGCAGGCTTGCGACGGCCACGTAGAACACCGCCAGCAGCGTCCAGCGCGAGAGCCACGAACCCCCGGCGCGATCCGCCCCGGGCGCTGCCCACAGGAGATAGCCCGGCGGCAGCTGCAGGGTGGTTTCCACCGCGTCGAAGGTCTGCACCCATCCATTGACCGGCAAATTCGATCCTGCGCCTTCGATGCGCGCCGAAGCATCGATCGACGCTTCCGCGTGGCGCAGCTCGATGCCGCTGCGACCCTGCTGCGCACCTCGAGTCACCTGCGTCGCTTCCCCGTTGACGACCGCGCGCGTGAGCCGGAACGGCGCCACCATTTCGAGGCGCCAGTCGCGGCGTATCTCGCCCAGCACGGTGTCGCGCGTCGTGTAGCCAGTGCCATCGAAGTCGAGCCACAGGCTGCGCGCGAGCCGCAGTCGATTGCGATCATCGGCCGACGGGCCGCGGCTGCGCTGCTCGACACGAAAAGCCGCGCCGCTGTCCATGAGGAACGCTGGCAGCGCCTGCCATTCGGCTGGAACACCGGCTTGCGCCGGATCGATCTGTGCGCCTCCCGCTGCCTGCGCGATGCGCCAGCGCGGTGCCTGCTCGAAGCTCCAGACTTCCTGCGCGGGCCAGGGATCATGCGCGACGGGGCGTGCATGTGTCGCGGCGGCGGCGAGCGCACGCGCGTGGAGGCCGATCTCGTGCGTGCCCGGGCGCAACTGCACGACCAGATCCCCGCGGGAGTCCACGCGTGCGTTGAGCGAACCCGTCACGCGCGTGGGCGCAAATCCCGCCGGCAGCGGCGAGTGCAGCGTGGCTTCGCGCGCATCACCCGAGACTTCCAGCGTGATGCGCGTTTCCAGCAATACCGGGACGCCATCGACGAGCTTGCGGAACACCTGCAGCGTTACCCGTTCCGGTGCCTGCGCGACCGCGTCGCCGCGACCGAGGCGAACCTGGTTCCCGTCGCGCGCGATCGCGCTCACTTCGGCGCCGTCGATGCTGAGCGACAACAGCGGCGATTCGAACGGAAGCGTGAGCGATTGGGGGCGTCGCTGCCAGCGCAGCAGACCCGACACCGCATGTTCCCCTTCGTCGAGCCACACGGCAGGCAGGCCATTTTCGGTCTCGACGACGGGCGCCGCGGCGCCATCCACCGTCACCTGCTGCGGCCACGTGGCCGCGTCTCCGGGCAGCGTCACGCGACTGCGCGCGCCGATGCGCCACCGCTGCGAGAACGACGCGCCGTCGACGACGGTGACGATGGTCAATACGCCGGGCCAGGCGCACGCGCGCGACTGCGGGCTGCCTGCGTCCTCTCCGGCGAGCCAGGGGCAAGCGATCCAGGGATCGTTGCGCAGCGCCCATCCCCGCCATTCCTCGAGAGCGGGCGGCGCGGGCGACTGGGCGGACAAGGGTTGCACCCAGCCACACATCAGTACCGCCGCGAAGGCGATTTCCACGGCCCGGCGGGTCAGTCGATCGAGGCGACGCATGCAGGACTCCAGAAAGAACTCGGGCTTCTTGTTCTACGCACTGCCTGTGCGCGCGGGGTCCGCGGGATCCTGCGGTCGGTCAGCCGATCGTGAGTCGCCAGACCTGCTCCAGCCCGGCGAGCAGGAATCCACTCAGGAAGAACAGATAAGCCGCGCGCAGATAGGGATACTTGAAGTGCGCGAGATACACGCCGAGCGAGTAGAGATCGCGACCCATGGTCTCGTAGGCGGAACCATCGCTGCGCATGGCGCGCGCCAGGTCGCCGAGGAATTCCTCGGGCGGAAGCTCGGCAAAATGCCCGAAGAAAAGCAGGTTGAAGTTCGCCGGTCGTGCCTTGCCCGCAAGGCGCAGCGGCCGGTACTTGGGGAGCACGGCCAGGATTGCGAGGATCAGCGCAACGGAAGTGAAACCGAGCAGGATGATTGCGCTGAACTTGAGTTCCGGATCGTTGACGCGGCCGAGCGTGACGGTGAGGATCACCGACGAAACGGTGATGATGATGTTGGCCTTGAGGTCCGCCATCGCGGAGAGGTGCACGTGGTGCTGCTGCGCCGTGCGGATCAGGTTGTCGCCCGTGTTGCGCTCTGGCACCGCGTGGAAC
>JBBRIE010000323.1:0-2259 GCA_038221545.1 Lysobacterales bacterium
CGCGACGCATGGCGAATGGCTGGTAAGCGCGGCCAGCGATCGCATGGGCGTGCGCTTCGATGGCGTCGAACTCGGCTTCGAGCGCCCGCCGGAACTCGTCTCCGCCGGAACCGCGCCGGGCACGGTGCAGCTGCCACCGGATGGTCGACCCATCGTGCTCGGCGTCGACGCGCAGACCACGGGCGGCTATCCGCGCATCGCGCACGTGATCGCGGCGGACCTGCCGCGGCTGATGCAGTTGCGGCCCGGCAATCGCGTGCAGGTCGTGCGGGTGACGCGGCAGGCGGCCGCGGCCGCGTGGCTTGCGCGCCAGCGCAGTCTGGCCAGAATGGCGGAAGCCATCACCGGCCGACTCGCACGCGAATAGGCATGCAGCGCAGAATCGACCTTAATTGCGACATGGGCGAGGGCTTCGGCGCGTGGCGGATGGGCGACGATGCCGGCGTCATGCCGTGGATCACGTCCGCCAACATCGCCTGCGGATTCCACGCAGGCGACAGCGCGACGATGGCGGCGACCGTGGCGCTGGCCCGGTCGCACGACGTAGCCATCGGCGCACACGTCGGCCTGCCAGACCTGGCGGGCTTCGGTCGCCGGGAGATGGCGATCGACGCCGCGCAGGCACACGCGTGGACCCTGCACCAACTCGGCGCGCTGTCTGCCTTCGCCCTCGCCGCCGGAACGCGGCTGCGGCACCTGAAGCCGCACGGCGCGCTCTACCACATGGTCGCGCGTGACACAGCGCTTGCGGTGGCGATGGTGGAGGCGGTGCGGACGTTCGACGCCGGACTGTGCGTGTTCGGTGCTGGGGCTTCCGCGCTCGCGACGGCGTGCGCGCATTCGCGCATCGCCTTTGCGGCGGAAGCGTTCGCGGATCGGCGCTACGGCGCGGACGGTCGGCTGGTCCCCCGGACGCAGCCCGATGCGGTGATCGAGCGTGTCGACGAGGGGGTCGCGCAGGCGCTGGCGCTCATCGGCACCGCCACGCCGTCCGCGCGCGTGGATACGCTCTGCCTGCACGGCGATCGCGACGATGCGGCGGCGTTCGCGCGCGCGTTGCGGGAGGCACTGGATTCGGTGGGAGTCGAAGTCGTGGCGCCCGATCGGGCGACGTCGTGAACTATTGGCCGCTCATCGGCGTCGCCGTGGTCATCGCCGGCTTCATCCTGCGCCTCAATCCAATGGCCGTGGTGATCGCGGCGGCGCTGGCGACCGGGCTGGCCGCGGGCATGACGCCGATCGCAGTGCTGGAGTTGCTGGGCGAGGTGTTCGCGAACAACCGATTCCTCGCCATCTTCGTCCTGGCGCTGCCGGTCATTGGATTGCTGGAGCGCCACGGCCTGCGTGAGCAGGCGGAGCTGTGGGTCACGCGCCTGCGTGGCGCCACCGCTGGACGCGTGTTGATCGCATATCACGGGCTGCGCCAGATCGCGGCCGCGGTTGGGCTCACCAGTATTGGCGGACATGCGCAGACCGTGCGGCCTCTGCTGGCGCCGATGGTCGAGGGCGCCGCGCGCCGCAGGTTGGGACGGCTGCCCGATGCGCTGAGGTTCGAACTGCGCGCGCTCAGCGCGGCTACCGACAACGTCGCGTTGTTTTTCGGCGAGGACATCTTCATCGCATTCGGAGCGGTGCTGCTCATGCAGGGTTTCTTCGCCAGTCACGGCATGGCCCTCGAGCCCCTCGAGATCGCGCTCTGGGGCATCCCGACGGCGCTTTGCGCATTCACCATCCATGCCATCCGGCTGCGGCGACTCGATGCGCGGATCGAGCACGCCGTGGATGCGCAGCGCAGCGGAGAACGGGCGTGATCGACCTGACGCCGGTCTACGTACTGCTCGGCATCTTCCTGCTCTGTGCCGCGGCGTCGAACCTGCGCCGCGGTGCACTGGCGAGTGCCGCCTTCTGGGGCCTGCTGGGCACCATCACGCTGGCGGCCGATTTCCTGCCCGCGGCGCTGGTCGGCCTCGTGGTGATCGCGGCGGCCGCGATCGCCGCAAGCGGGCGCATGCGCGCCGCGCTGCCGGCGAAGGACGACGCCGTCCAGGCCACCATGGCCGACGCGGCCGCCGCGACCGGAAGCGCGTTCGGCAACCGCATCTTCGTGCCCGCGCTGCTCATCCCCGCGATCACCGTCGCCGGCGTGTTCGCGTTCAAGGCGGCGGAGCATGCCGGCCGCGCGCTGGCGACGGTGCAGCACGCAACGCTGCTCGCGCTCACTTTCGCCTGCATTGTCGCCGCGACCGCAGCCTGCATGAT
>JBBRIE010000324.1:0-2257 GCA_038221545.1 Lysobacterales bacterium
AGGCGCACTCGATCCGACCTTCGTCATCGGCGGGCAACTGCTCGCGGCGGGTACCAGCGCGCGTCTGGGTGCCGGCCGCTACCTGGTCGCCGAGGCCGACGAATCCGATGGCTCTTTCCTCAGGCTCTCGCCGTTGCTCGCCGTGATCACGAACATCGACGCGGATCATCTGGAAAACTTCGGCGGCGACTTCGACCAGGTACGCACCGCCTTCAGCGATTTCCTGCATCGACTGCCGTTCTACGGGCTTGCGGTGATCTGCATCGACGACGCCGAAACTGCGGCGCTCGCCGAGCAGACACCACGGCAGCTGATGACCTACGGCACCGGCGCGGACGCCGACGTGCGCGCCGGCGAGATCCACGCGGACGGCCAGCGGATGCACTTCAATCTGTATCTGCCGCAGGCGCAATCACCCGTCGCTGTGACCCTCGCGCTACCGGGTCGGCACAACGTACTGAACGCGTTGGCTGCCGCGGCCATCGGCTGGCAGCTGGGTGTCGAGCCCGAAGCCATCGCCCGTGCGTTTGAACGCTTCGAGGGCGTCGGTCGACGCTTCAATGTGCATGGCGACATCGCCGTGCACGGCGGCCACGCGCTGCTGGTCGACGACTATGGACACCACCCGCGCGAACTCGCGGCGGTGTTCGAATCCATCCGCAGCGGCTGGCCGGGGCGGCGCCTGGTGCTTGCGTTCCAGCCGCACCGCTATTCCCGCACCCGCGATCTGCTCGACGAGTTTGCCGAGGTGCTGGCGGAAACCGATGTGCTCGTGCTGTCGGACGTCTACGCCGCGGGCGAAGCCCCCGTTGCCGGTGCGGACAGCAAGGCGCTGGCGCGTGCGGTGCGCGCACGCGGCCGTGTCGAGCCGGTACTGGTTGGCGCCGCCAGTGAACTGCCGGCGGCGCTCGCACCGCTGATGCGGGACGGCGATTTTCTGCTGTTTGCGGGAGCCGGCGACATCGGTCACGTGGCGCAGGATCTCGCCGCCTTGCGCGCCCTCCCGGGAGTGGCGTCATGACGCGCACCCTCGATCCCGCAGCGTTTGGACGCGTCGCCGTGCAGATGGGCGGTACCTCATCGGAACGCGAAGTATCGCTCGATTCCGGCCGGGGCGTGCTCGATGCCCTGCGCGCCGCCGCCGTCGATGCATTCGAAGTCGACGGCATCCCGGCTCTGCGCGAGGTACTGATCAACGGCTCCTGCGATCGGGTTTTCAACGTCCTGCACGGGCAGCGGGGCGGTGGCGAGGACGGCGTGGTGCAGGGGTTGCTCGAAGCTTTCGGAGTTCCGGTGACCGGCTCGGGCGTGCTCGGCACCGCTCTGTGCATGGACAAGATCCGCACCAAGCAGATCTGGATCGCGGCGGGACTGCCGACACCGCGATTCACGTCGTGGACGCAAGGCCGCGATGCCAAGGCGTTGCTCGAGTCATTCGGACTGCCACTCATCGTCAAGCCCGCGCATGAGGGCTCCAGCGTCGGCATAACACGAGTGCACGCGCACCCGGATTTCCAGGCGGCGCTTGATCTCGCTGCGCGCTATGACGGCGAGTTGCTGATCGAGGAGCTGATCGAGGGCAGTGAGTTGACGGTCGCGATCCTGGAGAATCGCGCGCTTCCCAGCATCCGCATCGTGCCGCGCGGCGCGTTCTACGACTATCACGCCAAATACGTCGCCGACGACACGCAGTACCTCTGCCCGGGACTCGAGGGGCGCGACGAGGACGAACTCGGCGAGCTGGCGCTCGAAGCCTTCCGACTGAGCGGCGCACGCGGCTGGGCGCGCGTGGACGTGATGCGCGACCGCGCGGGCCGCAACCTTTTGCTCGAGGTTAATACCGCGCCCGGCATGACCTCCCATTCGCTGGTGCCCAAGGCGGCTGCGGCGGCCGGCATCGACTTTGGCGAACTCTGCCTGCGCATCCTCGCCACCTCCATTATGGAGGGCGCCGCATGAGCAGCAGCGGATCATTTGCCCTCCGTACGGTGGCGTGGCTGTTTGCCATCAGTCTGGTTGCACTGCCTCTGGTCGGCGTCATGCAGGGCTGGTTTGCAGTTGGACGCTGGCCTTTCCGGCAGTTGCGCATCGATGGACCTTTCATCCACGTGCAGGCAGCCGAGGTGCGCGCCGCCGCTGCCGGTCATACCGCTCCGGGCTTCTTCGCGGTTTCGCTCGAGGATGTGCGCGCTGCCATCGAACACTTGCCCTGGGTCGACACCGCCGATGTTCGCAAGCGCTGGCCCGATGTGATCGA
>JBBRIE010000325.1:0-2164 GCA_038221545.1 Lysobacterales bacterium
AGTCCGACCTTGCCGAGCATCTCGCGCGCGGCACGGTCGGCATCGCGATCGCCGCGCAGCTCCAGCGGCAGCATGGTGTTCTCGAGCGCGGTCAGCGAGGGCAGCAGCTGGAAGTTCTGGAACACGAAGCCGACTTTTTCCGCGCGCACGCGGGCGCGGCCATCCTCGTCCAGGGACGAAATCGCCTCGCCGTCAAGTTCGACGCTACCGCTCGAGGGCGTGTCGAGTCCGGCCAGCAAACCCAGCAGCGTGCTCTTGCCGGACCCCGACGCGCCGACGATGGCAACCGCCTCGCCCTTGTCGATGGCGAACTCGACGCCATCAAGGATGGTCAGTTCGTGGTCGGGCAGCGCGACGCGCTTGCCGAGCTGGCGGGATCGGAGAGCGGGCGGCGGCGAGTTTGCGTCGGCGGTTGTCATGCAGGAGACCTGGCTAGTGCCGCGCGCGCGGCCATTCGGATGGACAGCAGGAGCAGGCGATGAGTTGGAGTAGTGCGGGAACGCACCGGCGAAAACAACCGGCCATAGGTCACGTCGGTACCGGGATGCAGGCGAGGCGGATGTCCGTGCCCGTCCTGTTTGGCCTGCTTTCGTTTGTGCTCGCGGGTGCGTGCGTGGCGACGCCTCGCGCAGCAGTGTCGCCCAACGAAAGTGAGACCGGCGTCGACAGGGCGCGCGGCGGCGGGACTTCGGTGTCCACGCAGGCACGCACGCTGCTCGTCGTCGGCGATTCGCTCTCTGCGGCCTATGGCCTGCGCGCGGCGGAAGGCTGGGTCGCGCTGACCGCGGCGCGCATCGCGCGCGAACATCCCCGCTGGCGCGTCGTGAACGCGAGCATCAGCGGCGAGACCACGGCCGGGGGCGCCGCGCGCATCGGCGCCGAGCTCGCACGCACGCGGCCAGCGGTCGTGGTCATCGAACTTGGCGCCAACGACGGCCTCCGCGGTCTGCCGCTGACGGAGACGCGAGCGAATCTCGAGCGCATGGTCAAGGCCGCGCAGGCCACCGGCGCGCGCGTGCTGCTGCTCGGCATGCGCCTGCCACCGAACTACGGGGGCGAGTACACGCGCGGCTTCACGGACCTCTACGTCACGCTCGCGCGCGAGCACGACGCCGAATTGCTGCCCTTCCTGCTTGCGCCCATCGCGCTGGACCGCAATGCGTATCTCGGCGACAACCTGCACCCCAACGCTGCCGCGCAGCCGAAACTGCGCGATCATGTGTGGCCCGCGCTCGCGCCGCTGCTGCGGGAGACGTCGGGCCCGTAGCGGCCCCGAATAGGCTGCCGCGACGCGGGCGTTGCGACGCAGGCGGGAAACGTCACGGGAGTTCCGCATGCAGGTCGCGTCGCTGCACATCCATCCGCTGAAATCGTGCGCGGCCCTCGACGTCGACACGCTCGACATCGAACCGCGCGGACCGGCACACGACCGGCGCTGGCTGCTGGTCGATGCGCGCGGGCGCTTTCTCACCGCACGTGCAGAGGCGCAGCTCGTGCGCCTGCGCGCCACACCTTTGGCGAATGGAATCCGGATCGAGGCGCCCGGTGGCGATTCGCTCGTGGTCGCGATCCCTGAAGGCCACGAGCGCATCGAGGTGCGCATCTGGGACGACCGCGTGGTCGCCGCACTTGCCGACCCGGCAGCGCACGCGTGGCTCGGCGCGGCGCTCGGTCGGGACGTGCGACTCGTGTACATGGATGAGCGCGCGCGGCGGGCCGTCGATCCGCGACACTCAACTGCAGGCGACGAGGTGAGCTTCGCCGACGGCTATCCGGTGCTCGCGATCGCGCGTGCGTCGCTCGACGCGCTCAATGTGCGCCTCGCGGCGCCGGTTCCGATGGCCCGCTTCCGGCCCAACCTGGTGCTGGAAGGCTGCGCGGCGCACGCCGAGGATGGCTGGCGCCGGGTACGCATCGGCGACATCGAGTTCGAGGCGGTGAATCCCTGCAAACGCTGCGTGTTCACCACGCTCGATCCCGCGACCGCCACGCGCGATCCGGATGGAGAGCCGCTTGCGACCTTGCGCACGTACCGCGCGGCCCCCGACGGCGCCGGCGTGCTGTTCGGCAAGAACCTGACCGCGCGCGGCACCGGAACGCTGCGCCGCGGTGATCCGGTCAGCGTCCTCGAGTTGCAGTGAGAGCCACAGACACCCGCACGGTC
>JBBRIE010000326.1:0-2162 GCA_038221545.1 Lysobacterales bacterium
GCGTTCGTGTTCCTGTCCGGCCAGATCCCGCTCGATCCGGCCACCGGCACGCTGGTCGAGGGCGACATCGTCGTCGAGGTGCGACGCGTGTTCGACAACCTCGCCGCGGTGTGCGCCGCGGCCGGTGGCAGCCTCGCGCAGCTGGTGCGCGTCGGGATCTTCCTGACGGACCTCAACGATTTCGCCGCCGTCAACGCGGTCATGGCCGAGTACTTCGTGCAACCCTACCCCGCGCGCGCCACGGTGGGCGTCTCCGCGTTACCACGCGGTGCGCGCGTCGAGATCGACGGGATCCTCGCGCTTGGCTGAAGCGTCACAGCGCGTCGTGGATCCTCCGGCGGGCGACGCGATGTCCCGGATCGCGTCGCAGTCGCTGGCAAAGCTGCCTGGCGTCGGACCCAAGCTCACCGCGCAGCTCGCGCGCCTCGGCCTTGCACGCATCGATGATCTCTGGTTCCACCTGCCGACCCGGTTCGAGGACCGCACCCGCGTCACGCCGCTGGCCGCGCTGGCGGCGGACGTTCCCGCGCAGGTCGAGGGCGTCGTAACCGCGGTCGAGCGAAGCTTCCGCTTCCGCCCGCAATTGCGGGTGGCGATCGAAGACGGCTCTGGCGCGCAGCTCACGCTGCGTTTCTTCCACTTCAATCGCGCCCAGGTCGAGGCGCTCGCCGTGGGCACGCGCCTTCGCTGCTTCGGCGACGTGCGCGGTTCGCGCGACGCGCGGGAAATGGTGCACCCACGCTACCAGCGGGTCGACGCCGATTCCCCGGTCGCGGACCGGCTGTCGCCGATCTACCCGCTCACCGAGGGCGTAACGCCCGCGCGCCTCACGAAACTGGTCGACGCCGCCCTCGCAATGCTTCCGGAAGACGGCGATCTGGAGCTCTTGCCCGTCGAACTCGCGCATTACCTGGGCGCCTTGACGACTGCGCAGGCCCTGCGACTGCTGCACCGGCCACCGGTGGATGTCGACCTGCCGGGTTTGCTGGCCGGTACGCATCCGGCGCAACGCCGGCTCGCGTTCGAGGAACTGTTGGCGCACCAGCTGAGTCTTCGGCGTCAACGCAAGGCGCTGCGGGCGCGTCGCGGGCCGTCGGTGCCGGTGCCCGGCACCCGGCGCGCCCGCCTGCTCGACTCGCTCCCCTTCGGGCTGACCGCCGCGCAAAGCCGGGTGCTGGCCGAGATCGACGGCGACCTCGAGAGCGGCATCCCGATGCTGCGCCTGCTGCAGGGCGATGTCGGCTCCGGCAAAACCATCGTCGCGGCATGCGCTGCGCTGGCGGTGGTCGACGGCGGGCGGCAAGTGGCATTGATGGCTCCCACCGAGTTGCTCGCCGAGCAGCATCTGCGCACTTTCGAGCGCTGGCTGGGACCGCTCGGCGTGCGCATCGTCTGGCTCGCGGGCAAGGTCAAGGGCCGCGCCCGTGCGCATGCGCTCGCCGCGGCAGCGGGCGAGGGCGACATCCTGATCGGTACGCAGGCGCTGATGCAGGCGGGTGTCAATTACGCCCGGCTGGCCCTGGTCCTGATCGACGAACAGCATCGCTTCGGCGTGCACCAGCGCATGGCGTTGCGCGACAAGGGCGAAGGAGGGCAGGGCCCGCCGCATCAGCTCGTGATGACCGCGACGCCCATCCCGCGCACCCTGGCAATGCACGCTTATGCGGACCTGGACGTCTCCGTGATCGACGAGATGCCGCCAGGCCGGACCCCGGTCACCACCGCAGTCATGGGCGACTCCCGCCGCGCGGAAGTCATCGACCGCATTCGCGAGGCCTGCGCCAGCGGCCGCCAGGCGTACTGGGTATGCACGCTGGTCGAGGCATCGGAGCTGCTGGAAGCCCAGGCCGCCTCGTCGGTGCACGCCGAGCTTTCGGCCGCCCTGCCCGATATCGCGGTCGGATTGCTGCACGGGCGCATGGCGTCCGCGGAGAAGCAGGCGACGATGGCGGCATTCCAGGACAACCGCATCGGCCTGCTGGTCGCGACGACCGTCATCGAGGTGGGCGTCGACGTGGCCAATGCAAGCCTGATGGTGATCGACAACGCGGAACGGCTCGGCCTGGCGCAGCTGCACCAGTTGCGCGGGCGCATCGGCCGGGGCAGCGCGGAGTCGAGTTGCGTGCTCCTTTATCGCGCGCCGCTCGGCGCGGTCGCGCGCG
>JBBRIE010000327.1:0-2065 GCA_038221545.1 Lysobacterales bacterium
GGAGGCACGCGCAACCTCCACGTCGCCGGGCGCTTTATTGATGTCGCGATCTCGGCGATGCAGGCGCGGTGGACGCCGCCGGTGGCCCGCACGTCGGCGCGTGTGCAGTCGCACGCATAGGCATGGCCGGCCGCGATCAACGAGTCGAGCGCGGCGCCGAATCGGCTCTGGTCCGCGTCCTGCGTCAGGACTGGCCTGTCCGAGGCCAATCCATGCGCATCAAGAACCTGCAGGATCCGGGCGGAGGCGCCCTGGAGGGTCCGGGATCGATCCACGTCCTCCATGCGCACAATCCACTCCCCGCCGCTGGCGCGCGCACGCAGCCAGCTCCCTACCGCTACCACCATCGAGCCGAAGTGCAGGTCCCCTGTGGGCGAGGGTGCGAATCGACCCACGTAGAGTGCCGTCGACGATTCCATGCGGGAATTATCACTGCGTAGCCGCTGTCCCGTTACCTGCGGGCAGTGGCCTTACACTTGATTCCTCCGGGCACCGCCCCGATGCAAGCCCTCGTGCGCGTCCTTGCGCACTTCCAGACTGGAGATTCATTCGATGCGCGTGCTGCTTCTGATCGCTACCAACCTCGGTGTCATGCTGCTGCTGGGCCTGGTGCTGCAGGTGGCCCAGACCTTCTTCGGCGTCAGCTTCGGCAATACCAGTGGCCTGCTGCTGATGGCAGCCATTTTCGGCATGGGCGGCGCGTTCATCTCCCTGGCGTTGTCCAAGTGGATGGCCAAGCGCTCGACCGGCGCGAAGGTCATCACCGAGCCCGGCAACGAGACCGAGCGCTGGCTGCTCCAGACCGTGCGCCGCCAGGCGGACGCCGCCGGCATCGGCATGCCAGAAGTGGCGGTCTACGACGCCCCCGACGTCAACGCGTTCGCCACCGGGATGATGAAGAACAACGCGCTGGTCGCAGTCAGTACCGGTCTGCTGGCCAACATGAGCCGCGATGAAGCGGAGGCGGTACTAGGGCACGAAATAAGCCACGTGGCCAATGGCGACATGGTGACGCTGACCCTGATCCAGGGCGTGCTCAACACGTTCGTGATCTTCCTCGCGCGAATCGTCGGCTCGGTCATCGACGGCGCCTTGCGCGGCAACAGGGAAGGCGGGGGCGGGATGATCTACTTTGCCATCGTGATGGTGCTGCAGGTCGTGTTCGGGCTGTTCGCGTCGATGATCGTCATGTGGTTCTCGCGCCGTCGCGAGTTTCGCGCCGATGCCGGTGGCGCTTCGCTGGCAGGCCGACAGAAGATGATCTCCGCGCTCGAGCGTCTTGCGCTCAACCACAACCAGACCGCGCTGCCGAAGGAAGTGGCTGCGTTCGGGATCTCCGGGCATGTGTCCTCGGGATTCAAGCGGCTGTTCATGACGCATCCGCCGCTGGAGGAAAGGATCGCCGCGTTGCGCCAGACCGTTTGAGCATCCGCGACCCGACGTTTCCGCGTCGGGTCGCGTGGACCAAAGCTTGCCCGCCGTCGTATTGGATTGACCGGAAGTGCAGCCGAGCCGTACCATGCCGGCCCTTCGACGTGCGACTTCACGCCGATGCCGGGATCGACGGGGTGTAGCGCAGTCTGGTAGCGCACCTGCTTTGGGAGCAGGGGGTCGTGGGTTCGAATCCCTCCTCCCCGACCAATCGGAAGGCAAGTTGCGACAGCAAGGGCGCGTTGGCAGGTTCGGTGCGAGAATTCATGGTTCTTGCGCCCGTAGCTCAACCGGATAGAGCATCGGCCTTCTAAGCCGACGGTTGCAGGTTCGATTCCTGTCGGGCGCGCCAGAACGAAGTGCGTTTATGGTGGGTGTAGCTCAGCTGGTTAGAGTCCCGGATTGTGATTCCGGTTGTCGTGGGTTCGAGTCCCATCATCCACCCCAATTCACCGATCGCCGCCGCTGCAATCTTTCGTGCTGCGAAGTCGTCAGGAGCGGTAGCGCGAGTTCGAGCTGTATCGGACCGCGGATCAGCGAATCGAAGCAACGCGATCCATGGATGGAGCGCGCGCGAAAGCGGCGCCGCAGGCGCCGCGGAGGCGGAAGGCGAGTCCTGTATCGGACTCGCCGT
>JBBRIE010000328.1:0-2049 GCA_038221545.1 Lysobacterales bacterium
GGGTTTGAGGAGATCGGCATGACTGGCAGCTCCAAAGTCCAGAAGAACAAGTTGCGCGCCCACGCGATCGAACGCTTCGGCATCGCGCAGTTTGCAGGGACGCCAGCCACCGGAGGCTGATCAATGAAGAAAGTCGTTCTCTGCGAGTGCTTCGCCCGCGACGGGCTTCAGCATGAACCCGGGTTCATGTCGACGGATAGCAAGCTCGCGCTCATCGAACGTTTCGCGGCAATCGGATTCGAGCGCATCGAGGCCACGTCGTACTCCAATCCGAAGGTCGTACCGCAATTCGCCGATGCGAGTGAACTGCTGGCCCGCCTGCCGCGCCGTGACGGCGTCTGGTACAAGGCGACCTGCGCCAATCCCCGTGCCGTGCAGCGCGCGCTCACCGATCGCAATGCGGGGTTCGGGGTCAACGAGATCAGCCTGCTGGTCTCAGCCAGCGAATCGCACACCAACCGCAACCTGAAGCGAACCCGTAACGAGCAGTGGGCGAACATCGCCGAGATGACCCACGCTGCCGACCGGGCGTTCCGCCTTGTCGGCACGGTATCGGTCGCATTCGGCTGCCCGATTGAGGGTGCCGTCGATCCAGCTGGTGTCGTCGCGGACGTCGCGCGCTTCGCAAGACTGGGAGTCGACAGAGTTGCGCTGGGCGACACGACTGGCATGGCAACGCCAGCCACCATCGCGGCGCTCGCCGGACGACTGCGGCGCGAGTTGCCGGAGATCACTTTGATCGCCCATTTTCACGACACCCGCGGCACCGGGCTGCTCAACTGCATCGCCGCCTTCGATGCCGGCATCGATCATTTCGACTGCGCGATGGGCGGCGTCGGGGGACATCCGGCTAAAGTGGCCTACGGCGGCGGACATACCGGCAACGTCTGTACAGAGGATCTCGTGGATCTTTTCGAATCGCTGGGCGCCGATACCGGTATCGACCTCGCCCAGCTGATTCCCGCGGCCCTCGCCTGCGAAGAGGCACTCGGACGGACGCTCCAGGGACGCGTCACACGAAGCGGGCTCAACCCCTTGAAGCCAGCTCGCGCAGGTTTCGATGAGTCTGGTAAAAAATGAACGGCGACTCAGGGTTCACTCTACGTTGACTTTCGAATCGAAATCCGCTCTCATTGCTTGACAAGGTAATAGACGCTTCGAGAAGTCATGCCAGAAACCCATCAGGAGACCCAGACAATGTCCGATACGATTTCCCGCGCCCACCGGCCCGCCCGTCGTCGCGTTGTCCTCGGCGGCGGCGCCGCCGCTTTCTCGACAGTCCTGGCGCCCTCCGTGCTGCGTGCGCAAGACAAGAAGGTGCGGATCGGCATGCCGACGATTCTTTCCGGTCGGGTTGCGCAACTCGGCACTTCGTCGCGCAATGCGGTTGAAATGGAAGTCGCCAAGGTCAACGCCGCCGGTGGTCTGGCCGGGCGACAGATCGAAATGGTCGTCCGCGACAGCAAAGCCCAGCCGCAGGAAGCCGCCCGCGTCGTGCGCGAGCTCGTCAACAGTGACGGCTGCGAGATCATCATCGACGCCGAAGCCTCCACCGGTTCCTTCGCCGTGCAGGAAGTGGCCAAGGACCTGGGTTTCCTGGTGCTGCACACCAATTCCGAAACCTCTTCCCTGACGGCCGATCCGAAGATCCGCATTCCGAATGCGGTCCGCATCTGCCGCCAGGGCATTCACGACGCAATCGTTGGCGGGGAGTACGCAGCAGGGGTCGCCAAGGCCAAGAACCTGAAGAAGTGGATGACCTGCTCGCCGGACTATGCCTACGGACGCGACACTACCGCGCAGTTCATCGAGTACCTGAAGCACTTTTCCCCGGACATCGAAGTCCTCGGGGAAGCCTGGCCCAAGATATTCCAGCCTGACTACACCGAAGTCATCACCCGCATCCTCCAGAGCAAGCCCCAGGCGCTCTATTCGTGTCTCTGGGGCGGCGACCTCACGTCGTTCATCGACCAGGCAAGCATCTATGCGCTGTTTGCCAACACGGGCTTCTTCGCGGTGAACATGGCCGACTATACGGCGCTCACGAGC
>JBBRIE010000329.1:0-2025 GCA_038221545.1 Lysobacterales bacterium
GGATTCCCGCCGCCCTGGCCGCGAGTCTTGCGGTGCTGGTCGGCGTTGGAGTGATGCTGCGGCAACGGGATGCAGGCGTCGCGGAAACCCTGCGCGGACAGGCGCCCATCGCGACGCAACCCGCCGACGGCGCGCGGCTCGCGAAGGTGCCGCTCCGACTCGCGTGGCCCTGCGCGGCGGCACCGGCTGCGGCGACGGTGGACCTCCTGGCCGTGGATGCAAGCCTGCTCTGGAGAGGAGAAGTCGAGGGTTGCGCGGTGTCGCTTCCGACCGCGGCGCACGCGCGCATCGGCGAGGGGGAAACCCTTTGGCGCGTGCTCGACGCCAACGGTGCAACCTTGCTGGGCCCGATCGCGTTCCACGTCGAACCATGAGTGGCCGGACCGCCTGCATCCGGCGACGTCGCCGGTGCACCCGGGTCCTTCACTGCGGCGCTCGCCTCTCGATCATGGCCTGCCTGCTGCTGATGCTCGGCACCGCAAGCGCCGACATCGTGATCATCCGCACGCCCCCGGCCGCTGCGGCGCGCGGTTTGCCCCTGCAGGTCGGCGACGTGCTGCGTGAAGGAACGGATGCGGCCCGGCTCGACGTCTACCGCCTGGTCGAACTCGAAGCCATCGAGGCCGCGCGCCGGGCCGTGGCACTCACGCGCATCCGTGACGGCAAGTCGCAGGCGATCGCGATGCCCGCCGGCCGCTGGGATGTGGTCGCGGCGCCGGTGGGTCAGGACGCGTCTGCGCTGCGCCTTTCAGCAGCGGCGATGGCCGCCGCGCGCCGGGAGTTCGACGCGGCTGCGGGCGATTTTGCCAACGCCGCGCGGCTCGACCCGCAACGCAATGCACTCATTGCCTATGCGCACGCGATGGCGTTCGAGAATCATCCCGACCGGGCGCTCGCCCTCGACCTGGCCGCGCACGCAGTGGACCGCCTGCGCGAAAGCAAGCCCGCCCGTCCGCTGCTCGCCGCAGCGCTGCTGCAACTCGCGAACGCGCGTGCGCAGGCCCGCGACAACGCGGGCGCGCTCGGCGCTGCGGTGGAGGCGATCGAGCTTGCGCCCGACACACTGACCGCCGCCAACGCGGAAGTCCTGCGCGCTTTCGTGTCTTTGCGCACGCGCAATCTCGATGTCGCCGCGTCTTCGCTCGACGCCGCCGAAGGCATCGTGCTGCGCATCGCACCGGACGGTCTTGATCATGCGGCGCTGCTGTCCCGCCGTGCCGTGTCCAGCGCCATCAGGCGCGAAGGCGATACGGCCACGCGGCTGTACGCCGATTCACTGCGCCGCCTGCAACAGCTGGTGCCGGGTTCCATGCTGCTCGGACGCGTCGCCTTCAACGCGCACCTGCATGCACTGGAACGCCGGCGCTACGCGGAAGCCGAGGTGCAGGCCCGCACTTCGATGGGTGCCTTCGGTCGCGCGGCAGCCAACGGCCTCGAGTTTGCACAGGCGCGTGCTGCATTGGCCGAGGTGCTGATGCGGCGCACCGAATATGCGGAGGCCGAAACCCTGCTCCGCGCGGCGTCGAAAGCGTCCGATGCGATCGATGCGCGCAGTTACGAGGCGCTCTCGCTCAAGCTGCAGCTCGCCGATGCGCTGGCGCGCCAGCATCGCTATCCCGCTGCGCTCGCTTTGCTCGATGCGATCGATGCGGTGCATGGCGCAGCGGATGCACCCGCTGCATTGGCCGAAACCTCGATCGATGCCGACACGGCGCTGTATCGGGCCGACGTGCTCGCACAGCTGGATCGCTGCCCGGAAGCGATCCCGTTCGCGCGCCGCGCGGTGGATCGCTACCTCACGCTCGATCGGCCGGGCACCACGCACTGGGATGCGCACCTCGTGCTCAGCGATTGCCGGCGTCGTACCGGGGACGCGGCCGCGGCAGTCGCCGACGCGCAACTCGCGCTGGACGGGTTCCGCGGGATTTCCGCCGACGGCATCCAGACCGCCACCGGATATTTCGCGCTCGCACGCGCGCTGCGTGACCGCGGCTTCAGGCCTGCGGCGATCCTCGCGTATCGCGC
>JBBRIE010000330.1:0-2008 GCA_038221545.1 Lysobacterales bacterium
CGGGGAAGCTGGGCGACAAGACGGGCGCCGGGTTCTACCAGAAGACGAAGGACGGCACGCTCACGTACGACTGGAAGACCGCGTCGTACGCGAAGCAGCAGCGGCTCGACGGTGGCGACATCGGCGCCGCCATACGCATGCCGATCGCGCAGCGGCTGCCGGCCGCGCGGGCGCTGAGCGGCGCGCACGGTGAGTTCGTGCGCGGACACCTGGTCGATGCAGCGCATTACACGCTCACGCTCGCGCCCACGCTCGCGCATGACATCGTGTCGATCGATCGTGCGATGGAGTGGGGCTACGGTTGGGAAGCCGGCCCTTTCCAGGTGATGGATGCACTCGGCCTCGACTGGCTCGGTGCGGAGTTCGCGGCCCGCGGCTTGTCGATTCCACCGCTGCTGGCGCGTGCAACCGGAAGCTTCTACAAGGACGGCGAGTACCTCACGTTCGATGGCCAGTATGAGCCGGTGCCCGAGATCCCGGGGCGTCTCTCGCTTGCATCGCTCGCCAAGAGCGGGCGTGTGCTCGAGGACAACGGGCTCTCGCGCCTCATCGATCTCGGTGACGGCGTCGCCTGCTTCGAGTTCCGGAGCAAGATGAACAGCCTCGGCGACGGTGTGCTCACCGGCCTCGCGAGCGCACTCCGGAAAGTGGAGAAGCTCGGTTTCGCCGGCCTCGTGATCGGCAACGAGGACCCGCGCGCCTTCAGCGTCGGCGCCGACCTCTCGCTCGTTTCGTTCGCAGTATCCGCTGGTGCGTGGGACGACATCGCGACGTCATGCAAGGCGTTCCAGGACAGCGTGATGTCCATTCGGCGCGCGTCGTTTCCTGTCGTGGTGGCGCCCGCCGGCATGACGCTCGGTGGCGGTGCGGAGTTCACGCTGCACGCCGATGCCGCGCAGGCGCACGCCGAGACGTACATGGGTCTCGTCGAGGCGGGTGTGGGGTTGTTGCCTGGCGGTGGTGGCACCAAGGAGCTGCTCGTGCGCTTCACCTCGGACCTCATGGCCTACGAGGAGACCGACCTCTTTGCGGCGGTGAAGCGCGCGTTCAAGCTCATCGCGTTTGCGACCACCAGCACGTCGGCGTACGAGGCGCGCGCGCTCGGCCTGCTGCGTGAGCGCGATCGGGTGAGCATGAATCGCGACCAGCACCTCGCGGATGCAAAGGCGCGCGTGCTCGACCTCGCCCCGGGCTATCTGCCGCCGGTCGAGCGCTCCGTGCGCGCACTCGGGCGCGAGGGGCTCGGCAATCTGGAGTACGCGCTGTGGGCCGCGAAGGAAGCGGGCCAGGCATCGGCGCACGACGTGCGCGTGGGCCGCAGCATCGCGTATGTGCTGTGCGGTGGCGACGGCGCGCCGCGCGACGTGACAGAGCAGGATCTCCTCGACCTCGAGCGCGAACAGTTCCTCAGCCTCCTCGGTACCAAGGAGACGCAGGAGCGCATCGCGTACACCCTCAAGACCGGCAAGCCGCTGCGGAACTGAGCGTCGCACCACTCGCTCACCGCAGCATGGAGAGATACAGATGACCGAGGTCGTGATCGTCAGTGCGGCACGCAGCGCGGTCGGCCGGGGCAAGGCCGACGGTGCGCTTGCGGGCCTGCACCCCGTCGACGTGTCGGCGGCGGTGATGAAGGCCGCCGTGGATCGGGCGGGGATCGATCCTGCTGGAATCGAAGACGTGCAGTGGGGCTGCGCCATGCCCGAGGCGTCTCAGGGACTCAATCACGCGCGTCTCGCCTGGCTTCGCGCCGATTATCCGGTGGAGACGTCGGCCGCCACGATCAATCGCTTCTGCTCCTCAGGTTTGCAAGCCGTCGCGTACGGCGCGCAGGCGATCATGAGCGGCATGGGTGACACGGTGCTCACCGGCGGCATCGAGCTCATGAGTCAGGTGCCGATGTCGGGCTACAACACGCGCCTCTCGCCGGACCTGACGGAGAGCATGATCGGCATGGGCTTCACCGCCGAGCGTGTGGCGAAGCGCTGGGACATTTCACGGGCGCAGC
>JBBRIE010000331.1:0-1993 GCA_038221545.1 Lysobacterales bacterium
ACTACCCGACGGGGCGCGCAAGCGCCCCGTTTTTTGTGCGCGGGTGACGGGCGTGGCAAAGTAGCCGGCCATGCAAACGTATGACGTCATCGTGATCGGCGGCGGCCACGCCGGCACCGAAGCCGCGCTCGCCAGTGCGCGCAGCGGCGCGCGCACGCTGCTGCTCACGCACAACATCGAAACGGTCGGCGCGATGAGCTGCAATCCGGCTATCGGCGGCATCGGCAAGGGCCATCTGGTGCGCGAGATCGACGCCCTTGGCGGTGCCATGGCGATCGCCGCGGATGCGGCGGGTATCCAGTGGCGAACGCTCAACGCGAGCAAGGGTCCGGCAGTCCGCGCCACGCGCTGCCAGGCCGACCGCCAACTGTATCGCGCGACCATCCGCCGGCTGGTCGAAGTGCAGTCGCGTCTCGACGTGTTCCAGCAGGCGGTTGACGATCTGCTCCTCGACGGCGATCGCGTCACCGGCGTCCGCACGCAATCCGGCATTGCGTTCCACGCGCGCGCGGTCGTGCTGACGGCCGGTACTTTCCTTGCCGGCAGGATCCACGTCGGCGACGCGCAGCACGCGGCGGGCCGCGCCGGTGAGCCCCCCGCGCAGACGCTGGCGGTGCGGCTGCGCGAACTCGCATTGCCGGTCGGCCGCCTCAAGACCGGCACGCCGCCACGCATCGACGGCCGCACGATCGACTACGCGCAACTTGCCGAGCAGCCGGGCGACGAGCCGATGCCGGTGTTCTCCTTCATGGGCGAGGTCGGCGACCATCCGCGCCAGGTGCCCTGCCACATCACGCACACCCGCGAACGCACGCACGCGATCATTCGCGCGGCGCTCGATCGCTCGCCGCTCTACACCGGCGCGATCGAGGGCGTGGGGCCGCGGTATTGCCCGTCGATCGAGGACAAAGTGGTGCGTTTCGCCGACAAGGCCTCGCATCAGATCTTCGTCGAGCCGGAAGGTCTCGACACGACCGAGGTATATCCCAACGGCATCTCGACTTCGTTGCCGTTCGACGTGCAGGTCGAGCTGGTGCGCTCGATCACGGGTTTCGAGAACGCACGCATCACCCGCCCCGGCTACGCGATCGAGTACGACTACTTCGATCCGCGCGCGCTCGATGCGTCGCTCGAGACGCGGCAGATCCGCGGGCTGTACTTCGCCGGTCAGATCAACGGCACCACGGGTTACGAGGAAGCCGCGGCGCAAGGACTCGTCGCCGGGCTCAACGCGGCGCGCTCGACGCGCGACGAGATACCCTGGACGCCGCGCCGCGACCAGGCCTACATCGGCGTACTGATCGACGACCTGACCAGCAACGGCACGATCGAGCCATACCGGATGTTCACGTCGCGCGCCGAATACCGCCTGCACCTGCGCGAGGACAACGCCGACCTGCGACTGACCGCGCAGGGCCGCGCGCTCGGCCTGGTGGACGACGCACGCTGGCACGCGTTCTCGCGCAAGCGAGACGCCATTGCGGCAGAACAGTCGCGACTCGGGAACCTGTGGGTTGCGCCGGGCAACGGGCTCGCGCTCGCGGTGGCGGCGACGCTGGAAATCCCCGTGTCTCGCGAGGGCACGGCGCTCGACCTGCTGCGCCGGCCCGACGTCGCCTATCCGGACCTGATGCGCACGCCGGGCATCGGACCGGGCGCGAACGACGCGAAGGTCGCGGAGCAGGTGTCGATCCAGGCGCGCTATGCGGGCTACCTCGACCGCCAGGCCGACGACATCGCACGCCAGCGTCGCCAGCAGGAGTCGCTCATCCCCGAGGCGTTCGATTATTCGAACGTGCGCGGACTTTCCGCTGAGGTGCGCGCCAAGCTGCTGCAGGTGCGGCCCGCGACGATCGCGCAGGCGCAACGCATCAGCGGCGTCACGCCGGCGGCGATCTCGCTGTTGCTCGTGCATCTCAAGCGCGGCGCAACCGCAACCGGCGCTGGTGCCCCGCGTGGCGATCCGGGCGAGCGCGTGCGCTCGCGCGCATAG
>JBBRIE010000332.1:0-1983 GCA_038221545.1 Lysobacterales bacterium
GTCATGGTGTGGATCCATGGGGGTGGCCTGGTGCAGGGCGGCGCCAGCCAGGGCGGCGCCAACGGCCTGCCGATCTACGACGGCGCGGTCTTCGCGCGCGCCGGCGTGGTGTTCGTGTCGATCAACTATCGGCTGGGTGCGCTGGGCTTCGCGGCGTTCAACGAACTGGTGGACGAGAATCCTGCGCAGCCGGGTGCGGGCAACTACGGATTCCTCGACCAGGTGGCCGCGCTCGCATGGGTGCGCGACAACATCGCGGCCTTCGGCGGGGATCCCGGCCGCGTGACCATTTTTGGCGAGTCCGCGGGCGGCGTCAGCGTCTGCGCGCACCTCGCTTCGCCGCTGTCCGCGGGGCTGTTCCACCGCGCCATCATGCAGAGTGGCAACTGCCTCAACGCATTGCCCTTGCTGCGTACGGCGGTGGGAGCGCGCGAAGCGGCAGTGACGCAGGGCGAGCGCCTCAAGCAGCGCCTTGGATGCACGTCCGGCGATGTCGCGGCCTGCCTGCGCGGCAAGTCCTCGGCGCAGGTGGTCGCGGCGGCGCAGGGCACCACCAGTTTCAATCCGGTCGGCGAGAAGTACGGTTTCATCGTCGACGACTTTGCGTTCGCGCAGAGTCCGGGCGCGGCGTTGCGCACGGGTGCTGGCACGCGCGTGCCGTTCGTGATCGGCGTCAACGAGGACGAGGCCACGACGCTCATCCCCGACAGCGACAAGCCAACCACGCTCGCGGGTTACGAAGCGCAGGTTCGGGCACGCTTGCCGACCATAGCCAACCTGGTGCTCGCCCGCTATCCCGGCAGCGACTACACGCCGGTGTGGCGTGCCTGGACTGCCATCGTGACCGACACCTCGTTCATCTGCCCGGCGCACCGCGCGGCGCGCGACCACGCCGCCGCCGGCAACCCGGCCTACGCCTACTACTTCACGCATGTGCTGCCGGCCCCGGCGCTGATTCCGCTCGGCGCGTTCCACGCCATCGAGATCCCGTTCCTGTTCTCCGGCATGGCGCAGTACGGCGCGCCGGAGCAGGGACTCGCGGCGCACATGCAGGCGCTGTGGACGAGCTTTGCGCAGGATGGCATCGCGGATGCCGCGGGAGTCTCCGCGTGGCCGGCGCATCCGGTGGCGGGGGCGCTCGGCCTGGAACTCAACGGTGCCTTGATCGCGCCGCGCGTTGACTACCGCAAGGCGTATTGCGACTTCTGGTCGACCTACCTCGACCTGTGAAGGGGGGAGGGCTCGCGAACGGCCGTGCGAGCGCGTCTCGCGTCGCGAATCACGGTCATCAGCTCGCGAGGCGGCGCAAGGCTTCGCTGTACCGCGCCACGGTGCCCTCGATCACGTGAGCCGGCAAGCGTGGCGCCGGTGCGCGCTTGTCCCAGTCCAGTGTCTCGAGGTGATCGCGCACGAACTGCTTGTCGAAACTCGGCGGCGACATGCCGGTCCGGTATTGCTCCGCGTCCCAGAAGCGCGAGGAGTCCGGGGTGAGCATCTCGTCCATGACGCGCAAGGTGCCGACGTCGTCGAGCCCGAACTCAAGCTTGGTGTCGGCGATGAGGATGCCGCGCGTACGCGCGAACTCCGCTGCGAACCGGTAGATCGACAGCGTGGCGGCGCGCACCCGCTCCGCGAGATCGCCGCCGACCAGCGCAACCATCGCATCGAAGCCGATGTTCTCGTCGTGCGCACCGGCCGCCGCCTTGGTCGAAGGAGTGAAGATCGGCTCGCCCAGCTGCTCGGCCTGCGCGATGCCCGCCGGCAGACGCACGCCGCTCACCGCACCCGTGGCCTGGTAGTCCTTCCAGCCGGAGCCGATCAGGTAGCCGCGCGCGATCGCCTCGACCGGCAGCGGACGCAATCGCCGCACCACCACGCTGCGGTGGACGTAGGGTGCCGGATCGGTGCCGGGCGGCAGCACCGACGACGCGCGCTCCGGCAGCAGATGGTTCGGCACCAGCGTCGCGGTCCGCGCGAACCAGG
>JBBRIE010000333.1:0-1977 GCA_038221545.1 Lysobacterales bacterium
CCCCGCGTGACCACGTCCTGCATCATGTCGCGCACAATGAACGCCACGCGAGGATCCATGGCCGGGTGAGGCGAGACCGTAGGGGAGATAAACACCGCGCGACCGTTCCGGTCATCGACTTGCGTGATGAAGCGCGGCTCAACCGCCATCCCCCCGTTGTTGAACGCGGCATATGAGGCCACGAAATCGAGTGGCTGCACCACCGAAGCACCCAAGGCACTTGAGGGGTACAGCGCAATGGGTGCCCGCAATCCCGCTCGGCGCGCCAGTGCGGCGACGGAGTCGATGCCCACGCCCAACGCGAGCTGCACCGCCACAGGGTTGCGTGAGCGCGTGAACGCTTCCCGCATAGTGAGCGCTCCGAGGAAGTTGTTGTCGCCGTTGTCGGGACTGTAGAACACGCCGTTCGACATCCGAATGCGGAGCGCCGTATCGGCGACTATCGTGGACGCGGTCAGTCCTTCGGCGAGGGCCTGCGCATACACGAACGGCTTGAACGACGACCCCGGTTGTCGATTTCCGTCGACCGCGCGATTAAAGGTCGATCGTGCGTAGTCGCGACCGCCCACTAGCGCCCGCACATCACCGTTCAGCGGATCAATCACGACCGCCGCACCTTCCAGGCACCGGTCGCGGGCCGTGGGACTCGCGGCGCCTTCCGCACCGGCGCACCGCACGCCGCGAAATCCGGGCTTCGTTTCAACCTCATTGATGCCGTTGGTCAACGCGCGTTGCGTCAGGCGTTGGATGACAGGGTCAATCGTCGTGTGAATGCGATAGCCACCCTGCAATACCGGAACGCCAGCCCGCTCAGCCTGGACGCGCACCACGTCTATTACCCACGGCGCCGACGACACCGACGGTGCGGTGGTGCGCACCGGTTCACGTTGGGCGGCGTCTCGCTGCGCGGCGGTGATGTAACTCTGCTCGGCCATGAGGGCCAGCACCGTATTGCGACGCTGCCGGTTGCGATCCGGATAGCGCGAGGGATCATAGAGCACCGGACTTTTGGGCATGGACGCCAGAGACGCCGCTTCCGCCAGTGATAATTCGGCAGCGGACTTTCCGAAATACTGACGCGCTGCCATCTCAATGCCGAAAACCGCGTGGCCAAACGAGATCTGGTTCAGGAACGCCTCAAGGATCTGCTCCTTGCTGTAGTGCTTCTCCATTTCCAGCGCCGCCTGCTGCTCGCGGATTTTTCGCACCGGCGACTTGTCTCGGCGGTCGATGATGTCCGGATGCATGTTGCCCACCAGCAGCTGCGTGATGGTGCTTGCACCGCGCAAATCGCCGGACACCGCGTCTTTGAGCGCCCCAGCAATGCCAACCAAGTCCACGCCGTTGTGTTGGTAGAAGCGCTTGTCCTCAACGGCCACGAACGCCTGGCCTACATACCGTGGCAACGACCGCAGCGCCACGTTGAAACGCCGTTCCCGCCCGATGACTCCCAGCTCCGACCCATCGCGGCCCAGCACCAGAGTGACCTGCAGCGGCAACACGATCTGCCAAGCTTCCGGTGACGGCGCTGTGCGGTCGCCAGGCGGGCGATTCTGCGCGGCGGCGAGTGGCGCCAGCGCCAGAAGGGCACCGGCAGCGGCCACGAGGGAGCGGGATCGGGAAGAGTTCGAGAACATTTCCCCAAGATACACCGGACGCGATCCGTTGATCATGAGCGCCATTGCCTGCTTGTTCGCAAGCTGCCCACACCGCAGCTTCATAGATATGCCTGTCGACCAGATTCGTCCGCTCACTATCGCAGTTTGCCAGTTTGCGCCCAAGAAGGGCGATACGGCTGCCAATATGCGCCGCTTGGGTGCACTTTGCGTTCAAGCAGCGGCGCTTGAGCCGCGGCCACAGCTGCTCCATTTCCCAGAGACCGTTCTCTCCGGGTACTTCGTGGAGGGCGCCGTGCGGGAAGTGGCCACCACGGCCGGTGCGCTCGCCAATGACCTCGACGACAGCTATCGCACGGCG
>JBBRIE010000334.1:0-1957 GCA_038221545.1 Lysobacterales bacterium
GGATTCGAGTCGAGCACCTGCGCCTCCATCTCGCGCGCCTCAAGGCCGCCGCAGATCTGGATGATGCGGTCGGCGAGGGTCGACTTGCCGTGGTCGACATGCGCGATGATCGAAAAATTGCGGATGAATTGCATCGGGTTCGCAGTCGAGGGAAGCGCCATGGCCGGGATCGGCCGCGCAAAGCCGGTCATTATCGCAGATCCTCGCCAGCCCGTGATCCGCGCGGCATCCGGGCACAATCGTCCCGGATGCGCTCCAGTCCTTCGGGCAGCGGCGTTACCGCACCTGGGCTTCGCGGCGCAAAGCCACGAAACGGCGCACTTCTCCCCGCGCCACGAGCAGCATGACGGGACGATCGATGGCTGCGCCGCGCGCCGCCCGGTCGAAGGTGGCGAGCGAATCGGCGCGGGCGCCCGCGACCATGAGGATCACGTCACCCACGTTGATGCCGGATTCGCGCGCCTCGGCGCCACTCACCTTGCTCACAACCACTCCTTCGTTGCCGAGACCGAGGCGCTTGCGAGTCTCCGCATCGGGATCGGTCACTGTCAGTCCGAGCGCGGAAGACTGCGCATCGACTGCCGCGGCGTCCTGATCCGTTGCTTGGGCGCCCGTGCTCGCCAGGCTCGCCTCTTCCTGCAACTCGTCGACAATCACCGGCAGGCGCAGCGTGCGACCCTCTCGCACCACGACCAGTTCGGCGCGCGCGCCCGGCTTCTGGGCGCCTACCATCGGCGGCAACTGCTGCCACTCGACGACCGTCTCGCCATTGAACTCCACGATCACGTCACCTTCGCGCACGCCGGCCTTCGCGGCTGCGGAATCAGGGACCACGCGCTGCACCAGCGCGCCGGAGGCCGAAGGCAGCCGCAACGCCTCGGCGAGCGCACCGTCGACCTCCTGGATGTTCACGCCGATCGACCCTCGCCGCACCCGCCCCCCGTCGCGCAACTGGTCTGCCACGCTGCGCGCCGTCTCGATCGGGATCGCGAACGAAACGCCCATGTAGCCGCCGGTGGTGGAGAAGATCTGCGAATTGATGCCAACCACCTCGCCGCGGATGTTGAGCAGGGGACCGCCGGAGTTGCCCTGGTTGACGGCTACGTCGGTCTGGATGAAAGGTACGTAGCGCTGCCTCGCGTCGGCGCTGCGGCCAACCGCGCTGACGATGCCGGCAGTCACGGTGTAGTCCAGGCCGAACGGCGATCCGATCGCGACCACCCACTGGCCGGGCTTCAGCAACTTGGAATCGCCGAGCGGCAGTGTCGGCAGGTCCCGCCCCTCGACCTTGAGCAGCGCCACGTCGGTCTGCGGATCGCGTCCCACCACGGTCGCCTTGAGCTCGCGACGGTCGCGAAGACGCACGGTGATGGTGTCCGCGCCTTCGACCACGTGGTTGTTGGTCAGCACATAGCCGTCCGCGGAAATGATGAATCCCGAGCCGACCGCGGTCGCCGGGGCGCGCGACTGGGGTGCGGGCGCGTTCGGCCCGAAGAAGCGCCGGAATATCTCGGGCACCTCCTCGGACTGCGCGGTCGAATCGGCGGCCCCGGCACCGCGCTTCGTGGATACCTTCACCACGGCCGGCGCGCTGCGTTCAACCAGGCCGGTGAAGTCCGGCAACTCCTGCGCGCGGATCGCAATGGAACAGAACGCGAGCAAGACCGCGGCCCAGGAAAATTGAAATGCACGATGGAACGACACGAATGCAACTCCTCCTGTCAGGTGGAACGGAATTCCGGGCAACGCTTCGATGCGCGCTGCCGCGGGCTCAATCGAGCACCAGCGACGCAGCGATGGTCTGCAAGGTGATCGCAGGAACGTCGCCCAGCAGCAGCGCATGCCGCGCCTCGCCGCGCCGCTCCAGTACATGGATCGCGCCGCGTCGCAGTACACCCGGAACCGGTGCGCCGGGTTCGCCCGGCGGCTCGAGATACAGGGAAATGCTGGCGAGGCC
>JBBRIE010000335.1:0-1939 GCA_038221545.1 Lysobacterales bacterium
CTTGCGCATCGAAGCGCGAGCGCCAGTTCGCATCGACCTCGGTATGGCAGGTCACGGAAAGGCGCCGGGCCCAATCATTCTGGTTTGGCAGGGCGCGCGCAGACAGCCAATTGCGTGCATCGCACCACGCGACGTCGAGCCCCTGTGCCTGCAGGAAGGCGGCGCCGAGTCGCGAAGCCAGCAATTCGCCGAGCGCCAGCACCTCGGCCTGCCAGGCGAGCGATGGCGCTCTGGGGGGACTGGAAAGGATCGCGAGACCGTCGGCGATGGCGCCCGCGGCCGTGCCGTCGTCGATGCCGAGTTCTCGCGCGAGTGCCAGGTGCCGCGCCTGCATCCCGGCTGCCGCAAGCTCCGCGCTGTCGGCGCCATCGATCACGCGCTGCAGGGCATTGGTCATCCCGCTGATCGCCGACACCACGATCAGGACACGCGTGTTTCCGGTCGCGACCCGGTCGCGGACTATTCCGGCGATCGTGTCCCAGCGCGCGCGGTCGGACACCGACGTACCGCCGAACTTCAGTACCAGCCAGGGCGCCGCGTTGACGGGTGGGCGGAAGTCGGGGGGAGGCATCTCGCGCGCAAAGGACGATTGCGCGTTCTCGGGAAAGGGCCCGCATTGTCACAAACGCCGACGCGCAGTGCCACGCGCGCGGCGCGTGCCGGCGATTTGCCCTCTCCTGGCCGCCTACCTGGTGCAAGAGCGCGGCAGATCCTCGCGCTAAGCTTGCGCAATCGGGCTCGAGGCACGCCGTGATGCACAGTGTTCCGTTCAAGCAGGTCGACGTTTTCACCCGCATTGCCTTACGCGGCAACCCGGTCGCAGTGGTGTTCGGCGCGGATGGGCTGGACAGCCAGGTCATGCAGACGCTCGCGGCCTGGACGAATCTTTCTGAAACCGTGTTCGTGCTGCCGCCGTCCCTGCCCGGCGCGGACTACAGGTTGCGGATTTTCACCCCACGCCAGGAGTTGCCCTTCGCGGGGCATCCGAGCATTGGTGCGGCGCACGCGATCCTGGAGGCACGCTGGGCGACCCCGAACGCAGGCAGCCTGATGCAGGAATGCGAATCCGGCGTGCTGCGGGTTCGCGTGGTCGACGCAGCCGAAGGCCGCTTGATCTTCGTGCGCGTGCCGCGGGCGCAGGTTGAAGCACTGCCGCCGAGGGGCGTGATGCGGCTCGCGGAAGCACTGCGGCGTTCCGGCGAACACGCGGCACCGGCAGGCGGCGACGCACGCCCCGGTAGCAGGGTGAAGTCGCGCGAGCGCGGGGATTCGCTGCCGGCGAGTGTCGTGAACGTCGGACCCCAGTGGCTGGTCGCGGATCTCGTCACCGAACGCGCAGTCAGGTCGCTCGATCCCGACATGAGGCTGCTCGCTGCGCTCTGCGATGAGATCGGAGTGGTCGGTCTGAACGTATTTGGTCGCGCGGATTCGGGCGACGGTCTCGTCGCCCGCTCGTTTGCGCCCGCGGATGGCATTCCGGAAGATCCCGTGTGCGGCAGCGGCAACGCGGCAATCGCAGCGCACCTCGTGGAGCACCGCGGGCTCGACCGCATCGGCCGCAGTTATCGCGTGTCGCAAGGGCGCGAAGTCGGGCGCGACGGCACGGTGTGGGTCGAGATCGACGCCGACAATGCGATCGACATCGGAGGCGCCGCGGTCACGGTGGTTGATGGGACTTTGCAGCTTTAGGTGAGTTTGTGGCGAGCCACTGCGAATCGCGTAGTGGTCTGGCCGACGCGGCTATCACTCGTACAGGGCGGGTCTCGAACCGCCGGCTTCGTACAGTTATAGGGCGGGTCTCGACCCGCCGGCGTCGATCGGCTACCCGCACACAGCCATACCCAACGAAAGCTGCTCAAAGACGGCGAATCTAGATGCGCCCTCTGACGCTCTAACCAATACCCCGCCTCAACCCAGCGCAGGGATGCGCGGTCCCGAA
>JBBRIE010000336.1:0-1926 GCA_038221545.1 Lysobacterales bacterium
GGATCGGCGATCAACCTGCGTGGCGGCATGGAGCCCCTGCCCGCAGTTCGTGGATCGGTTGCCTCGCCCCGGCGGCCGGTCGCAGCGTTGCGCAAGGAAGTCGCAGCGCGCCAGGGATCGGCACTGGCGTCGTTCGTCCACGGACAGGCAACGAACGACCCGACTTGCCGCGGCATCGCGGCGTCCCGCGGGGCCCACTTGCGGATCGTGGCGCATTCGGATTGTCGGCGCCGTCCTCGCGGGGCGCGGCCGCGCAGGTCCTGTTCGCTAGACTGTCGCACCGCGTCTGCCTGTGCCCACCGCATGGCGTCATCCGACCCGTCACCGGCTTCAGTGCCCGCCTCGACGTCACCGTCCGAGTCGGCTTCCGGTCGCTCGCGCGCCCGGATGGATGCAGTCTATCTGCGGCCGGAGTCCGAGCACCTGGCGGAACTGATCAAGGCGGCGCCGAGCATCGCCGAGCAGCAGGCAATCGAGAAGCATGCCGCGCAACTGGTCGCCGGGGTGCGTCGCCGTGCACAGGATGCGGGCGTGATCGAAGCGTTCATGCGCGAGTACGACCTCTCGAGCGAGGAAGGCGTGCTGCTCATGTGCGTCGCGGAGGCGCTGCTGCGCATCCCCGACACGGACACCGCGGACCTCCTCATCCGCGACAAGCTCGGCGACGCCGACTGGCTCGCGCACAAGGGCCAGAGCGATTCGACCCTGGTCAATGCGTCGACCTGGGGGCTCATGCTCACCGGGCGGCTCGTGCAGCTGAGCGACGCCACGCAGCGCGAGCCCTCGGGTGCGCTCAAGCGCCTGGTCGCGCGCGCGGGCGAGCCGATGATCCGGCTCGCGGTGCGACAGGCGATGCGCATCATGGGCCACCAGTTCGTGATGGGGCGCACCATCGCGGAAGCGATCACGCGCAGTCGGCGTGGCGACAACGCGAACTACCGTTATTCGTTCGACATGCTCGGCGAAGCGGCGCTGACCGCGCGCGACGCGACCAAATACCTCGAGGCCTATCGCCGCGCGATCGATGCGATCGGCGCCGCCGGTCCCTACGCCGACGTGTTCGGCGCCCCGTCCATTTCGGTGAAGCTGTCCGCACTGCATCCGCGCTACGAGTTCTCGCAACGCGCTCGCGTGCAGGCGGAGCTGACGCCGCGCGTGCTCGAACTCGCGCAACGCGCGCGGGCGCTCGGCATCGGCTTCACCATCGACGCGGAGGAAGCCGATCGCCTCGATCTTTCGCTCGACGTGATCGGCGACGCGTTTGCGGACCGCTCGCTGGACGGCTGGAATGGTTACGGACTCGCCGTGCAGGCGTACCAGAAACGCGCGCCCGCGCTGCTCGACTGGCTCGCGGCCCTGGCGCGCGACGTCGGCCGCACGATGCCGGTGCGCCTGGTCAAGGGCGCGTACTGGGACGCGGAGATCAAGCGCGCACAGGTCGACGGCATGCCCGGATTCCCGGTGTTCACGCGCAAGCCGGCCACGGATGTCTCCTATCTCGCCTGCGCACGACGCATGTTCGCGCATGGCGATGCCTTCTATCCGATGTTCGCGACCCACAACGCGCACACCATCGCCGCGATCCATGCTTTCGCGGGCAGCGCGCGTTACGAGTACCAGCGACTGCACGGCATGGGCACCGACCTCTACGCCGAAGTCGTGCCGGCCGATCGTGCCGGTGTTCCGTGCCGGGTGTACGCGCCGGTGGGCTCGCACGAGGACCTGCTGCCCTACCTCGTGCGCCGCCTGCTCGAAAACGGCGCGAACACCAGCTTCGTCAACAAGATCGCAGATCCCGATCTCCCCATCGGGGAGCTGATCGCCGACCCGTTCGCCGGCGTGCGCGCCGTCGACGGCGCGCCGCACGCGCGCATCCCACTGCCGCGGCATCTCTACGGCACCGCCAGGAACAATTCGATGGGCGTC
>JBBRIE010000337.1:0-1899 GCA_038221545.1 Lysobacterales bacterium
GGCGCCCTGCTCCCTAGAAACGACTTTATAACACCACGCCAAGTCCATATAACAGAAAAAGAAACGGCCCAATGGCCCTCGGTGGCGCGCGGGCAGCCGACGCGGGGCCTCACCGATTATCCTCGATTCAGCGCCGCACAGGCGTAAATCTGTTGCATGTCAGCGACTTGCGAACGGCGCGAACTGAACTCATGGCGTGACCGAAGTCCGGTCTGCCGCCGGCGCGACCCATTCGCAGCGCACGATCGTGGGTGCTCACCGGGTGACGCGTTCCGCGATCTGCACTGCGTTGAGGGCCGCGCCCTTGCGCACATTGTCGGCCACGATCCAGAGATTCAGCCGCTTCGTGTCGCCGCCCGCATTCCTCACCCTGCCCACGAATACCCCGTCGCTGCCCGCTGCATGGGTCACCGGCGTCGGATAGCCGCCCGCGCGCGGACGATCCACCACCGTGATGCCCTCGGCCGCGCGCAACAGTTTGCGGGCAGCGGCAGGGGTCATGGGCGCGCGCAGCTCAAGGTGAACCGCTTCGGCGTGTCCGAAAAAGACCGGAACCCGCACGCAGGTCGGGTTCACCTGCACGCTGGTATCACCGAGGATCTTCTGCGTCTCGCGGATCATCTTCCATTCCTCGCGGGTCGATCCGTCGTCCTGGAAGTCGTCGATGTGCGGAATCACGTTGAACGCCATCTGCACGGGAAAGCGCTCGGCCTTGACCTTCTGGAAAGCAAGCAGTGCGGCGGTCTGCCGTCCGAGTTCCTCCATGGCCGCCCTGCCGGCGCCGGAGACGGACTGGTAGGTCGCGACCTCGATGCGCTCGATACCCACGCTGCGATGGATCGGCGCGATGACCAGCAGCATCTGGATGGTCGAGCAATTGGGATTGGCGATGATGCCGCGCGGTCGGCGCGCGATTTCCTCAGGGTTCACTTCCGCGACCACCAGCGGCACGTCGCTGGCATAACGGAAGGCCGACGAGTTGTCGATCACGACGGCGCCTGCAGCCACGAACTTCGGAGCGAATTCCTTCGCGATTGCGCTGCCCGCCGAGAACAGCGCGATGTCGATTCCGGAAGGATCGAACTCCGCCAGATCCTCCACCAGAAGCTGCGCTCTGCCGCAGCCCACGCGATTGCCGGCCGAGCGCGAACTGGCCAGCGGCACAATGCTGCGGGGATCGAAGCCCCGCTCCGCGAGTATCGAGAGCATGGTGTCACCGACCAGTCCGGTGGCGCCCACCACGGCGATGCGTTGCGCTTTCGAGTTCATCCAGTTCCTGCCGGTATCCGAGGGGTCGTGGGCGGCACGTCGCCGCACTGGGCACGATGCCGCAGCGCCTGGTCCATCAGCACCAGTGCAACCATGGCCTCGCAGATGGGTGGCGCGCGCAGCCCGACGCAGGGGTCGTGTCGGCCAGTGGTGACGATCTCCACTGCCCGGCCTTCGCTGTCGACGCCGGCGACCGGAAGTCGCAGGCTCGAGGTGGGCTTGAAGGCGACGGAACAGTGGATGTTCTGGCCACTGCTTATTCCACCCAGGATGCCGCCAGCGTGATTCGACGCGAAGCCCTCGGGCGACATGGCGTCACGGTGCTCACTGCCGCGCTGCGACACCGACGCGAAACCCGCTCCGATTTCGACGCCTTTCACGGCGTTGATCGACATCATCGCTGCGGCAAGTTCGGCATCGAGCTTTCCATACACCGGTTCGCCCCAGCCGGGCGCCACTCCGGTCGCGATCGCTGTCACTCGCGCGCCGACCGAATCGCCTGATTTGCGCAGCGCATCCATGTAGCTTTCGAGCGCGGGGACCTGGGCGGCATCAGGCCAGAAGAATGGATTGTCTTCCACCGCTTCCAGATCGAAGTTCAGCGGCAACATGTCGCCGATCTGCGAGAGA
>JBBRIE010000338.1:0-1898 GCA_038221545.1 Lysobacterales bacterium
GAGTGACCGGCGACACGATCGCCGTGGCGCCCGCTTTCATCGCAACGCCCGAGCAGGTCCAGCGCACCGCCGAGGCGCTGCGCAAGATCGTCCGCCTTCACTGATCGAGGACACCATGGAACGAAGAACTCCCCTCTATGACTATCACGCCGCCCACGCTAAGAAGATGCTGAAGGGCGGAGGCGATTATGTTTCGCCCGATCAGTTCAGTGACGCGGCGCGCGAACACGCGAACACCCGCACCAATGTTGGCATGCAGGACTTGTCCACCATGGGCGAGCTCGACGTCAAAGGCCCCGACGCCGGCAGTTTCCTAAATAGCCTCACGGTGAACGACCTGCACGACCTCCAAACGGGTCAGGTGCGCTACACGACCATCTGCAACGAGCGTGGCGGGATCATCGACGACCTAACCGTCTACAAGCGTGCTGACGATCACTACATGGTCGTAACCAGCTCAGGACCGCGCAAGCGAGTGGCCGCCTGGATGACTGAGAAGGCCAGCGGCAAGCGAGCCTATGTGACCGATATCTCGGCCGCTGTCGCGCTGCCCGTCGTTCAGGGCCCGCGCTCGCGCGAGGTACTGCACTCGGTCGTGGAAGGCGCCGACGTGGCCGCGCTCAAGTTCTTCCGCTTCACCCCGGCCCGCGTGGGTGAAACCGAAGTACTCATCTCTCGCTCGGGCTATACCGGTGAGCTGGGCTACGAGGTTTACACGCCCGCCGAGGAGGCGCACTTGGTATGGGCGCGCCTGCTTGAGGCCGGCAAGCCCTTGGGGTTGGAGCCCTACGGTGTGCTCGCCATGCAGACGCTGCGCCTGGAGAAGGCGTTTCCGCTCTACGGAAACGACATCAACGAGGACCTTACGCCCTTCAACATGGGGCTGGATCGCTGGATCAAGTTCGACAACCGCGACTTCGTCGGCCGCGATGCGCTGCTTCGCACGCGCGATCGGGGCGTCGCCCGGCGGTGGGTGGGACTTGTGCTCGACAGCGACACGCCGTGCGCCTTCAAGGACAAGGTCCATTCGGGAGTGCAGGCTGACGCCGCGGAGGTCGGCTACGTGACGTACAGCAATCGCGGCCATACAGTGGGCAAGACCCTCGCGATGGCGTACGTCGACACGCCTTATTGCAGCATCGGCAGCGGCCTGTCGATTGATTCGCAGGGCAAGCGCATCGCGGCCACGGTCGCACCGACGCCATTCTTCGACCCGGACGGCACGCGCGCACGAGCCTAGGAAACCCACAACATGAAACGCACGAAGAGCTTTCGACTGGGTGTGGACATCGGTGGCACGTTCACCGACTTCGCCCTGCTGGACGAGTCCACGGGGCGCATCAGCGCGCTCAAGTACCCCTCCAATCGCGATCGTCCGGCCGCTTCGGTCTTCGCCGGCACCCAGGAGCTGATGCGGGAGCACGGCATCAGCACACAGGACCTCTCCTACTTCACTCACGGCACCACGCTCGCGGTCAACACCATCCTGCAGTACAACGGCGCTAACTGCGCGCTGCTCGTCACGCGCGGCATTCGCGACATTCTCTACATCGGGCGCCATCGCCTTCCGGACATCTTCAACTTTTTCACTGAGATGCCGCGGCCGCTCATTGCCCGCTCCCACGTTATGGAGATCGACGAGCGGTGCCTCGCCGACGGCTCGGTGGCCGTGCAGATTGACGTGCAGGCCGTGCGCGCCCTGGTGCGCAAGCTGGTGGCCCGCGGAGTGGAGGCCATCGCAGTCGGGTTCCTGCACAGCTACCGCAACGCGGCGAACGAGCTGGCGGTGGAGACGGTGATACGCGAGGAAGCGCCCCATATCTTCGTGTCGCTGTCGAGTCAGGTGTGGCCGCAGATGCGCGAGTACGAGCGCACGCTCGTCTGCGCCATGAACGCTT
>JBBRIE010000339.1:0-1889 GCA_038221545.1 Lysobacterales bacterium
GAGCTCTTCGCGCAACGCCGCGATGCCGTCGACGGCGAACGCGTCGACGCCGCGCGCGCGCAGCGCTTCCAGCACGTTGCGACCCGAATTGAGCGAAACCTCGCGCTCGGAAGAGGTGCCGCCCAGCAGTACGGCCACCCGGCCGAACCTGGCGCGGGTCGCGGACAGATCGTTCATGCGGCGACTCCGGGCAGCGCGCGCAAAGCCGCGAGGTCCTGTGCGACGTGCCCGATATCGCCCGCGCCGGCGAGCAACAGGAAATCGCCGTCGCGCATGAGCGGGGCCAATGCCGAAGGCAAATCCCCCGCCGAACCCACCAGCACCGGCTCGACGCGGCCGCGCGCGCGAATGGCGCGCGCCAGCGCCTTGCTGTCGGCGTTCGCGATTGGCGCCTCGCCCGCGGCGTACACCTCCGAAAGCACCAGCACGTCGACCTGGGACAGGACATCCGCAAAGTCGTCGAGCAGGTCGCGCGTGCGCGAGTAGCGATGCGGCTGGAAGCCGACCACGAGGCGCCGTTCCGGCCATCCCTTGCGCACGGCATCGAACACCGCGGCGAGTTCGCGCGGATGATGGCCGTAGTCGTCCACGAACAGCGCATGGCCGCCCTGCACCCGGATGTCGCCGTGGACGTTGAAGCGACGGCCCACGCCCCCGAACTGCTTGAGCGCGCGTGCGATGGCCTGCGGTTCGACGCCGAGCTGCCAGCCGATGGCGGCCGCCGCCAGCGCGTTGAGCACGTTGTGGTGGCCCGGCAATGCCAGCGAGACCTCGAATACCGTCTCGGTCTGCGGCAGGTGCAGATTGAAGCGCATGCGTTCGCCGCTGGCCACGATGCCGCTGGCGCGGACGTCGGCATCGGTCCGCGTACCGTAGGTCATGAGTTGCCGCGGCGTCTGCTCGGCGAGCGCCGCGACCTCGGGATCGTCGGTGCACAGCACCGCCAGCCCGTAGAACGGCAGTCGATGCAGGAAGTCGGCGAAGGCTTGGCGCACGCGCGCGAAGTCACCACCGTAGTTCTCGAGGTGGTCCGCATCAATGTTGGTGACCACGGCGATCAGCGGAGAGAGCCGCAGGAACGATCCGTCGGACTCGTCGGCTTCCGCGACGAGGTACCGCCCTGCGCCCAGGCGCGCACTGGTGCCCGCCGCGAGTAGCTGCCCGCCGATGACGAAGGTTGGATCTAGGCCTGCTTCCGCCAGCACGCTGGCGATGAGGCTGGTGGTCGTGGTCTTGCCGTGCGTGCCTGCCATGGCGATGCCGTTCCGGAAGCGCATCAGTTCGCCGAGCATTTCCGCACGCGGCACCACCGGAATGTGTTGCGCGCGCGCGGCGAGGAGTTCGACGTTGTCTTCGCGGACGGCGCTCGACACCACCACGACGTCGACGCGATCGATGGACTCTGCGAAATGGCCGCGCGTGATCGGTACGCCAAGGTCCGCGAGCCGGCGCGTGACGCTGCTCTCGCCCATGTCGGAGCCCGAGACCTCGTAACCCAGGTTATTGAGCACCTCGGCGATGCCGCTCATGCCGGAACCGCCAATCCCGATGAAGTGCACGCGCGAGAAGGTGCGCATCACTTCGGGATGATGTGCCATGCGGCGCAGGGTCATGCCGCGCACTCCAGGCAGAGCTCGGCGATGCGCGCCGTCGCGTCCGGCTTCGCGAGTGCGCGAGCGCGGCGCGCCGTGTCGAGCAAGGCACCGCGATCAACTTGTGCGCGACCCAGTGCCGCAGCGAGGCGCACGACCAGCCCTTCGCCTTCGGGCACCAGCTCTGCTGCACCTGCCTCGACAAGGAAGCGCGCGTTTTCCGTCTGGTGATCGTCGACCGCATGCGGGAACGGCACCAGGATCGAAGGCAATCCTGCTGCCGCAAGTTCCGCCAGC
>JBBRIE010000340.1:0-1861 GCA_038221545.1 Lysobacterales bacterium
CAGAAAACTGCGGCGTACGTGAGGAAAGTCAAGCCCGGGCAGTGGCGCTGCCAGCGCCTCGTACCCCTTCCGGATCCTGCGCTCCCGGAACAGGGCGCAATAGGGCGCACGGGCGCCGCGATGGATCGCGAACATGACCAGTCCACTCGTCTCGCGATCGATTCGATGCAACGGCGCAAGAGCGACCAACCCCGTCGCACGCACCAGCCGTGCAAGCAGTGTGTCGCGTACAGCATTGCCAGCAGGCGTCACGGCCAGACCCGCGGGTTTGTCGGCAACGAGCAGGTGCACATCGGTGTGGAGGATCCGCACTTCAGCGGCGACACGGGGCTCTGCCTCGACCTCCCGCCAATAGTGGATCCCCAGGGGTCCAGCGTGGCGTGCATCGGGATGCAGAGCATTGCCGTTCGAGTCGAGCACGCGACCCCGCAGCATCCGCCCCTCCCAGACTGCCGCGTCGATTTGCGGAAAGCGCGCTGTGAGCGCTTCGAGAACGGTCGGCCAGGGCCCGGCAGCAAGCACGCAATGGCTCGGAGCCACGCCCTCGCGAGGCGCGATCGGGTGCAGACGTGCTTGATCATTCACCTCGGCATCATGCCAGTGCGACGGATTCGAAACCGCAACTGCGGAACCTCGGAAAAGCCCGTTCTCTTGCTGCTGTTGCGTCCCGGTTCCCTTCGCAGACGGCCGGCGGATCGCGGAGTACCATCGTGTGGCGGTCGATCCTGGGGGGAAATGCCGGTGCGCCATTTTTTGCTGTTTCTGCTGCTGCTTGTCTTCTGCCCGGCTCTCAGCGCGCAGAACACGCCCAATCCCATCATGTTCGTGACGCAGGTGCCGGTGCCGGTGGACTTCGCCGCGATCGGCTCCACTTTCGCCAACCATCTTGGCGATGTTTCTTCTGCCTATCGGGGCGGCGATCTCTGGATTCGCTATTCCGACGGCACGTCGCGCAACCTCACCGAGCAAGCCGGATTCGGCAACGCCGGTTTCCAGGGAGCCGGCGCCATTGCGGTGCGCGACCCGCACGTTCACTGGAACGGCACCAAAGCCGTGTTCGCGATGGTCGTCGGCTCTCCGCCGACGCAGTTCCAGGTCGAGTCCTATCGCTGGCAGCTGTACGAAATCACGGGCTTCGGCCAGGGACAAACCGTCTCGATCACGCCCGTCCCCAACCAGCCCGTGGCCTACAACAACGTCATGCCCGCCTACATGTCGGATGGCAGCGTCGTGTTCGCCTCGGATCGGCCGCGCAACGGCGCACCGCATCTATATCCGCAGCACGACGAATACGAATCCACGCCCACGGTCACAGGCCTCTGGCGCCTCGATTCCGCCACGGGTGCCTTGAGACTTCTGGACCACGCGCCTTCCGGTGATTTCGACCCGATGATCGACAGCTTCGGGCGACTACTGTTCACCCGCTGGGACCACCTTCAACGCGACCAGCAGACCGAGGACCCGATATTCGAGACCTTCGACTGGGAGAGCGAGGCAAGCAACGCCGCAATCCTGCCGACGCAGACCGAGGTCTATCCGGAGCCACGCGTGGCTGCCAATGGCTCTCCCGTCAACGGGCACCGCTTCAACAACTTCTTTCCGTGGCAGATCGCGCAGGATGGGACGCAGTCCGAGTTCCTCAATCATCTGGGACGACATGATCTGCACGCCTACTTCGATCGCAGTTTCGCCAACGATCCGAATCTGACGGAGTTCATTTCCGCGGTTTCGGGTCGCACCAACCCCAACGAGATCGAGAACCTGTTCCATATCACGGAAGACCCCATGCAGCCCGGTCAATTCCTGGGCATCGATGCGCCCGAATTCGACACCCACGCCGGGGGACAGCTGGTCCGGCTTT
>JBBRIE010000341.1:0-1861 GCA_038221545.1 Lysobacterales bacterium
TACGTTGTTCGCCAAGGTGGTGGTGGCACTCTTGGTCGGGACGTCGGTGCCCGACTACTTGCAGGCGCAACGGGCAGCCCATCTGACTCGGATGCGGGAGTTGACAGCAATCAAAACCGCGAGCGCCGCGACGATGACGGACGTCATTGCCGCCGACTATGCCCTCGCCCACCTCGATGCCGACCTGCGCTGGATCGAACTGACCAGCCAACGACTCGATCTGCTTCGCCAGGAGATTATGCAATGACCGTAACGGATCAGGGACTGCCGGAAACGCCGTTGCTTGCAGCCATCGGCGTCACCAAGTCGTTTGAGACCACCCCGGCATTGCGTGGCGTTTCTGTCTCGATTGCACCGGGCGAACTGGTCGCAATTACGGGGCCGAGCGGCAGCGGCAAATCGACCCTGCTCCACTGTCTTTCTGGCATCCTGCTCCCCGATTGTAAATTCCGGTTTAGAAGTGGGCCAGTAACGTGAAAAAGTCGGTCTAAAAGTGGGCCACTCTGCCGACATCGCGTAGACCCTCATTGACGGATGGGGGGAAAGGATGTTGCGGCAGATGGAGCGCAGTGCGGTACAGGTCATGGTCAAACGCGGCAAGAGCCAGCGGCAGATTGCGAGGGAGTTGGGACGCAGTCGCACCACCATCGCGCGCGTGCTGCAGGAACCGGTCGAGCAGCCACCGCCGAAGCGACGACGGCGGTCGAAGGTCGAATCCTATCGAAGCCAGATTGAACAGGGAATCGACGATGGACTGTCGACTGTTCGCATGCTCGAATTGGCGCGGGCCGATCCGGAGCAGCCGTACCGGGGGGGACGCACCGTCTTTAGCGAATTCGTGCGGCGCATGCGCGGGGAACGGGCGCAGCACCAGGCCGTCCGGGATGTTCCGATCCGGTTCGAAGGCTTACCGGCCGAGTATCTCCAGGTCGACTGGGGTGAGGTGCGCCGTTTCCCCTTCACGCAGCAACCACCGGCGACCCGCTACTTTCTGGCCTGCCGGCTGAAGTACAGCCGCTGGAGTTGGGTCTGCTTCACCGACGACATGCGGCAAGAGACGCTCTTGCGCGGATTGGTCGATTGCTTCGTGGCGCTCGGGTGGGTGCCCTGGGTGCTCGTCTTTGACAACATGAAGACGGTCACCAGTGGGCGCGACGTGGCTGGACAACCCGTCTGGACCCCGGCCCTGACCCAGTTCTCCGGGGAGTTTGGCTTTCACCCGCAGGCGTGCGATCCCGGCGCCGGCAACCAGAAGGGGAGCGTCGAATCGCTGGTCAAGTGGGTCAAGGGGAATTTCCTGCCTGGTCGCCAGTTCGTCGACGATGGCGATCTGACGACGCAAACGGCCGCGTGGTGTGTTCAGGTCAACACCCGGCCGTCCGACGCGACGGGAGAACCACCCCTTGTCCGGTTGCCCGCGGAGGCCGCCGGTGGTGGGCGTCTTCCCCTGACCGCCGCTGACTTCGGTCTCCGCGAGAGCGGGCTGGTCTCGCGCGAAGCGCTCGTCGCGGTCGCCGGCAATCGCTACTCCGTCCCAGTCGCCCACGTCGGCGCGCCGGTCACGGTCCGCCTGCATCGTGACCGGATCCGGATCTGGCGGGACACCGAGTGTCTGGCCGACCATCCGCGGTCACCCGATGGCGCACGGCAGCGCGTGATCGATCCGGCGCACTTCGCCCCGCTTTTCCCGGCCAAGCCACGGGCGCAGGTGATGCTGTATCGCGAGATCCTACTCAGGTTGGGAGGACGGGCGCCGGCGTTTCTGAGCGAACTTTCCCGCCGCCAGCGCACCCGCTTGCGCGACGAGATCCTCGCGGTCTACGTCCTGTACGAGCAGCATGGTGCGCCCGCGCTCTTGGCG
>JBBRIE010000342.1:0-1845 GCA_038221545.1 Lysobacterales bacterium
GCGGAGCGCTCGTCGCACGCAGCGTTGCGCGCCAGTCTGACGATGCCGCGTTTGCATTGAAGCGCGGCGCCGGTGGTGGAGGCGGACTCTCGAGCGAGGCCGGCGACTCGGGCACCTGCTCCGACGAGGGCTGCTCCGCACGTGACTCCCGCACACGCGCCGACTTGCGGGCTCGCGCGCCGAGCATGGCCAGCACATCCTCAACCGGCAGTTGGTCGAGCACCAGGTCCTGCTCGCCGAGTTCGCGGCGCTGCTCGAGATAGAGACGCAGACGGTCCTTAGCGTCCACGGAATCGCGCCTCGATACGATCGAGCAGCATCTCGCTGACATCGCGCTTGTCCCTGAGGTCGAGCGCTTCGATGCCGCCGTCGCGATCGAGAATGGTCACGCGGTTGGTCACCGTCGCGAATCCCGCGCCCGGTTCCATGGCGTCGTTCACGACGATCATGTCGAGTCCTTTATCACGCAACTTGCGCGCGCCTTCGGCGAGTGCATTGCCCGTCTCCAGCGCGAAACCAACGATGATCGCGTCGGCGCGACGACTCTTCCTTGTTCCGAGCAGGATGTCCTCGGTGGCGTCGAGCGCGAGCGAGTCTGGGCGATCACGCTTCTTGAGCTTGTGCGACGCTACCTGGGCGATGGTGAAGTCGGCTGGCGCCGCGGCCATGATGAGAACGTCGGCCACCGGCAGCGCCTCGCGCACGGCCTGCGCCATATCGCGCGTGGACTCCACGTGGGAGACCGTCACGCCGACGGGCAGCGGAACCTCAAGCGGCCCGGCAATGAGCGTCACCTCAGCGCCGCGACGCCAGGCTGCGGCCGCGATCTCGACTCCCGTGCGACCGGAGGATCTGTTCGACAGGAACCGCACCGGGTCGACGGCCTCGCGTGTGGGGCCGGCCGTTACCACCACCTTCTTGCCGCGCCAGTCGCTCGCCGTGCGCCATGTGAGCAAGCGTGCGACGTGTTGCACGATGCTCTCCGGCTCGGGCATGCGACCGGGACCGCTGCCCTCGTGCACCGCCAACGGACCGGTGTCGGGCTGCAAGACGTGGTAACCAAGTTCCTCCGCCGTCACCACGTTGCGAAGCACCGCCGGGTGACTCCACATGCGGTCGTTCATGGCCGGCACGAGAAGCACCGGTGCCTCGGTCGCGAGCAGGCACGCCGTGAGCAGATCGTCGGCATGCCCGTGAACGGCTCGCGCGAGAAAGTCGGCGGTCGCGGGTGCGACAATCACGAGATTCGCGGCGCGCGCGAGCCTGATATGATCGAGTGCGTGTCCGGGCGCGGTGAGGGCCGTGTGGACCGGACGTCCTGTCAGCGCCTCGAACGTTATCGCACCGATGAACTCAGTGGCGGTGCGCGTGAGCACAACGTCCACGAGCGCACCGGCCTGCGTCAACAGCCGCGCAAGCCACGCCGACTTGTACGCGGCGATACCGCCGGTGACACCGAGAAGGATGCGTTGCTGATCGAAGGGGCGCACGGAGGGAGCGAATCAGGACATGGCGGAAGGACAGCGCGCCGCGTCCCGGCACAAAGGCCGAGACGCGGCGCGCATCACGAGCAGCAGCGCCGGTCAGCCGCCGGGGCGCTTCCTCGGCATCACACGATACTCGATCGTGCCATCGGCGAGCTCTTCGAGCGCGCGCGTGGTGAGCTTCTTCTCCTTGGACGTGCGCTCACGCGGAAACTCGTTGAGCACGCGGGCGAACTTCGCGGCGATGAGTACACTGAGATACTTGTTCGCTGCGTTCCGGGACACTTCATCCGGTGTGAACACCTGCATGGCTAGTCGCCTCGTAGAATACCGTGGATTTCCCGCTCCAGCTGCGCGATGA
>JBBRIE010000343.1:0-1701 GCA_038221545.1 Lysobacterales bacterium
CGTACGTGATGACATCGAGCGAGTCGAGCTCAGGCGCATTCTGCATGGGCGCGACTTTCCAGCCGTCGGGACCGTGCGAGGCGACGTCGAGGCGGTTCCTGACGTCATCGAGCACGTTGAGGACGAGATGGGAACGCGTCCACACGTACGCTTCCAGCGAAGTGGTCTCGCTCGGTGCGAACACCACGCTGAAATCGCGCTTGCCCGCCATGAAGTCGTCGAGATTCGTCACCAGCAGCGAACCCGCGGCGTAGGTCTTGCCGCCGGCCGCATAGGGCTCGCGCAACTGCAGGGTCAGCCAATCGCGATGGCTGGACTTGTTGGCGCTGTTCGGCGCGTCGACTTTCACGAGCTTGCCGTCTTTCCCGCGCAGGTAGAGCTCGTCGTTGTAGAACGCGATCGTGCGCGACACGAAATCGCGCTCGAAGCCGCGCGCATGGTCGCGCCGCGCGGCGATGTACATGTCCTCGCCGGTGCCTTCGTACACGACGCGGGCGGTGTCGATGTCCGTGCCACGCCGCCATGACTTGACGATGCGTGGATACCCCGACTCGGTCATGGAACCGGCACCGAAATCGGTGAACACGTACACGTGGTCGCGATCGATCCAGCCGAGCCCTCCCTTCGCCTCCTTGCGGAAGAATCCGTCCTGCACCCAGGACTTGGTGCCGAGGTCGAATTCACGCGTGACGTCGGCATCGGCACCTCCCCGCGAGAGCGCGACCAGGCAGCGTTCGTAAGGCTCCGAAGCCTCCTTCGGCTTCAGGCAATCGACGCCGTGCCACACCCAGTTCTCGTCCTCAGCCGCATTCAGCGCATCGAGATCGACGAGTGTTTCCCATTCCGGCTTCGCCTTTGCGTATTCCGCGGGAGTCGTGCGGCGCCAGATGCCGCGCGCGTGCGCCTTGTCCTTCCAGAAGTTGTAGTAGTGCGCGCCGATCTTCTCGACCATCGGGATCCTGGCGTCGGAGTCGAGCACGGCCAGCAGCTCCGCTTCGAGTGTCCGGAACCCGTCGTCTTCCGCGATCTTCGCCTTTGCATCCGCATTGCGGGTGCGCGCCCACTCGAGCGGTTTCGCGCCTTCGACTTCCTCCAGCCACAGATAAGGGTCATCGGATGCAGGGTCCGGGGCGTCGCCCCTTGCTTTCGTCTCGGTGATTGAAGCCGATCGAGACTTGACCGATTCCTCGTCCACGCCTTTGGGCGGAGCCTGCAAGGTTGCGGGTTTCCCCGGATCTGCCTGCATGGAATTGTCCTCCTTGGCTGTGGCAGGGGCGGTTTCTTCGGCGCGCGCGGCGATCGACAGCAGCACGGCGGCGCAAAGTAAGGCGGCTTTCAACATGGCGAAATCCTCGCGAGTCAGCCCGCGAGGCTAGCGGCGCCTGCGCTTGCGGACCATACGCTGGAAGCTTGCGCGGACATTCCGTTCATCCTCGGGAAGAGGGGATTCATGATCGTGACCTGCTGAGACACGCGAAGTCCCGACAGCGATCGCTGGGCCGGGCACCATCCGGCAACAACGGCGAGGAGCGGAAGCGAATCGAGCTTCTCTTGAAGCCAGATTCTAAACCGGGCTCCCAGACTGGGCATGGAGCGCCGTCGGACAAGTCGAGCGCTCGCGCGTCGCGTCGTTTACGATTCGAGGAAGAGAATCGACGGATCCGACGCCATGAACTCGCCGCTCACCAACCCGCTGCCGAC
>JBBRIE010000344.1:0-1688 GCA_038221545.1 Lysobacterales bacterium
GCCCCTCGGCATGCCGGCGGCGAAGTTCGTGCCACTCGCCGCGACCTTCGAGGGCAAGCGCCACAACAGTCCGAACGACGGCGCGTTCCACGCCAACGGCGACCTTTACTACACCGACCCGCCCTACGGCCTGCCGCGCAAGATGGAGGACCCGCACAAGGAACTCGATTTCCAAGGTGTCTACCGCGTGACGCCGCACGGCGTGGTGACGCTGATGACCAAGGAGCTCAGCCGGCCGAACGGCTTGGCATTTTCACCCGACTACAAGACCGCGTACGTGGCGATCTCCGATCCCAAACGCGCGGTGTGGATGAAGTTCCCGGTCAAGGAAAACGGCACCTTCGGTGACGGCTCGGTGTTCTTCGACGCCACGCCCAAGGTCGGCAAGGTGAAGGGTCTGCCGGACGGCCTCAAAGTCGACAAGGCCGGCAACCTTTTCGCCACCGGCCCAGGCGGCGTGCTGGTGTTCGACAAGGCCGGCAAACACCTCGGCACACTTCAGACCGGTCAGGCAACCAGCAACTGCGCGTTCGGCGACGATGGGAAGACGCTCTACATCACCGCGGACAGCTACCTGTTGCGCATCAAGCTGAGCACCACCGGGAATGGATTCTGACAGTCATTTCGCAGAGCGAAGCCGCTGCGTGTCGTGCTGATGACGTGGTGGCCCTAGCCGGGTAGGCACCGCGCTGGTGGTGTCCCTTCTCGTCTGGTGGTGATCACGCTCATGCGCAACTCACGCAACCAGGGCGAGTAGTCAGCGTTGGAACCGCCGCGCGAGTTCGTCCCATCCCAGATCGAGCGTCGTCGGGCGACCATGCGGGCAGTTTTCCAGTCCCTCAAAGCGCTCCAGCAACCGCGCAAGTTCCCATTGTTCCTCCGGCGACAACTCCTGTCCGGCTTTGACCGCGGCGTGGCAGGCGGCGCTGTGCGCGATGCGTTCGGACAACGTGGCCGTGGCTTGGGCGGGCACGGGATCCTGCGCCAGGTCGGCGAAAAACCGCGCCCAGTTGGTGCGTTTCAGAATCACCGGATAGGCACGCACAACGAGTTGGGTTGGTGACAAGGCGTCGGCGATCAGGCCGACGCGTGCCAGTTCCGCCAGCAGCGGAACGACCTGCGCCAGTTCATGCGCCAGCAGGTTGACGGTGATCGGCACCAGCAGTTCCTGACGGCCATTGGCCACCAGATCGCTGATGGTGGGATCGAGCGCCAGCAGCAGCGCTTTTTCGTGCAGCGCATGTTGATCGACCAGGCGGATGCCGTCCGTGGTTTCGATCAGCAGGTACATGCGGTTGAGTTGCAGGACACGGCGGATCTTTGAGGGAGCCGTCCGGGGTCCGGGGTCCGGAGCCCGGGGTCTGTTACCTTCCGCGTTACTCAGTGGTACTGCGGTTGCTAGACGGGTGGCGCGATACGACTCCGTAGATTCAGCAACGCGGGCTGCCGGAGGGAGTCCGGACGCTTCAGGAATATACCGTTCTTGCACCACGACGGTTGGCGTCGTCGCCGGCAACGGTCGCACGATGGTGCGCTGGATCACGCCGCTGGAGGTCGTTTCGTTTGTTGTGGGCAATAACGAGAACCCACCCGCATTGGTCGCCAGCGCTTTCTGCAGCGCGTTACGCACCAGAGCGAACACTTCCCCTTCACGACGGAAGCGCACCTCGGATTTGGTCGGATGGACG
>JBBRIE010000345.1:0-1656 GCA_038221545.1 Lysobacterales bacterium
ATACTTTGGCGTCGAGTAGGAAGTAGTTACACCGCCGATCTGTTGGTTGTAAATCGTCGGGTCTCCAACGTCATCCGGGGCAACCGGAGCAAGCTCGGCGCCCTTGAACCAGAGGCGCATGACCTTCGTGATCCGCGATCCGGTGATCGGGGTCTCCAGGTCGTAGTCGGCCTGTTGCGCGACCGCGCTGAGTGGGTCGTGGTCGGCCTGGTGGATCAGCGACATCTCGCAGAACGAAATGACCGAGTCGCGCACCGCCTGGATGGCGGTGATCTCCGGGCAGCCGGTGACATCCGGCAGCACCCAGGGCAGGAACAGATCGTAGGTCTTGGACACTTACACGCCTCCCGATTGGACAGCTACAGCGTTGGGCGTCAGGCCGGCGCGGTTGGCGTCGGGCGAGAACGCGAAGTCCTTGCTGGTCTTGATGCCGAGGAGCGTGGTGAACAGTTGCAGGTAGCCCTGTGCCAGTCCCGCGTTGGCGGCGAAATCCGCATCCTTCGAATAGGCGCGGAAGAGGACGTAGTTGAGGATCGCCTCGCCGTAGATGTCGGGCACGCCAAGCGGCGAACCGTTGGCGGTCACGTCCGTCGGGTTCTTCGAGTACAGGATCTCGAGCTTGGCGCCGGCGACACCCTTCGGGTAGGTGTAGAAGTTCAGCGGGTCGCGGTTGTCGAAGACCACGTTGATGATCTGCGCGCCGGTGGCGCTGTGCCAGTTCGGGTTTTGCGCGTCGAGCGCCTCGCGATCCACGATGCGAACGGCTCGGCCTGGGTCTCCGCCGGGCTCGATGTTTCGGATCACGTCCAACAGACGGATGCCGTTGAGCGGGAGCGTCTGTTTGCTGTTGGCCGCAAGCGTGAGTTGGTAGTTGATGGCGCACGAGTCTGGCCGCACGAGCGCGACGACGCGCTGCGCGTCGCTGATCCATTTCCAGAATTCGGCGTCGGCCCACCGCACAGGAATCACATCCTGCAAGACGATCCGGCAACGGTCGATGATGTCGCTGGCGATCATTACCGAAGCACTCCCTTGGGAACGATGACGCAACAGAGGACGCACTTCTTGCCGTCGGCATTGGTGCGCATGCGCTCCACGTCGCGGGCGAAGGTGAGCGCGCGGCCGTAGTTCATAAAGAGGTCGCTGGCGTGCAGCGGGTACGGCTCGAGACCCTGCTCCGCGCGGGTGGTCACCCGGTACGACTTCACTTCGACTTCGGCGCTCACAGCGTGCGCTCGGTGCATATCCCGCCCCCCTTTGTCACCACAATCTTCATGGTGTCTGTCACTCCGATCTCATCCTCCGCGCCGGGGCGCGGCGGCTCATACAATTCGTAGGTGCCCATCTTGAGCAAGCACTCCTCGTAGACGACGAGGCGCCCGCTTCGCTTGTGGCGCAGCAGCTTCATCCAACATCTCCATTGCGGTTCGAAACACCATCTCCGGGGTGACTGCCTTGAGTACGGCGCAGCCCTGGCCGCAGTCATCGACGAAGCCGTGCGATTGCTGCCAGAAACAGCCGGTGCAGCCCAGGTGGTCGGCGGTCACGCCGCGAACCGGCGCGGGGCTGAACACGAAGGCCGCCGTCGATGGCCCGGTGACGGCGATGGTTGGAGCGCGGTGCAGGCCGGCGATGTGCGCCATGCCGCTGTCATTG
>JBBRIE010000346.1:0-1648 GCA_038221545.1 Lysobacterales bacterium
CGAACATCACCAGCAACGTGAGCATCAGGCTGAGGATGGTCACTGCCGCGGTAACGACGGCGGTTTCGGTAAGCAGTCGACTACGGCTTAGCAGCGTCTGGAATGCGAATGCCCGGTAGAGCACGAACAGCGCGGTGATCAGCGACGCGCAGGAGAACAGCGTGATCTGCGACCCCGAAACCGTGCTCGCGACATCCCATATTTCCGGGCTGAACAACAGGACGATCGTCACCGAAAGCGCGGCGGCGAGCATCGTCGGCATTTTCAGCACGAGCCGAAACGGATTGGCGCGAATGGTGGCGCGCAGAATCTCGCGGACGTCCTCTCCCAGCACCGACACCACGAATCCGAACTTTCCGGTGCGCGTCGAGCGCTCATGCGCCTCTCGCGGCAGCGTCTTTCGCATCACCGCAAACTGCTCGCGGCTAAGCTCCCTCATCTGGTCGAGATCCTCGATCCGCTCCAGCGGGTACATGACATTGTCGGATGACTTGCAATGCGGAAGGTTGAGCAGGTGCCCGAAGCTATGCAACAACAGCGCGACCAGACGACGTGAGGCGCGCTGGGGATCGGCCGTGTCGCCCCAGAAGCCGGGGTCCAGCCGCTTGCTCGAAATTACGGCGACGTTGGTCAACTGGCTGGGCAGCGCGACCGTAAAGGCCAGAGAGGATGACGACAGGTCGACCTCGGTGACGATCAGCAGGAACTGGACGCCGCGTTCTATCTTTTCGGCAAGCCCGATTTCGAGGAAATCCAGCGGGGCATAAGCGCCGGCGCCGGGACTGAGATGTGGCCCCGGGAAGGCGAATGTATTGATTCTCAGCCGTTGCTCTTTCGAAAGCGCCTCCTCGAATTCGTTAACGGCATCGAGAACGAGTGCAGCGAAGTTATCCGAGTCCTTGCCCTCGACATCCATCATCATCACGCCAACACGATACGAAGGCACTTCCGTTGCAGCCGGGTTGATACCGGATAACGCTGGAGTTCTCATCGTGGTCAATTTGGCTCCCTCCATAGGCGAATCCCGTACCGTGGTTCATCCGCGCAAACGCATTGTCAAACCGGGCAAACGAAAAAGGGGGCTGGTTCATCTATCGCCCCGGTGATCGGCATTGTCTCCAGCCTGCAGTCACCAGACCAGTCGTCGGGCACCTTGGACTGATGGCAGTGCGCGCCGTCCATGTCGTCCGCGTTGCCGACCCCGCCGCGGCCAGCGGCTGCTAGACCTGGTGTCCGTCACGGGACGACGTACCGACGACATCGCGCGCTGCGCACTGAACAGTGCCGCGACGCGACCCTGGCCTCAGCCCGCCGGCACCACCCGCCATACGGTGTTGGACAGGTCGTCCGCCACGATCAGCGCGCCGCGCGGGTCGACGGTCACGCCCACCGGGCGGCCGCGCGCCTTGCCGTCGGCGCCGCGGAAGCCGTCGACGAACACCACCGGGTCGCCCGAAGGGCGGCCGTTGCGGAACGGCACGAAGATGACCTTGTAGCCGACCGGGTCGGCGCGGTTCCAGCTGCCGTGCTCGCCGACAAACACGCCGTTTGCGAATTCACCGCCCATCGCAGGCGTAGAGAAGGCCACACCCAGCGGCGCCACATGCGATCCCAGCGCGTAGTCGGGAGCAATGGCGGCGGCGACTTT
>JBBRIE010000347.1:0-1618 GCA_038221545.1 Lysobacterales bacterium
AATGCGTTCCCTCCGTGGAACTTCCAGACTCGACCGCACTGACGCGCTGCGGGAGTCCTCTCAAGGCCTGCCGACTGGGTGGGGGCCTGCGGATCTAGGAATTTGTCACCTTGGGTGCTGCGTCGCACCAATAGTTGCTTAAGAAACAGTTACTTCCATCACATATAAACCTTGACCGGGTTCACAACGGTTGCTAGGTTCGCCGCTGTTTTTGCCTTCAGACGGGGCAGGGACTCCACCAGATCCCGCACTTCGCGCATCGGCCCCGGCCGACGCGCCGGGGAGCGGCGGTCCGCAGAAGGCGTGGGGGCGCTGGAAGCGGGAAGGAACCGGGTGTCGCGGGAGCGCGACGCCGAAGGTGGACGAAAGGAAGCGTGGTCACCGCGAAACGCGGGGTCTTCCGTCACCACCTTCTTTTTGGGGTAAAAACAGTGCACGCACGTATCACTCGTTCGCTCCGTTTGAATGCGTTGGCCCTCGCCACCGCGATGGTGTTCTCCGGTGCTGCCGTCGCTGGCGCGCCAGACAAGGAGTCCAGCGGTCTGCAACTCTCCGGGCTGAAGTCCGCCGGATCCGTTGACCGCTTCATCGTGAAGTACTCGCGCGAAACGCTGATGCGTGGAAACAGCGCCACCGCGCGCATGAACGTGCTCAACGCTGCGGGTCGCGGTCTCGGCCTGGCGAACGTGCAGGAACTGCGTCAGATCGCGACCGGCGGCCATGTGATCAAGACCGAGCGCAAACTGAGCCCGGCCGAGGCCGAGAGCTTCATGCGCTCCATCGCGTCCAGCGCCTCGGTGGAATATGTCGAAATCGACAAGCTCAACACGATCCAGCTGACCCCGAACGACACCAATTACAGCCAGCAGTGGGGCTACACGGACAGCGACGCGGGCATCCGCGCGAACGAAGCCTGGGATGTTTCCACCGGCACCGGCGTGGTGGTGGCCGTGCTTGATACCGGCATCACCACGCACAGCGATCTGACCGCGAACATCCTGGCAGGCTACGATTTCATCGGCGACACCGCCGTGGCGAACGATGGCAACGGTCGTGATTCCAATCCGGCAGACCCGGGCGACTGGACCGTCACCGGCGAATGCGGCACCGACCAGTTCGGCCAGCCCGTCCCCCCGTCCAACCGCAACAGCTCCTGGCACGGCACCCACGTTGCCGGCACCATTGCGGCAGTGACCAACAACGCCAAGGGCGTAGCCGGCACCGCGTTCAATGCCAAGATCATCCCGTTGCGCGTGCTCGGCAAGTGCGGCGGCTACGACTCCGATATCGCCGACGCCATCATCTGGGCCTCGGGTGGAACGGTCAGCGGCGTGCCCGCCAACGCCAATCCGGCCGAGGTGATCAATCTCAGCCTTGGTGGTTCCGGCCCTTGCGGCGCCACGACCCAGGCCGCCATCAACACCGCGGTATCCAACGGCACGACGTTGGCAATCGCTGCGGGCAATGACAACGTCAACGTGTCGGACGCGTCGCCCGCAAACTGCAGCAACGTCATCGCAGTGGCCTCGGTCACCAGCACCGGCGCGCGGTCGAGCTTCTCCAACTACGGCAGTCTGATCGACATCGCGGCGCCGGGTTCGACGATCATGTCGACGCT
>JBBRIE010000348.1:0-1617 GCA_038221545.1 Lysobacterales bacterium
GGTGGACGAGAAGACCCGGTCCAAGACGTCGATCAACGAATTGCTGCGTGCGGGCGAATGAGCGTGTCGCGATGACGGCCCTGCCTGCCGGCGTGCGCGTGTACGGGCTCGCGCAGTGCGACACCTGCCGCAAGGCGCGCAAGTGGCTCGATCGATTCGGCGTCGCACACGAATTCGTCGACTACCGCGCCGAACCCATCGCTGGCGACGTGCTCAGGTCCTGGGCGGCGACGGCGGGATGGGATGCGATGATCAACCGTGCGAGCACGACATGGCGCACGTTGCCGACCGCGCGCAGGCAGGCCGCCAGCGATGCGGAGTGGGTGCTGTTGCTGCGCGATCATCCGGCGCTGCTCAAGCGGCCCGTTGTGGTGATCGATGGCGGCGAGCCCTCGTTCGGATTCTCCGACAACCTGTTCAAGCGACGGTTCCGGCCGCCGGGTTCGGCGTGAACGCCCGGTCGCCGGTCCTTGATCTGGCCATCGAACTCTGCAGCCGCGCCTCGGTGACGCCGGACGACGAGGGTTGCCAGCCGCTCATCGCAGCGCGCCTTGCGGCCGCGGGCTTCCGGATCGAGCACATGCCCTTCGGCGCGGTCCGCAACCTGTGGGCAGTGCACGGCAGCGGCGCGCCGGTCACGGTGTTGCTCGGGCATACCGATGTCGTGCCGCCGGGCGACGCACCGGCGTGGACGTCGCCGCCGTTCGTGCCGACGATCCGGGACGGTTTTCTGCACGCGCGCGGCGCGGCTGACATGAAGGGCGCGGTCGCCGCGATGACGCTCGCGCTCGAGTCGTTCGTGGCGGAGCGGCCCGATCATCGCGGCACGCTCGCGCTGCTGCTTACCAGCGACGAGGAGGGGGTCGCGCACGATGGAGTCCAGCGCGTCGTCGAGACGTTGCGCGCGCGCGGGCAGCGCATCGACTACTGCGTGGTCGGCGAACCCTCGTCGTCCGGCGCGCTGGGCGACACCATCCGCGTCGGCCGACGTGGCTCGCTGCACGCGCGCGTCACGGTGCGCGGCGTGCAGGGCCACGTCGCCTATCCGGGCAGGGCGCTCAATCCGATCCATGCCGCGGCGCCGGCGCTCGCCGAACTGGCAACGATTGCATGGGACCCGGGTAACGAGGCATTCCCGCCGACGACGTTCCAGGTGTCGAACATCCACGCGGGCAGTGGCGTCACCAACGTCATCCCCGGCGAGCTCGTGTTCGACTGCAATTTCCGCTTTGGCACGGCGTCGAGCGCGGACGCCCTGCAGCGCCGGCTGGCGGGCGTGCTCGATCGCCACGGTGTCGAATACGGCATCGCATGGGAGCTGTCGGGATCGCCGTTCCATACGCCGCCCGGCCGCTTGCGCGACGCGGTGGTCGCCGCGTGTCGCGACACCTGCGGCATCGAGCCGCGCGCGGATACCGGCGGGGGCACGTCCGACGGGCGCTTCATCGCGCCGATGGGCGCCGAGGTGGTCGAGCTCGGGCCTTGCAACGCGTCGATCCACAAGGTCGACGAACACATCGCACTCAGCGATCTCGAACGCCTGCCGGCGCTCTATCGCACCGTGCTCGAGCACCTGCAGGCAACGCAGGATCCGCCCCCCATGTAGGCGCCGCAAGG
>JBBRIE010000349.1:0-1598 GCA_038221545.1 Lysobacterales bacterium
CGCTTCTTCCTCAAACGACAACACGTCAACTGATGCCTTGATGACGGTCAGACTGGTCCCCACTTCCTCCGGGAGCAGTTCCAGCCTATCGAAGGTTGACAGCAGGGCGCGGTAGTCAGTGAGGGCGGCCGTCGCAGGGGCACCGGCCACAGCGTCGGTCCAAGCCTGCTTCCGCTTGGCAAGCTCTCGGGTCACCAGCACCTTCGACGAGGGCAGCGCCAAGAACGCGATACCTGCGACGAACGACAGCAGCAACACCGGCGGCAATGCGAACGCCGCCGGAACCGCCAAGACTGCGGTCCATCCCGCCAGGGAACGTGTGGGGTTCGTCGCGGGGACGTTGAATCGCCCAGGCCAATAACTGGGATCTGAAACGGGCGCGGCGCGCACGCCCGCGGTCGCGCGCTGCCGTCGGCCCGGTGTCCGGTCTTGCCGGAACGACACTCCGGTGCCAGGAATCCCGATGGTGCGAGTGATTTTTCCTTTGCGGAAGTTGGTCGTGAAACCGCGGCCTCCAACGCTGAACGAACTTCCGGACTTGCTGATGTTCCAGCGCACACCAGGCAGGATCTTTACGGATCGCCGAAAACGGAACCCCACTACCAGACCTCCCGTTTCTACTTAATCGCCGCGCCAACAGGCTTGCCGTTGGAGCGCAATTCTTCGTCGCCTGGTTTGAACTCGACGTATAGGTAATCGCCGGGCTTCCAGACCTGTGAGCGCCCAGCTCGAGCGCCGCGTTGATGGCCTGCGCGATGGGCCGTCGTGCGGCAGCAGGCACTTGTCGTGGTGGCGCCATCGGCACCACCGAGCAGGGCAGGAGATTGGTTGCCCATCAGTGGCTGTGGGCTCGTTTGTGCTGCCAGCAGTAGGAACTGCCTGCGCTCGCGGTGCGTTTGCACTGCGCGCCCTTCTGGGTGGTGGCTTGGCAGCGTGTCGATGTCGCCGGTGCTCGAGCGGGCGGAGATACCAGAGTACGCGGGGTGGTCTTGTCTGGGGCCGTGGTTGCCGGGACCGTGGTCGTGGCCGGTGTCGCGGCCGGCTTCGGCGTCGCGTCCGGGGGCGGAGAAGGCGTCGTGGGCGTTTTTACCGTCATCGATTCCGGCGTCTTCACGTCGGCCACGCCGAGCCCTGCGGCCCAGAGTCCGCGATTCTCCAGTTGTGCCTCACGCGCAGGCACCCGAAAGCTCTCCATTAATCGAAACGGGAACTCCGTGTAGAGGTGGCCGTAGCCGAACCGGATGACCTCCTGGTTAATTAGTCGACCGTCGCGTAGGTAGAGATACGCGAGTGTGCGATCGAAGCGGTCTTTGCGGGGCTGGTCGTATTCGACGCGGACCGTCTGTCCAAGAGCGAGGCCGGTAAGGAACGCGGTGGAGGCCCGGCCAAACTCTTCGACCGGTTTGCGTGGGTCAAGGGTCTCCGGCGTGTCGACGCCGATCAAGCGCACCGTGCCGATCCCAGACAGCACCACGGTGTCGCCGTCGACGATGCGGGTGACCATCGCAGAGGTCACTTCGGTCGGATCTGGGCCCATCGCTGGATCTTTGCGGGGCTCACAAATTCTGCACGGGGAAAGGGCAAGCGCGCTCGCATCG
>JBBRIE010000350.1:0-1597 GCA_038221545.1 Lysobacterales bacterium
GTGCCATGGGAATCACCTCGATCGGCACCGGGAACCGACCCAGTACGTCCACCTGCTTCGCCGCATCGATGATGCAGACGAAACGCCGGCTGGCGGCCGCCACGATCTTCTCGCGCGTCAGGGCACCGCCGCCGCCCTTGATCAGGCGTCGGCCGGGGTCGCATTCGTCGGCGCCATCGATGTAGAGATCGAGCATGTCGCAGTGGTTGAGGTCGCTGACCTCGAATCCGAGAGCGCGCAGCTGCATCGTGCTGCGTTCGGAACTGGAAACCACGCCCGCGACGTCGTCGCGCATCCGCGCCAGCGCTTCGATGAAGAACGCCACGGTCGAACCGGTGCCGATTCCGAGCCACATGCCCGGGCGAACCTGCTCGAGCGCGCGGTGCGCGGCATCGCGCTTGGCGGCATGCTGCGGGTTGCGTGCGTTCATCGGGATTTCTCCAGCGCGAGGATGGCCTTCCAGTAGGCGCGGGCCACCGGCTGCACCGACAGGCGGCTACCGCGCGCGAGCAGCGGCATGCCCTCGAGTTCGGGGCGTTCCTTGAGTTCGGACAACGGCAGCGGACGCTTCAGCTTGCGCACGAACTCGACGTCCACCATCCACCAGCGCGGAGCGTCGGGCGTCGACTTCGGATCGAAGTACTTGCTCGCGCGCTTGAACTGGGTCGGATCCGGGTAGGCCTGGCCGGCGACCTGGGCGATGCCGGCAATGCCGGGCTCCTCGCAGTTCGAGTGGTACACGAACACCTCGTCGCCGTCGCGCATGCCATCGCGCATGAAATTGCGCGCCTGGTAGTTGCGGACCCCCGTCCACGGCTCGCGCTTGCGCCGCGCGAGATGGTCGATCGAGAAATCCGACGGCTCGGTCTTCATCAGCCAGTAGCCCAATTTATGCCTCCGCTGTGCGCCGCTGCCTGCACGCTACCAAACTCTCCCGCCCGTTCGCTCCTGCGTGGACCGGCGGGCCGCGGCATTCATTCGGATTGCGCACCGCGTCCGGCGGCGCAATGGATCGCCTCGCGCTCGGTCACCACCCAGTCGAGATCCACGTCCCACTCGGCCGGCTCGATGGCGTCGGTTTCCTGGCATGCATACGCGATGCCGATCAGCAGCGGCGGGCCTGGCGCCTGTTGCCTGAATGCGAATGTCCGGTCGTAGTAGCCGCCACCGGCTCCGAGGCGATGGCCGGCGCGATCGAAGCCGACCAGGGGAAGCAGCACCACGTCCAGCGACGCGGAGTCGACCTGTTCGTCGACCATGGGCTCCGGGATTCCGAAACGATTGGGGCTGACGGGATCGCCGACCCGCCACGGCGAAAACCCGAGCGGACTGCGGCGCGTGGCCCGCATGACCGGCAGATGGAACGACTGGGCTGGATCGCGCGCGACAGCGCCGACTACGGCCGACAAGGGCACTTCGCCCGCAACCGCCCAGTAACCCGCGATGCGCCGCGCCGCGACGAATCTCGGAATCGAAGCCAGGTGTTCGGCGACTGCCCGGGCGGCATGGAACCGCGCGGCGCCGTCGAGCGCGGCGCGACGCGCTCGCAGCTCGGCCCGCAGGCAGGCGCGCGATTCCTCCACGGCCCAGGCCCGGT
>JBBRIE010000351.1:0-1551 GCA_038221545.1 Lysobacterales bacterium
ACTCGTCGAACGCCCTCCCTCGATCCTCCCTATGCCTCCCGATCAGCTCCAGGCAACGTTGCTTGGGCGATACAACATCGAGCGCGAGCTCGGCGCGGGCGGTATGGCCACGGTGTATCTCGCGCGCGACCTGCGCCATGAGCGCGATGTTGCCATCAAGGTCCTCAGCGCCGATCTGTCGGAATCGTTAGGTCGCGAACGGTTTGTCCGTGAGATTCGGATGGCGGCGAAGCTGAACCATCCACACATACTCCCCCTCTATGACTCCGGGGAGTCCGGCGGCTTCGTGTACTTCGTCATGCCGGTGATGCAGGGACAAACGCTCCGCGACCGGCTCAACGCCGAGCGGACGCTTCCCATTGACGACGCCGTGCGAATCGCGAGCGAAGTCGCCGCCGCGCTCGACTACGCGCACCGGCACGACATCGTGCATCGCGACATCAAGCCCGAGAACATTCTCCTGCACGAAGGACACGCGATTGTTGCTGATTTCGGAATCGGCAAGGCAATCGTCGCCGCCGCAAGCGGGACGTCGGCCTTTACGCAAATCGGCGTGACCGTTGGGACACCGGCGTACATGAGTCCCGAGCAGGCAACCGGCGACGAGCTGGATGGCCGGAGCGACCTGTTCGCGTTGGGCTGCCTGCTATACGAGATGCTGACCGGCGAGGTTGCGTTCACGGGCGCATCGGCTCAAGCGACGATTGCGCGACGGTTCATCTACTCGCCCCCACTCGTGACCGAGAAGCGTGCGGAGGTCTCGACCGAAGTTGCGGAGCTTGTGAACCAACTGCTCGCGAAGGCACCGGCTGATCGCTGCGCGACTGGCGCACAGGTTGTGTCCATACTCCGCACGGCAACAATCTCTGGTCCACGCACGGTCGCGCCGCGCCCTGAGGTAGCTTCGCCCGAGAAGTCGATCGCCGTTTTGCCATTCACGAACATGAGCGCCGACGCGGACAACGAGTTTTTCTCGGACGGCCTCACGGAGGAGCTCATTACCGACCTGGCGGGGGTGAAGGCGCTCCGCGTCACGTCGCGCAATTCCTCGATGAAGTTCAAGGCGACGACCAAAACACCGCGCGAGATCGGCCGCGCGCTCGGCGTTCGCTATCTGCTCACCGGCAGTGTGCGCAAGGCGGGCAACGCACTGCGCATCGCGGCGCAGCTCGTGGACGCCGAGAAGGACACGCCGCTCTGGGCCGAGAAATACAGCGGCACGATGGACGATGTCTTCGACGTGCAGGAGCGCGTGTCGCGCGCGATTGTCAGTGCGTTGCAGGTCACGCTCACGCTGTCCGAGAGCGTGCGACTCGCGGCGCGACCAATTCAGAACGCCAGCGCGTTCGAGCTGTTTCTTCAGGCCCGTGCAGAGATGCGGCGTTACGGGGTGCCGCTCGATCACGCGCGGATGCTGCTCGAGCGCGCCATCGAAATCGAAGGTGAGTCACCGCCGCTGCGTGCGCTCCGCGCGTTCATGGAGATCTCAAAGGTGCGAGCGGGGACCGCCGTCCGACTCCATTCACTCGACATGGCGGAAACCGAGGCACA